>JAQYWI010000422.1 GCA_030145015.1 Desulfobacterales bacterium
CACCAGGGCGGGCTTTAGATCACTTTTAACCTTAGATCACTTTTAACTTTTCCGGCTTGTCCGGATCAGCTTTCGCGTTTCGAATTCAGGGCTGTAGAAATCTTGTTGAGATCCGGAAGGGACCCAAGAATGGGAAGCTCAAGGTATTGTGCGACCTGGCGTTCGGATTTAAAGGATGGGTCAGACCATTCAAGCACTGCCAAAACTATTAAAACACCGATCACAGAAATAAAGGTGACTAGTACCAAAGGGACAAGACGTTCAGGTCGCCACAAGGTACGATGCTCATTAATCTCCATATTGCCCATCAAAACCGGAAGCTTGAAACTGGATTCTTTATGCTTGCTTCGAACGAGCCCTTCTTTGCCCTTTTGGATTAAGCGGTTCGCATAATAGCTTACCAAAGTTTGTCCAATGGCCTTGTCCTTACCGTAAAAAGCTATTATAGCAATGTTTTCAGAGGGCATTTCAATGGACATATAATTTTTGATCATCTCCAATAGATTTCGAAACTGACCATCAGCCCGATATACGGCCGTACCCACATAGATTTTGGTGTACAATTTTCTGACTGCAAAATTATTCAGGAAAAAATCATCCGGATGGGAAACAATTTCCTTTATCTGCTTAAGTCCGGCAGGACCTGAAGCCAATGCCAAGGGTAAATCTTTTGATATGGAAATATTCTGTATAATTGAAAAGCGATCCGTGTAACCTGCAGACACAAAAATATAGAACATTGGAGGAAAAAGTATGAGCAATAGCCAGAACCTGCGTTTTGATATCCCGTAAAAATACCTTTTAATGTTAAAATGCATTATATTCTCCCAAATAAAATCGTGTAACGATTTTATTAAAATAATGGGTTTTTCCACTGATTGACAACCACACCAACAACATGAGCTCCGGCGGTTTCGAGTAACATCCGGGCGTGTTTTATTTTTTGACGTGGCGTCACATTGGCCAGGGTAACCAATACCACGCCGTCAGCATCCATTGAGATGGCAACCGGGTCAATCATGTTGCGATTGACCGGAAATATGGAAGACGAATCGACAATGACAATATCATAAGCTTCACGTGCCTGGGTGACGATATCTTTACCCGGCCGATTCACGTCTTCGCCCCAATTAACATCATTATGACTGGCCAAACTAGCTGTTAAAATGTCCAGATTCTTCAGATGTGTCGATTGCACCGAATCCAGAATTGATTTTCCCCGATCAAGGTCATTGGCGGCAAATGTCTGGGCCAATCCAAACCACTTGTGAAGGGCAGGCTTATACCAATTAAAATCAACTGCCAGAACACGCAGGTTACGCCGACTAGCTGCGATTGCAGCAAGCCCTGTAGCTATGGTTGTTTTACCCTCATCTGGAAGGCCACTTGTAATCACCAGGCATACAGAATCGTTTTTGAGAAGAGAATTTTCAATTACCGAATAGATCCGCTTCATCTCGCTAATTTCAGAGAGAAAATCTAAATGCTTTGCTGTTGAAGTGTTCATGATTGATTTTATCTTTCTTAGTTTCTTAAAAGTAATTTTTACGCATTTTGTGGCAAAACTTTTTCTCACCGCCATTCATTGCCACGAAGTCACTAAGACACGAAGAAAAATATATTCAGCGGGGAACTGCGGTAAGATCGGCAATTCGAAGGGTTTTAAATGGTGTCATTTTTTCTTGAAACAGTTTTCACCCAATGGATCGAAACATGTCTATTGGCAGAACATCACAACCTGTTGAAAGAATGACTTATTTCTCTAAAAACACGAAATGACGCGATTTAAAACGCTCGTATGTGTTCAGGGGGCAGTCATTTCCCCTTCACTTCGGTGTCTCCGTCACTGGTATTTTCACTGATTTAGCAGCGGTGGCATTCCTGCCCCCTGAATAGTTGCAAGCGCTCAGTTTAGGTTAAAGTAATTTAGAATAGTACCTGCCAGCCTTAACGATACTTGCCAAAAAAGACCTTTTATCTAAATTTATGTATTCTTTTTCCGTAAACGGCAGGGCTTCTATTAAACTATTATAGTTTGCAGCAATTCGCGAAAGATACTGCATATTTTCTATTTTGGGTCTACCCTCGAACCAATCT
>JAQYWI010000065.1 GCA_030145015.1 Desulfobacterales bacterium
GTCCCCAAGTTTTACATAATTTCATGGACGTCCCCAAGTTTTACAAGTTTTATAATTTCATGGACGCCCCCAAGTTTTATTTTTATTGTACTTTGAACCGCTAAATAGTTGTTCTGAATTTTTATATTATACTTTAAATCGTAAAAGTACAATTAAACTGCTGAAGAGCGTCCATTATTATCGAAAAAGTCTCAAATATTCTTCAAACACATAAACCCGGTTTCTTTTAAAACCCGTTATTTCCTTTAACACATCCAGTCTCTCTAGATCATTGATCAGGGCATTCGCAGCGCGCGGCGTCACGCCCAGCAGTTTGGGTGCTGCGGAACCACTCAGAACCGGTTTCCGGTATAAATGTATGATTAGTTTGCGGGCATTTTCCGCTTTGCGTCCGAGCGACACTATTTTTCCAGCCATCTCATCCCTTAGATCCAGAATATCTCTAAAGGTCTGCTGACCTTTTTCAGCGGTTTTGATAATTGCGGTTAGAAAAAATTTAACCCACTGAATCATATTGTCAGATATTCTAACGGCTGTAAGAGAATCATAATAAGCAACCCGGTTTCTTTCGAAGAAATCGGAAAGATATAATGACGGTTTGTTCAGGAACCCTTTGCTGACTAAATAGAGGGTAATTAATAGGCGACCGATTCGCCCGTTTCCATCTAAAAAGGGATGAATGGTCTCAAATTGGTAATGACTAATGGCAATACGAATCAAATGTGGAACTTCGATTTTATCATTGTGCCAAAATTTTTCAAGATCTGCCATCAACTCCGAAACCTCATCATGACCTGGTGGGATATAAATTGCATCTTTCAGGTTGGTACCGCCTATCCAATTCTGGCTTCGGCGAAATTCTCCGGGAATTTTGTGTTCACCCCGCACGCCCCGTAACAATATGGCATGGGTTTTTTTCAGCAACCGGTTCGATAGCGGCAACCGGCTTAACTCATCCAAGGCTTCATTCATCGCCTGAATATAATTTTGGACTTCTTGCCAGTCATCGCGTTTTTCCGGATCTATCTGCTCCTGATCCATTACGGCTTCGTCCATTTGAGTTCTGGTACCCTCTATTCGGCTTGACGTGTTGGCTTCTTTTACGATATGCATTTGGATATACAGATCGACATCCGGGACTAGCAATGAAAAAGCATTTAACTCACTCAGATTTCGGGTTGCAGATTCAAGCAACGTATTTATTTGGGGGTCTTCCCAATACCAAACGTGATTGGCCGAGGTAGGGGTAAAACTTTGATATTGAAATTGTTGCCGAGAACTGCCGGCTTTAAAATCTTCTAGTTTCATATTTTCTCTAAAATATAAAAATATTGAGCTAACAAAATTTATATTATACTTTTATTCTTTAAAGTATAATTAGTCAACCCATATTATACTATATGGATAAATAAAAAACCCTGCCTCATTAAAAACGAAGCAGGGTTTTGCTTTCAGTATTTTCTAAAGGGGCTTAATCGACATTCGGCCGCGGATGCAGACCGGCGGCTTCGACGATTTCAGGGACCTTTTCTTCCCATTCGATTGCCATGACATGAAAGCCGGCCACACCTTCGACTTCCTTGAGACGCTCAATGGCTTCTATACAGATTTTGATGCCTTCAGCGGCCTGCTGGCCCTTCTCAACCCCCTGGAGACGCTTAATAATTTCATCCGGCACATCCATTCCGGGAACACGCTTCTGCATATACTTGGCCATCCCGACGCTCTTCATGGGGGTCATGCCGGCTAAAATATACACTTTTTCATGCAGCCCGCGTTCGCGCACGCCCTTCATCCATTCTTCAAATTTGTCCAAATTATAAATACACTGGGTCTGGATGAACTCGACTCCGGCGGCAATCTTTTTCGCCAGGCGCGGGACCCGAATCTCAAACGGATCGGCAAACGGATTGGCGGCCGCGCCGACGAACATCTGGGGACTGCCATCAAGGTCATCGCCCCCTAAAAACTTGCCCTCGTCGCGCATATGCCGCACGGCCTGAATCAGCTGGATCGAATCAATATCATGCACATTCTGGCCCTGGGCACAATCACCAAAGCTCTGATGATCGCCGGATAAACACAGGATGTTGTTGATGTCAAAGGAGGCCGCCCCGAGAATATCGCTTTGCAAGGCAATGCGATTGCGATCGCGCGTTACCATCTGAAGAACCGGTTCCAGCCCCATGAGTTTAAGGCGGATGCAGGACGCCAGACTGCACAAGCGGGTCATCGAGGTCTGGTTGTCGGTGATGTTGATTGCATCCACATGGTCTTTGATCAACTCCGCTTTTTTAATAATGTGCTCGGGGTTACTGCCGCGGGGCGGTCCACACTCGGAGGTAACGGCCAGATGACCTTCACTGAGAATCTTTTCCAGTTTGCTCGGTGTCTTTACACTCATTGCTGCACATCCTCCCTTACAACTTTTCTGGGCCCCCCTGCCCTGTCCGTCGACCAGTCCTTTAAGGGGCACAACTTTTCGTATTCGTCGAGTCTGTCTAGCGCCTTGAGACGATCGACAATCAACTGCCAGGCGCAGTCCACCTCGGCGTTGATCTCACACCGACCATCGGTGGAGCCGCCGCAGGGGCCGTTAAAAAGCCGCTTCGCGCAGCGGGATACCGGGCAGATGCTCCCGGTTGTGGCCAGAATACATTGTCCGCAGCCCTGGCAGCGTTCCGTCCAGAGGCCGCGTTCTTCGGTAGCTCCCATAAAGCAGGTATTCACACCCGGATACACCGGTGTGCTGTGGTATTGTTCGGCGGTAAACTGGACCCCAACACCGCAGGCAAGGGAGACCACGGCATCATACTGGTCGATTACGTCGCGTATTTCATCCAAATACTCACGATCACATTGTCTTTCGAGGGTAATCTCCTCGATTTTGACCTCTTTTCCCTCTTTCCGGGCATGCATCCGCAAAGCCGAAGCCAGAACCGCTACCTCTTTTTTGCCTCCGGCCTCACAGACAGTAACGCATTCGTTGCAGCCCAATACCAGGATGTTGGTGTGAACCTTGAGATATTCGATGATTTCCTCAATCGGTTTTTTATCTGCAACTATCATTTAATCAAACCCCTCTAATTTGCTTTTGGAATGGACCCTAGGCCGCCTTGTTTTTGGCCAGTTTGACCGGATTGGGCCCAAGCGCATTGATTTCCTCGGTGAATTCGGTTGCATATTGGGCAAAGCGCGGGCCTTCACTGGATGACAGGTTGTACATTCTCACCCGTTCCCCTTCGATGCCGATGGAGTTTAAAATTTCCTGTGCCTGTTCAACCCGTCGGCGGGCCATAAGGTTGCCGCTGTTAAAGTGACAGTCACCTTCCAAACATCCCAATACACAAACACCATCCGCTCCTTTTTCAAAGGCACGCAGAATATGAATCAGATCGACCTTTCCGCTGCACGGTACACGCACAATTCTGATATTTGGCGGATATTGTAATCGCATCGAACCTGCCAGGTCCGCGGCGGTATAGCCTCAGAAATTACAGCAGAATGCAATAATGATCGCTTCAAAATCCTTACTCATAATTTCCTCTCAAAAAAATGCCTAAAGTGATCTAAAATGCCTAAAGTGCCTAAAGTTAAGGAATTCTATCTATTTTATTCCGCAATCCAAAATCTAAATTCCAAATTCCGCCTTCCGAATTCTACAAGACTCCTTCCAGGAGCGCATCTACTTTACACATGATCTGCTCATCCTCGTACCAGCTGAGCTGAATGGCTTTGGCCGGGCACTCGGCCGCACAGATCCCACACCCATGGCAGGTTGCCGCGTCAATTTCACTGACGCCCTCCTCATTGATTTTGGGCACATTATAAGGACATGACCGCACGCAAACGAGGCACGAGGCACACTTTTCGGCTTCAACCCGTGCCGTGACGGCAGACAGGGTCAACTCTGTCTGGGAAAGAAATGTGGTCGCCCTGGCAGCCGAGGCATAGGCCTGGGAAATGGTTTCGGACAGAAGCTTGGGACTGTGGGCGGTTCCGCACACAAAGATCCCTTCGGTCGCCATGTCTACCGGCCGCAGCTTGATGTGGGCTTCCATAAAAAATCCCTCCGGGTTGCGGGCCAGTTTGAGTATGGATGAGAGTTCCTCGGTGTCTTCCGGAACCATCCCCGCGCTCAATGCCAGAATGTCGGCTTTAACCGTCAGGGGCCGGTCCAGCATTTGATCTTTGAAGCTCACCTGTACCCCGTCCTCAGAGGATTCCACCACCGGCGGATCTTCAGGATCAAACGGGAAAAACAAAATCCCCTGGCGCCTGGCTTCGGCGTAATAATCTTCCAATAAGCCGTAGGTTCGAATATCGCGATAAAGGATAAATATATCTGCTTCAGGATTAACTTTCTTTATTTGAAGCGCGTTTTTAATGGCGGACTGGCAACAGATTCTCGAACAATTGGGGTTATCCTCGTTGCGGGATCCGACGCATTGGATCATCACCACCTTGGCCGCATCCCCCGCCTCGCCTTTTTGCAGTCGTTCGGCCAGTTCGAGCTGGGTCATTACCCGCGGATTCTGGCCGTAAAGGAATTCTTTCGGCTGGTATTCACTGGCCCCCGTCGCCACGATAACCGCCCCGTGATCAATTTTTCTTTGAATCATTTGCGGTCCCACCAGGATTTCGGTTGTGAAGTTTCCCTGGGAACCCGTGAAGCTGATAATCAACGCGTTGGTCAGAACCTCGATTTTAGGATGAGCGGATACCTTTTTGATCAGCTCATCAAGATAGTCACCTACATTGGCTCCTTCGATGGTGGCCGTCAGGCGCTTGGCAAGTCCGCCCAGTTCGGCTTCCTTTTCTACCAGAACAACTTCGAAATCCTGATCGGCCAATCCCAAAGCGGCATTCATTCCGGCCACTCCGCCGCCAACCACCAGCCCTTTTTGGTTAACCGGTATTTGCTTTTCATAAAGCGGATGAAGGGTGGCAGCGCGGGCAACCGCCATGCGCACCAGTTCACTGGCCTTATCGGTTGCTTCCTGGGGTGCTTCAGAGTGGACCCATGAATCCTGGTTGCGGATATTGGCCATTTCAAAAAGATATTTATTGAGGCCGCAAGCCTCCATGGTATCCTGGAAAATCGGTTCATGTGTCTTGGGGCTGCAGGCCGAAACCACAATCCGGTTAAGACGGTGTTCCTCAATGAGCGCCTTCATTTTTTCTTGAGAGTCCTGGGAACAGGTAAAAAGATCGTTTCCGGCGTAAACCACATACGGCAGTGTTTCAGCGTAAGCGGCGACACCTTTAACGTCTACAACGCTGGCGATATTGATCCCACAGTGGCATACAAAAACGCCGATGCGCGGTTCCTCTTCCGTTATATCCTTTTCAGGCGGCTGCTCTTTGACGACAACCTCAGTACCGCGGGCCTCGCTTAAAAGTGCCATGGCGCTGCCGGCCACCGCGCTGCCCTGCATCACGGTTTCGGGGATATCTTTCGGTCCCTGGTATATCCCGGTAACAAATACGCCCGGTCGGGTCGTCTCAACAGGCATCAATGGGGGAGTCTTCGGGAAGCGGTGCTCATTGAGCTCGATGCCAAAAATTTTGGCGAACTCAACGGCTTCGGCATGGGGTTCAAAGCCGATGGAGAGCACAACCATGTCAAAGTTCTCATCGATGAGGGTCCCATCCGGACCGGCATAACGCATAATGAGGTTGCCTGTGCCGGCTTCCTCGCGCACCGCCGAGATCATTGCCCGTTGATAACGCACACCGTATTCTTCTTTGGCCCGGTCCACGTATTTATCGAAATCCTTACCAAAAGCCCGGATGTCCATATAGAATATGGTGGGTTCAATATCGGGATCATGGTCCTTGGCGGTCATGGCCTGTTTGGTGGCATACATGCAGCAAACAGATGAGCACCAGGGGTTAGCGTTGTGAGAATCGCGGGACCCCACGCACTGGATCCAGGCGACCTTCTTAGGATGCTTTTTATCTCCGGGTCTCATGACCGTGCCCTGGTAAGGACCGGAGGCGGACAGAATCCGTTCAAACTGGATGGATGAAACCACGTTTGGCCAGCGGCCAAAACCAAGCTCCGGCCGCACAGAGGCATCGTACCGATTTAAACCCGGGCTGAGAATGACGGCACCGACATTCAGCTCAAATTCCTTGCCCGTATCTTCCCAATCGATCGCACCCGCATCACAGAACTTTTCACAGGCCTTGCATTTGCCGTTCTTGAAATATATGCAAATATCCCGGTCAATGGCGCGTGTGTTCGGCAAGGCCTGGGGGAAAAGTGAGAAGATGGCTTTGCGAACAGTCAGACCCTGCTCGTATTCGCTGGTAATTTTTTTGGGACATTTTTCTTCACAGATTCCGCAGCCGGTGCATTTGTCCGGATCTACATAACGCGGCTTTTGCTTTACTTTGACCGTGAAGTCCCCGGGCTCTCCTTCGACGGATTCCACTTCTGCCAAGGTATGGATGTCAATGTTTAAGTGGCGTCCCAATTCCACCATCTTGGGAGAGATCATGCACATTGAGCAGTCGCCGGTCGGAAACGTTTTATCCAGCATAACCATGGTGCCGCCGATAGAGGAATCTTTCTGGACGATATGGACTTTAAACCCGCTGTTTGCCAGATCAAGTGCCGACTGCATGGCGCCGACACCACCGCCCACAACCAGTACAGAGCCTCGCTTAGTCGTTTTTACGGATTCTTTTTCATTCATATGATATTCAACTCCTTCAAAAGCTCAGCGCTTTCAACAAAATGCCTGTCGATCTGCAATTCCTCCACGCTCACGCCCATTGCCACCCCGACCATTTCGGTTATGAAATAAACCGGCAGTCTTTCTTTTATTTCCTGTTTTTCACAGATTTGGTCCTGATAGCTATCCATATTCAATTGACACATGGGACAGGTGACCACCAGACAGTTGGCGCCCCTTGCCACCGCGTCTTTCATAATCCGCGCCATCAGATTTAAAGCGGCTTCCTCATCATTAACGGCGGCGGATGCGCCGCAGCAGTCCGTTTTATAACTCCAATCCAGAGGCTTTGCCCCGAGGACCTTAAGTACCGTCTCCATGCCCTGGGGGTTTTCCACATCATCAGGCACGGGAACTTTATATGGAAATCGAGTCTGCATGCAGCCGTAGTAGCATGCGGGTTTAAGCCCCTTTAGCTTTTGGCTCACCTTTTCAGCCAGTTCACCGGATGCCACCTTGGTAAGAAGCACTTCCAAAATTGAGGATACCTTAATGGTTCCCTGGATCTTTTTGGTGAGTTCGGTATTGATCTCGCTTTTCAGAATGGGGTCGTCTTCGAGTCGTTTTTGGGCCACCAGCGTCCGCGAGTAACACGCCGAGCACGGAATCACGATTTCTGAAAACCCATCCGCCTCTGCGATCCCGATATTTCTGGCAGGCATGGCTAGCGCCAAAAAGTCATTGACCTTGCCGGCGGAGGTTGCTCCGCAACAGTTCCAATCTTCGATTTCTTTGAGAATAATCCCGACCTCATTAAATACCCGCCGACTTTGAACATCGTAAAGCGACGAGGAAGCATGCAGCGTACATCCGGGATAATAGCCAATATCCATGATTAACCTCTTGTCAGTCCGTTTTTTTCTTGGCCTTTTCATAAAGACGCTTTATCTCGCTGCGCCCCTTGGCTGACTGAAAACCCATATGCATACGTTTTCGTCTGGCCATTTTCAATCCAAGCTTCGTCTTGGCCATCAACTCATCATAGATGGATTTGAATTTCAGGCGCTTGAGATCTTTTATGGTGTTCTTTAACTCGTAGAAACTCATGAACTCCATTTCATTGAGACGGCCCCAACGTATACCTGAATTTACGAAGGTGTCATGAAAATGGGCCACTTTCGGTTTTAAGGGATCAAGGTGAGTTTCTTTGGCGATCTTTTTGATGGTCTCGGTGATTCTAGCTGTCTGGATATCGTTGGGGCAGCGTGTGCCGCAGGTGTAGCAGGATACACATCGCCAAACCAGCTGGTTGTTAAGTGCGTTTTCGCGGTCTCCCAGGACAATCATCCGGATTAACCGGTCCGGCGTTATATAGCCGGTCTCCTCGCCAACCGGACAGCCTGCGGCGCAACGACGGCATTGATAACATGCCAGTAAGTTCTGCTGCGATCGTTCCATCACTTCTTTAACCATAGGATGAGCGCTTTCGGAATCAAATTCGCGTGCAGATTCTGTCATTTTTGGGGCTCCTTGTTTTTTTGGGGAGGGTCTCGTGATATCGGAAAAAAGGCTACAAGCTATTCTTTTTCCCTAAATTTGTCAACCTAAAATTTTCTCACATCACACAGCAGTTGATCCTATCAAAATATCCTGATATTAAAGGACGCATGCAAATCGGATCGTTGCAAATTGAGACAACAATGAGACAGAATTAAGATCGCCAGGAAAGGAGAGCATAATGCATTTTGAGAATATAGAAGCCATTATCGATTTTGCTATTGAAAAGGAACGCGAAGCTGCTGAGTTTTATGAAAACATAAGCAAAAATGAAGAAGATTTTTCAGGCTCAAAAAAAATGTTTGCGGAATTTGCCATCCAGGAACAAAAACATGAAAACATATTGCAGGAATTTAAAACCAAAGGAGTCACCAAAAGTTTGGAAGAATATAAATTTAAATGGATCACCGATATAAAACGCAGCGATTATTTAGTTGATTTAGAATATGAGGAAGGCATGCCCTACAACGAAATTTTGCTGCTGGCCATGAAACGGGAGGAAAAGGCACTGAAATTGTACAATCAATTCCTGGAGCAGGCTGACAGTGAGGAAGGTAAAAAGCTGTTTAAGGTCCTTTGCCAGGAGGAAGCCAAGCATAAGCTGGCGCTGGAAACCACCTACGATGACTATATGGCCGAGATGGGAGATTAGGCCATAATTACCATTGCGGCGTGGCTACTTACTTAATAGACCCGGTAATTCTTCCAGCGTTTTGATTTCAATATCTGGTTGAAAAGGCAAACGTTCCGGCCGCTGGGCAAACCGATTTATCCATGCGACTCGAAGGCCGAAGGCCGTCGCACCAACGGCATCCCAGGCATTGGAGGACATAAAGACAATCTCTGCCTCCGTTACCCCAATCCGATCGACCGCCAGCTGGTAAACAGTCGGGTCCGGTTTAAAAATTCCAACCATTTCAACCGACAATATTATCTGGACCAAATCTTCCAACCCGCTGCTTTTAACCACAGCCTCGAGCATGGCCGGTGAACCGTTGGAAAGGATCGCAATCTGCCGGCCGCTGTCTTTTAATTTTACCAGAGTATCCGGCACCTCGGGATAGCATTCCAGCTCAAGATAGGCGTTAATAAGATCGTTTCTCAAATGTTTGTCCATGATATTAAAAACATCCAGTGCGTAATCGAGGGCATCCTGGGTTACCTGCCAAAAATCGGCATGCTTTTTCATCAAACTGCGAAGCCAGGTATATTCAAGCTGCTTGGTGCGCCAGATACTTGACACCTGATCGGAGACTTCGCCAAGGCGTTCACTATATTTTCCAACTGCGGAATGAACATCAAACAATGTTCCATAAGCATCAAAAACACAGGCTTTTATATTCGGAATCAGAGATTCTTGCGGCATTATGTGTCTCCATTTTTAGAGTAACCTCAATTGAGCGATAAATCGATTGGGAGTTACTGGTTATTTGTTAAATTAGGCTTTCCGGATAATCAGATTGTGTTATTTGGCCAAAGCATGAAATTTCGATTGTCCAATGAATGATGAGGATTTTTGTTTCATATCCAAATCCAAAACTCAAGAGATTTCAAATGGTGCAAAACGCAATATATCGTGTCCTGCCTTTTTCGATCTGAATTTTAGATTGGTCATGACAAATATACTAAATTTGAGCCTCGCAGAAATTACGTATAGCCTTAAATGAATCTTTGAAGGTGCTCGAAAAATTTAGGATTAGCAAACGGAAGGTGCAAATTATTGCGATGATGGGTTTATAGCCGCTATCCCCAAAATTAGAAAGTTGTGGATAACGTTTATTAATCCAATAGTAGATTAAAATTACCAGATCAGATTGACGGCAAAGAAGTGAATTGCGTTGGTATCGTATTCACCCTTGAGAGGGCCCTGGAGGGGTCCGCCATCCTGATCGATCTCTGCTTCGCCCGCATCCAAATATTCATAGGCGGCTCATACGGTTACGTCCTCGTTCCAATCGTATTGGATTCCCGTGCCGATCCGAATCTGCCGATCAAGGGGCAGGTCCAGGGTTCAGGTGTCCTCATCGGTGGGCGAGGTGTCGATTGAGCGCAGCTAATCATCTAATTTCCGAAAGCAGATCACCAGATTTGTTTGCAGCTTTTCATTCTGAAGCAGCTTGACAAAATGGATCTAAGTGCATAGATTAAGTAATAAACTGAATTTCAAAACCTTTCTCTTTTCTACTTTTCAACTAACACCGGTTTCAATTTAGCCGGAGCTGGCCTCGCAACAGCAAACCACATTGCGCCTTTCATTTGTTGATTTATTCCTGAAGATTATATTCTTTATCATTCTTTTCAAGTAAGGCTTAATACCATCAATCGCATTTGCGATCGCTTGGGAAGGCAGGTTCGAGCAACATATTTTTTTTGTGAAGAGGGAAACATTATGGATTAATCAGTCATTTTAAAAAGGAGAATTTGAACCATGAAACTCAAACCGTTACAGGATCGAATTTTAGTTCAACGGGTTAAAGAGGAAGGAAAAACAAAAGGTGGGATCATCATCCCGGATACGGCCAAGGAAAAACCAATTGAAGGCAAAGTGATTGCTGCCGGCAATGGTAAACTCAGCGAAGAGGGAAAGAGAATAGCGCTTGAAGTCAAGAAAGGCGATCGGATTCTATTTGGCAAATATTCGGGTACTGAGGTAAAAATAGAGGATGAAGAATACCTTATCATGAGCGAGGATGACGTGCTTGGCGTCATCGAATAAAAACTAAAATGGAGGTTAAGACAAGATGGCTAAACTGATAAAATATGACATGAAAGCCCGTGAAGCGATGCTGAACGGGGTAAGAACCCTTGCAGACGCAGTGGTTGTTACCCTGGGACCCAAAGGCCGCAACGTTGTTCTTGACAAATCCTGGGGTTCTCCGACGGTCACCAAAGATGGTGTCACCGTGGCCAAAGAAATCGAACTGGATGATAAATTCGAAAATATGGGCGCCCAAATGGTAAAAGAGGTCGCCAGCAAAACAAGTGACATGGCCGGTGATGGAACCACAACCGCCACTGTTTTGGCAAGATCTATTTACGAGGAAGGTCAAAAGCTGGTCGCGGCCGGCAACAACCCCATGGCCATTAAACGGGGGATTGATGCCGCGGTTGGAGTCGTTGTGAAAGAACTTCAAAATTTGAGCAAACCCACCCAAGACCAGCGCGAAATCGCACAGGTCGGCACCATTTCGGCGAACAATGATGAAACCATTGGCAAAATCATTGCCGAGGCCATGAACAAAGTTGGTAAAGAAGGGGTCATCACCGTTGAAGAAGCCAAAAGCATGGAAACCACTTTAGAGGTCGTTGAAGGCATGCAATTCGATCGGGGTTACCTCTCACCGTATTTTGTAACCGACCCTGAAAAGATGGTGGTCTCCCTGGAAGATCCCTACATTCTGATCAATGAGAAAAAGATCAGCAACATGAAAGACCTGTTGCCCATTCTTGAGCAGGTGGCCAAAATGGGAAAACCCCTCATGATTATCGCCGAAGACGTCGATGGTGAAGCCCTGGCGACATTGGTGGTCAATAAATTACGCGGCACCCTGCACGTCGCCGCCGTTAAGGCCCCTGGATTCGGCGACAGACGCAAGGCCATGCTGGAAGATCTTGCCATTTTAACCGGCGGCCAGGTTGTATCTGAAGATTTGGGAATCAAACTGGAAAACCTGGCTGTTTCAGATCTGGGAAACGCCAAACGCATTACCATCGATAAAGACAACACCACCGTCGTGGACGGCGCCGGTTCCCGCTCAGCACTCGAAGGCCGCGTCAAACAAATCCGGGCCCAAATTGAAGAGACCACTTCCGACTACGACAGTGAAAAACTTCAAGAACGGCTGGCCAAACTCATCGGTGGCGTGGCCGTTATTAATGTGGGCGCAGCAACTGAGACCGAAATGAAAGAAAAAAAGGCCCGGGTTGAAGACGCACTGAACGCAACCCGTGCGGCCGTAGAGGAAGGGATCGTGCCGGGCGGGGGCGTTGCGCTGGTGCGATGTCTGCCCGCGCTGGAGAAAATGAAAATCAAAGCCGATCAAAAGCTGGGTGTGAAAGTCGTCATGCGCGCCATGGAGGAGCCACTGCGACAGATTGCCAACAATGCCGGTTCTGAAGGTTCTGTCGTCATTGATAAAGTCAAAAACGGCACGGGCGCTTTTGGTTACAATGCCGAAACCGACACCTATGAAGATCTAATGAAAGCCGGTATAATGGATCCGACCAAAGTGGTCCGGTTCGCATTGCAAAATGCAGCAAGTGTGGCTTCATTAATGCTGACCACCCAGGCCATGATTGCCGAAAAGCCCGAGGACAAAGCGGAGCCAATGCCCGGTGGCGGCGCTCCCGGAATGGGCGGAATGGGTGGAATGATGTAAACCACCGTCATTCCATAGCGTTCATGGTGGACATGATGCAGACCGATATTGCCTGTGAACCACTGCATTACTTTGGGCAGCTGAATGAGAAGGATCGTTGGTAAACCGATAGTCAAACTGACTACCAACATAATCACTATAATGGCCAGATTGGGAAGAACGACGCTAAGGCGTTCATTCTTCCCTTACCACTCGTGTAAATAGCGCTGGCAATTAAAAAAAAGTATCCCGGAACCTATACCGAGAGAAACGAGAGGATTACGATAAAGCCTGTAGACAAGTAGTTTCCGTTTCGGTGCCAACAAATATATGATATCCACACTTTTTGGGCAGGCGATTTATTTCGGATTGGCAGATGATATATGTAAAAAGTGAGAATTACGGGTACATAGACATAATCGCACCTTTCGCTAATTTGGCGATTGCGCATACCTAATATACAATCCTCGAAAAAAAATAATTGATGGGGAAATTTCACACAATGAGATTACAGATATGTCAGTAGTATCCCAAGAAAATTGGATAGCGCTTGATCTTGAATATATTGGATTAAATCTGGATTCGAAACGCCCCGGTTAACTGGCGGCGGATATGAAGCGAGGACGTCAAGAGCTTGAATTCCTTATGGCATTCTTCACGTCCGGAACCAATGCGGCGGCCACACTGAGAGACTTGATCCCGGTTCTCAGCAACCTGGGGATAACATCGATTCGGCCCGCAAGCTCCCCACAAAGAGACACGGGAGTGTCACCGGATTCCCTGACGACCAACTTGATGAGCCGTAGGATAGTCGGATGGTCGTCAATGAAATACTCAGAAACCAGAGGATTCTCTCGCCCAGCGGCCATGGTGTATTGAGTGAGGTCATTAGAGCCGATGCTTAAAAAGTCCACATGCTTCTTCAGAGAAGGGATTGACAATGCCGCTGCTGGTGTCTCGATCATCGCACCGATACGTGGCAACTCGTGAATGCCCATTTCAGCAGCCAATCTATGGAACAGCTCTACGACTTTAATCACATCGCTCTCTGTCGTCACAATCGGTATCAGAACCCCAATGCTGAATTGCTGAGACACTTCCAGCACAGCCCGCAGCTGCGCCTCCAACAGGTCGGGATACTCATGCAGCACACGCACGCCACGCCGTCCCAAGAAGGGATCGGATTCCGGTGGCAGATGGAGGTAGATCGGGTTCTTGTCGGCACCAATGTCGAGAAGACGAATGTCGATATGCCTTCCTCGTGCCGAGTGAAGGCTGCCAAGAAGAAACTCCGCGAATTCTTTGTCTGAGGGAAAGTGCTTAGCTGACAGAAAGAAAGGCTCTGTTCGAAACAACCCGATCCCATCAGCGCCGCGTTCCATCGCAAGCTCCACATCTTCGCGACTGCGGACGTTGGCCATGACAGAAACCTCAATTCCGTCCAAGGTAACCGTGCGCTCAGTAAGGCTAACTTGTGCCATCGTTTCCTTGCGTTTTAGCACTTCTTCAAGAGATCTTTCGAACCTTTGCAGGGCTTGAGAGTCTGGGTTGATCACCGCCGTTCCCTCGGCCCCGTTCAAAAGCACTACCTCTCCCGTGTGGACAGTTTCAAGTAGCTCAGGAATCCCGCCCACACAGGGAATGCCGAGCTCGCGGGCAAGAAGAGCCGCATGCGCTGCGGGACCAGCGAACTCTGCTAATACAGCGACGGTGGACGAACGCGATAGAAACACCGTGTCCGAAGGGAGCAACCGACGCGCGACGAGCACAGTGTTCGCAGGCAGGTTCTCGAGGCTGTGTGCGTGAATTCCGGCTAACGACAGCAATAGCCTTCGAGATAAATCGTCTATGTCATCTCCACGCTCCCGGAGCACTTCATTGTTCATGTCCCTGAATCTGCGGGCCAGCAGTCTGAACACCGTTCTGACCACCTGCTCGGCATTGATTAGCTCTGCTTCCAAGATCTTTTTCATTTCCCCAACAACAAAGGAATCAAGCAGGATAGCCTCTTGAGCGAGGAAAATATCTCCCGACTGCTTGCCCAACTTCCCCTCAATCTGCTTCGCATCGATATGCAGGCTCTGCCGTACATCGTCGATTGCCTTCTCAATTCTGGCTTTCTCTTCACCGATCTGGCCGCGGTCGATTACATAGAGTTCGGAGTCTCGCTGAAGCACGTCTCTGTAGACGAATGCCTTCCCTTTAGCCAGCCCCGGTGAGACTCCTTTCCCAACCAGGGTAAACATATTGTCTTTTCCCGACTCAGTCTTCATCAGTCGAATCCCTTTGGTAACCTAACGAGGCTGTAGAAAAACATCGTCTGCGAATCTAATATGAACAAAACATTTGGGGGAAATTCCGATAAATTGCATAGTTGTGTTTTGAATATGAATTATGCCTGTGAAGCTCCGAATCCCCCTACCAACCAAAAAAACAAAGCGAAAATGACCATCTGAACAATCCAACCGATAAGACAAACTCCAACTGCTCGCCAAGTACTTTTATAGTCAAGTGCTTGCCTGACGGCAATGACCATCGCCACCAGCATCCAGATGCCAATGATGAAATTGAGGGCCCCCAGCATAGGGATGATTGCCAAAACGCGCAGAACTCCCGGTGAACTGGAGAATCCGATAGTGCGCAGCAACTCCCCAATGTCTGCTTTTGTTTGTGGTTCAGGTAACAGCCTGGTTCCAATAAAATATGTCAGAAACGCCCATATAAACCATCCCAGCAGGGCAAATATGGTTCCGAAAAAAAGTCCCTGCATCCCTGTCGTGCCGATAGTTCCTATTCCGGCAGCAACACTGGAAAGGATGACCACTCCCATGGCCTGCCCCATGGTTCCCTTGTCTGCTTCGACCTCTTCATAAAGGGTTACATCCAGTTTTGCTGCCCGTATCATCCGATCTGTAAATGATGCCATGATTGCCTCCTTTTGCTATCCGGATTTTTGTAATTGCCAATGAAGGTAAAATTGACTTTCTTAGGGGAACGCGCTTTGCTGCTAAGAATTTTTTACCAGAACCTTTACAGGGCATTAAACCGTAAAAATCAGCATTGTCATAATTCGGTGCTGAACAAGCCGCACGATATTTCACAGCCGGGGCGGCTTAATTGACCGGCTTCACTTTGCATACAGCATCGAGCCAGCGGATTAGTAGGGATGGTGAAGAACGATACCAGTTATCTTTGAGATCATGGGCTGAGGGTGGAGCAACACGACACCAGGCACCATCAGAGTACCGGATTAATGAAACGCCGTCTAAGACCATCCGAACACTGCCGTCACCATATTTAGAAGCTCGTCGTGCCATTTTCATGCTCCTGTTTAGGGGGGTTTGATTGAGGATACACAAGGAGGTTACAATCTAAAGTTAATCAGTGCTTTTCAAATTGCAAGGCTTGGGCTGGGCTTTTTTATTCTTCTTTCTCCCACCCAGGCGCCCGGTTCAATACCAAATAAAGACCCTATCAGAAATAACTGACGGGGCGATAAGTTCTTTGACAATTCGCTAAAGCAGAGTCGCTTATGGCTCTGTCCCTATTGCCTTCCTAAGTTGTGATATAAAATGTATATCTCAAATTTTTCAGAGTTTCAAAACTACAAGTATGTTAGAAAGTTGTGGATGGCTTTTATTAATCCGAATTGCCTTTTTAATAACGGCCTCTGCCGCGTCTATTTCCCCCTCCTCCTCTATCTCTACCTCGACGGTCGTCAGCTTGAGGCCGAGCCTCATTGACGGTAATCGTTCTCCCTTTCAAGGCCTTCCCATTTAAAACTTCGATTGCAGACTGAGACTCTGTTTGAACGGGCATTTCCACGAATCCAAAGCCTTTTGATCGACCACTTTGTTCATCCCTGATAACAGTTGCGGACGCGACCTGCCCGAAGGCCTCAAAAGCCTGGCGCAAATCACCTTCAGTGACATTGAATGACAGGTTGCCAATGAAGATCTTCATTTTAATCCCCCTTTTTTAAAACCTAAAGCTTTGATGCCTTTTAATACCTGCAATACTTGCCAAAATCTCAATTTGCGGTTTTACAGGGATTATCGCAGACATTTATATCACAAGGTTTTCAGTGCTGCCAAAAGCTGAGAGATATAGAACCAGATCTCTCAACCACCAAGCATGCATGCTGAGCCCCAAAAAGATGTCTTTAAAAGTAAAGGTTTCTTTATAAAAACAACTTTATATCGTGGACTTTGCACAATTCATGCTTATGTTGTAAGTAGCTGTTAAGTGCCACACCAACTTCGACACCTATAAAAAAGCCATCGGCAGGCTTAGAGCCGCCAAAGGTTATACATTAAAAAAGGGAGTTTGAATGTGGCACTTGACAGGTTTCTCGGGTGTGCGTGCATCCTTTCTGATGGATTTTAACGGCACCTTTGATTCCACGCTTCTTTTAACCCCCAATAAGAACCTCCTGTGAAGAAACTACTCAAAACTCCTTACCCATGCTCCCAAATATGATGAGGATGTTCTGTCGCGAGGTGGCGACCCTTCATTTCTCTATTGGATACCAGCAAGATCATCTTGCCGCAGCTTTTAACCTTAACCAATTAGAACCGCTCACCAAGACAAAGTTAACTCTATTTTACCTTTTACATAGGAAGATGTTTCCTTGAAAAAAATACTCAAATAGTGCCGGCGTTGCTTCTGATAGAATCAATCTGATCTGTCGGGAGCTTCAAATGCTATTTGGTTCATATACATGATAAATTAAAATGGGGGGTATCAAATGAAACCAGAAACTGCAGGGAAGGTTAAGTTTGGAGTTTGGGGTCTTATTGTTGGGGCAGTCATCGCAATGATCATCGGTTTTGCGTGGGGGGGGTGGACAACCTCCAAGACTACCCAAACGATGTCCGAAGAGGCGGTCTTGGCGAGTCAGGCGGCGATCTGCGTCGCCCAATTTATGAAGGAACCGAACCATAAAGAAAAACTTAAAGAATTAAAGGAATTAAGTTCCTGGACGAGATATGAATTCATTGAAAAAGGGGGCTGGGATAAAATGCCCGGGCAAGAAAAGGCTAGCTATTATGTAGCCCGAGCATGCTCCGATGGGCTTGAACTTCTATTTGAAAAATGAGATAAATGAAATAGCTGTTAAAGGTGATTCATAATTTGATTTATGTGGGTCACCTTTTTTTGTTGATGATCTTCTTTCAAAGACAAGCAGTAGGAGTTCCATAGACTGTTATTCGTTATTTTTTTTAAAAATATTTTTGTTGATGTTTTTTTAATTAGCGCTTCAATACGGTCCTGGTGTTTTCTTGTCTCGGCTTCAGCCTCCTCGCGCTCGATAATTTTTGCTATACTTTCAGCAACAGCGTTTATTAGATTTTTTGCTTCCTTAAGAAACGGTCCCTCATCAAGCTCTGGTTTTTCTTCCAGATAACACACTTCCAGGGTGCCACTCCATTTCTTCTTGCATGACTAATTCACTATTTCACGATTAGATTCGGACAACATTTTTCTCAGCTCCTCTCCCTGTACACTTTCATTCTGCGAAAGGAGATGAGCCAAATCATCCAGGACGTTCCGCCGCTCCGAGAGGATTTTTAGCACCCTCTGATGGGCTTCCTCGACGAACCGGGCGACCTCTTCGTCTATTTGGGCGGCTTTGGCTTCACTGTAGGCTTTACCGGAAGCAAAACTTTCCGGGAGAAACATCGGCTGACGGGGGCGCTCATAGGCCACCAGTCCCAGGCGATCGCTCATTCCATATTCTGTGACCATGGATCGGGCAATGTCGGTAGCCCGCTGCAGGTCGTTCTGGGCGCCGGTGGAGATTTCTTCGAAAACCAGCTCCTCCGCCACCCTGCCGCCTAAAAGAACGGCCAGCCGGTCGAGCAGCTCCGAGCGCGTCATTAAATAGCGGTCCTCGGTGGGTTGCTGTTGGGTATATCCGAGAGCCGCAATCCCCCGGGGAATAATGGAGATTTTGTGCACCGGGTCGGCATGCTCAACAGACTCAGCCACAATCGCATGTCCGGACTCATGAAAGGCGATAATTTCTTTCTCCTGCAGATTCATCACCCGGTTCTTTTTCTGCAGGCCTGCAACCACTCGGTCGATCGCCTCATCGAAATCCGCCAGTCCTACCTCTTCTTTATCTTTACGGGCAGCCAGAAGGGCGGCCTCATTGATGAGGTTGGCCAGATCGGCTCCCACAAAGCCCGGAGTGCGGCCGGCGATTTTGCGGAGATCGACTTCGGGACCTAGCAACACATTCTTGGAATGAATTTTCAGGATGGCTTCGCGCCCGTTGATATCCGGACGATCGACCAGGACCTGCCGGTCGAACCGCCCCGGGCGCAACAAAGCAGAATCCAGGATTTCCGGCCGGTTGGTGGCGGCCATGATGATGACCCCTTTATTTGTCTCGAACCCATCCATTTCCACCAGGAGCTGGTTAAGCGTCTGCTCTCGTTCGTCATGACCGCCCATGACATTCATTCCCCGGGCTTTCCCCAATGCGTCCAATTCATCGATAAAGATGATGCAGGGAGCCTGGCCCGCGGCCTGAGCGAAAAGATCGCGAACGCGGGCTGCACCCACGCCGACAAACATCTCCACAAACTCAGACCCGCTGATGCTGAAAAAAGGCACTTTGGCTTCCCCGGCCACAGCCCTGGCCAGAAGGGTTTTGCCGGTCCCCGGCGGGCCGACCAGCAGCACCCCTTTGGGAATCCTGCCCCCCAGTTTCTGGAATTTGCCCGGATTACTCAAAAACTCAACTACCTCCTGGAGCTCTTCTTTGGCCTCATCGATGCCGGCTGCATCGCTGAAAGTAACCTTGGTTTCACTTTCAGCAAAAATTTTGGCTTTGCTCTTGCTAAAAGACATCACCCCCATGCCCGGCCCCATCTTTTTCATGGCATAGCGCCAGATCAGGAAAAAAATGCCAATGGGAATAACCCAGGAAAGAAGCGTGCTCAGAAATTTGCTCTCATAGTGCCCGGAGTAATTGACCTTGTGTTCATCCAGATCCTTCACCAGGTCGGGATCATTCACCCGAATGGTAGTGAACCTCTGGACCGGCTCTCCCTTTAGCGTTCCGCTGATATTTTCAGGGCTGATAATCAATTTGCCAACGTTGCCTTCGGCGATGTAGTGTTTGAATTGGCTGTAGGGAATCGTCTCCACTTTTGCGGAAAAAAAATATTGTTGCAGGTAGGTGAATAAAAATATGGCGATCAGGAAATACCAGATGCTGAAATGAGCCTTCGGGGGCAAGGTATTTTTCTGGCGTTCCTGGAAACCGAGAAGGGAACGTAAATTGTCCAAGAAATTTTTCTGTGGATCTTTATTTCGATTGGATGCCATTTTCATTTTCCTATTTTTTTCTGCGATGACGCAGCATGCCTGTCTGAAATTCAAGGCACCTCAATTAGACTCCCGAACGACCCGCTGCCTGTAAAAACCATTTTTGAAGTTTGATTGAGCGTCCGAATATTATTCAAAGGCGTTTGATGACAATCAGAAAAACTTGTTTTTTAAGTCCTGCATGGCCTTCACAATATCTTGGATCGCCTCGTGCATACCCTCAGCGCCGGAGCCTATTTCCGATGTTCCTTTCTTCTCAATCTTGCGCTGAACCTCGGATTTTATTTTTTTCAAGTTTTGAGCGTGTTTTTCAAACTGCAGGAGATGCTCTTCTTGCATGTCCTTGATGGCATCGGAATGAATCTGTTGGATGAGATCATCGGCCTCAGCCAGTAATTGCTCGATATTCAGTAACTCCAAGTTCTTTGGCATAATGCTTCCTTTCCGATGGGTTCTTGCCCGCCATTGCATGAAATTCTCCAGCCGGAGACTCTGGTCACAATCACCACCGTCATATTCCCCCCGGATTCGTTTTAACCCCCCAACGTTTCCTGCTTATGGCGCAGTCCCTCGTGCAACCGGAGCCGATAGGCTCCGCGCTTCTCCTGGAATCGCCTCCTTGATGTATTGATAGAAGTCGCTGTCCGTGGTGAGGATCATTACGGAATTCTTATTCGTTTTCTCTTTGTAGCTTTCAAGAGTACGCAAGAAGGCATAGAATTCTGCATTTTTATTGTAAGCCTTGCCGTAAATGCGCGTGGCATCTGCGTCTGCCCGGCCCTGGATCTCCTGTACCCTGCGGTAGGCCGTGGAGCGTATCTGGCGCAGCTCTTTTTCCATCGTCCCGAGGATCTCCGCACTGCGTCCTTCTCCCTCCGAGCGGAACTGTGCGGCGATGCGTTTGCGCTCGGAGATCATGCGCTCATATACCTTCTCTCGAACGCTTTCCACGTAATCGAGGCGCTTGATACGAACATCCACCAGCTCGATGCCGTACTGAGGGATGATTTTTTGTGCTTCAGTCAGTATCGTTCGGGTAATTTCCTCCCTGCCACGGGCAATCTCTTTCTTAAGCTCTTCTTCCCGCTCCTTGGGGATATCCTTCAGCGCTTCGTCCTTGGGGACTTCCCACGATGCGCTGCGAACGAGCTCCACGAGTTCACTGCTCGACACCTGGTCGCGCACCACCGAATCGAGGATATCGTTCAAGCGCGACTGGGCTCCCTCTTCGCTGGCCACATTCTCAAGGAATTTTTTCGCGTCTGCAATCCGCCATCGCGCCGTGGTGTCCACCCAGATGAACTCACGCCCTTTGGTTGGAATCTGGTTCGGATCACCATCCCAGACGAGCAGGCGCTTTTCAAATCGCCGGACCTCTTGCACAAAGGGCAGTTTAATGTGCAGCCCTGCCTCGGTCACCGGTTCCCCCACCGGCCGGCCAAACTGCACGACAATCGCTTGCAGGCCCTCTTCCAAAGTGTAAAGCCCGCTATAGAGAACGATAACAATAACCACCGCTATGCCGATGATCGCCGTTTTCAATGTAAACTTCATGGCTTCCTCCCTTCCGCTGATGGTTGTTGACTGGACTCCAGTGGGAGCCAGGGCACCATGGCCTTCTGATCCCTATCCACAATATAGAGCGCCTTCATATCCGCCAGCAAACCCGTCATGGCCTCCAGATAAAGACGCCGGCGCGTGACCTGCGGCGCCCCCAGGTACTCGCCCAGAATGGCCATAAAACGCGTCGCCTCTCCTTCAGCCCGGTTGACGCGCTCAAGGGCGTAGCCCTCGGCCTCGCTGATACTCTGCGTGGCCACTCCGCGGGCCTTGGGAATTTCCCGGTTGGCCTGCTCCTGGGCCTTATTGATCGTCCTTTCTTTGTCCTGACGCGATTCGTTGACTTCATTGAAGGCCGGTTTCACGGTATCCGGCGGGGTCACATCCTGAAGTTCCACAGTAACCAAACGCACGCCGGTCTCATAGGCTGTCAGGACTTTCTGAATCTCATTTTTTGCTTCACTTGCAACCGCCACCCGACCCGTTGTGAGCACATCGCTGCCGAGACGATTGCCGACCGCCCGGCGCATGATCGCCTCGGTGGTATCGCGGATCGTTTTCGGTGTGTTGCGTACCTGGAACAAGTAGCGGATCGGGTCTTCGATGCGGTACTGAATGATCCACTGGACATCGATAACATTTAAATCTCCGGTTAGCATCAGCGACTCACCCTTAAAAGAACCGCTCGGATCGTACTGTGTCTTCTTGCCGGGCACTGTGGCCACCGTTCGGAAACCGAACTCCTCTTTAAGCACACGGGCCGTGGGTAACAGACGAACCTTTTCGACACCCAAAGGCAGTTTGAAATGCAGTCCCGGTCCGGCCGTGCGCATGACTTTTCCAAAGCGCTGCACAATACCCGTCTCTTCCGGCTGGACGGTGAACCAGGCTGTCCACAAAAAAATCACCACCACCGCAACGGCGACGAGGATAAGGACCGGCCCGCCTTTGAATCCCTCTAACTTCAGTCGAATTTTCTCAAGAACGTCATCCAAAGACGGCGTTGATCCCCCTGGGGTTTGATTCCATTCGGGCATAGCTTACCTCCTTTGCGTCCACACAATTCGTGACGCTCATGAATTTCGGAAAGACCTCACACTCTGACACCGACCCATCATTTTCGTACCCTTTGCAGAAACAAAAATATCAGGCATATTCTGCCTCCTAGAATTCTGAGTCCATCAGGTTTAGCTTTTTTCAATTTTGAAGAAAGCCAGGGTTTGATCTAATTTTTTTTCCATTCCATCTCTTTCAGCCTCAGTTAAATCGAAGAAAATGGATGGATCCTGGAGAAAATTATGGACAAAAGCGGTCAACTTTTTGATATCTTTGACCCCGTTGCTTTCAAAAAATTCAAAAAATCCACTCATCATAAATCCTTATCTGTTCGGGGTAAATGTCTGCAGGTTTTAAAGTGTAATTTACATCCCGGCTCAAAGAATGTGTATCTCGCATATCCTCCGGAAGTGATAACCGTATATGGCAAGGGTGACGGCCAGGGGAAGCAGCCTGGGTTTACGCACCAGCGTCCAGGTCACTAAATACCAGTAATGGAATCGCTCCTTGCCTAAAATCCCCAGTCGAATGCTGGAACGGAAAAACGCAAGAAATCGTTGAAGATCTATGCGGGTGTCCACTTTGGAATTGCCGAATTCTTTGAGAAATACTTTTACACGCCGGTAATAATGCTTGGGGGAATAGATATATCCCATGATGGACCGGTAGCCGTTCATGAGCTGATCGAGCCCCATCTTGGGGTCAATGTTGGTGGTGCCATCCACATTATCGCCTGAGATCATCATAGCCAGTAAACGGTTATCCTTCTTCAGACGATCAAACAACCTGGTTCCCGGTGGTGCCTGGAGCAGCCCTACCATTGCGGTCACAATGCCGCTTTTTTGGATAAAATCAATAAGTTGCTGGAAAATTGACGGGGGGTCGCTGTCAAAGCCGACAATAAAGCCCCCCTGAACCTGTAAACCGGCGCGTTGCAGGGTCTTTACATCACTGATGAGGTCCCGGTTCTTGTTTTGTATTTTTTGACATTCGCTAAGGCTGTCATCATTGGGCGATTCGATACCAATGAAAACCGAATCGAAACCCGCCTTGACCATCAGGTCCAAAAGGTGGGCATCGTCGGCCAGGTTAATCGAGGCTTCTGTGAAAAATACACAGCCCTTCTTGTCTTGGCGCCAGTCGATCAGCGCCGGCAGCAGGCGCGTTTTTAAGTAGCGTTTGTTTCCGATAAAATTGTCATCAACAAAAAAGATATTACTGCGCCAACCCGCAGCATACATGCGATCCAGTTCTGCGATCACCTGTTGCGCCGACTTCAGTCGGGGCCTGTGGCCGAAGAGAACCGTCACATTACAGAAATCGCAGTTGAAGGGACACCCTCTGGAGAACTGAATGCTCATGGACGCATATTTTTTCATTTCGATCAGATTCCAAGCGGGGGGCGGGGTGTGATGAAGATCGCAAAAACCCGATGCCCTGTAGATTTTTTTCAGATGACCGGTTTTCAGGTCCTCAAGAAAAGACGGCAGTGTGAGTTCGGCCTCGTCGAGAACAAGGTGATCCACCTCCTCAAAGGCATCCGGTTCGGCAGTAAAAAGCGGCCCCCCCGCGATGACTTTCAAGCCCGTCGCCTTGCATCGGGCAATTATTTGTTTGGCTGAGTCCCGTTGAACGGCCATCCCACCGATGAAGGCGAAGTCTGCCCATGCGAGATCTTCATCGCTGAGACAGTCCACATTAACATCCACCAGACGCCGCTGAAATTCATCCGGCAACATAGCCGCAACGGTGAGCAAACCAAGCGGCGGGTATGCGGCTTTCTTGCGGATGAGTTTTAAAGCGTATGTGAAAGACCAAAACGTGTCCGGAAACTTTGGGTAAATGAGAAGAACGTTCATATCGTAGATTCCTTATTCGTCTTCTATTAAGAAATGTTTAGGGATATGGGTGCAAATTTATGGCGATGACTGCACGGGTTGCGTGAATTTCGCTGGCCAAGATAGTACCTTAAGCTATTTTGGTTCGTTCTTTTATTTTCAATGATGCAACAATCCTTGGACCGTTACATCCATCTCTGTTAAGGTAAAGGGCTTAAAAAGAGCCTTAGCCACAGCAGTGCCTTTTATTTTGGATAAAATGACCGCTTTATCATCACCTGTCATAAGCACAACCTGTGTGGAGGGAGATTTTTCTTTGACGGAATCAGCCAGGTGGATACCGTCCATACCAGACATGTTAAAGTCAGTCATGA
>JAQYWI010000233.1 GCA_030145015.1 Desulfobacterales bacterium
CATGTATGCTGCGCTTTTGCGTCGGCTTGCGCCTTGATGCATACATTAATCTGCTTAGATTAGACATGTAATCCCGCTTTAGCGGGGCCCTTGGGCATGATCTGCGATTTTTGAGATAGGTTCTAATATCAATTGACCCGCTAAAAAAGAGTATGTTAAGGAAAGTTCAACGTTCAAAGTTTTAAAGATTTAGGCTGGCTTTTTGCTGCTGGCCGATCCAGAGACAACTCGATTGCGGATTGCAGAAATATGAACCGATATGAATATTTAAAATGAGCGTTTAAGTCCAGAGGTAGCTATGGAAGGAGGGGCATATGTTTGAAGCTGTGGCAAGTCCATACCTGGCAGCCTATGACGGGAGCTTCCGAATCGATCACGCGGATACGGCTCCACCCAAGGGCTCTCCGGGTAAGAAGAAATGCAAGCAACGCCTTGCAAAACGCATTGATGAGATTTCCGATTTACAGAGGATCCTTTATGCACATGATAAGCACGCTACCCTTCTTATTTTTCAAGCCATGGATGCTGCGGGAAAAGACGGCACCATCCGGGCGGTTATGAGCGGAATTGACCCGACCGGGTGTCAGGTATTTTCATTCAAACAGCCGACACCCGAGGAGCTGGATCATGATTTTCTATGGCGCACCACAAAATGTCTACCCGAAAGAGGCCGTATTGGAATTTTTAACCGCAGTTATTACGAAGAAGTGCTCATCGTTAAAGTTCACCCTGAATATCTCAAAGGACAAAAACTCCCCGATCGTATCGACAGGAAAAATATCTGGCAGCAGCGCTATGAGTCGATCCGTGAACACGAAAAGCATTTAGCGCGCAACGGATCCCTCATATTAAAATTCTGGCTCAATGTCTCCAGGGAGGAACAACGACAGCGCTTTCTCGCCCGGATCGACGAACCCCGAAAAAACTGGAAATTCTCCGCGGGTGATGTGCATGAACGAACGTTCTGGAAAGACTATATGGCAGCTTACGAAGAGGCCGTCAATGCCACCTCACGCCCGTGGGCGCCATGGTATGCCATTCCCGCTGATGACAAGCCCTTTATGCGCCTGGCTGTGGCGCAAATCATCGTAAAAAGTCTTAAAAAACTTAAGCTGAAGTATCCGGCTGTTGACCAAAAAGAAAAAGCCCGGTTTTCGGAAATGCGCAAGATGCTTGAAAATAAGGAGAAATAACCTGACAAATTGACTATGACGTGACTTCCAAGGGGACGAACGTTAAGGTTTAAATAGAGAGTATGCTGCGCCGGCGAAACAATTGACTATCCGCCCTTTTCTATCGGTTTGATGTCTTATAAAAATAAGAAGGGCATTCCCTCCTCTTAAGACCGAGACGGAATGCCCTTTTTTAACTCAGAAATAGGCAGCTATTCCACAGTGACATTTACCGCAGAGGGACCCTTTTGGCCTTCTTCTATATCAAAGGTAACGCGGTCGCCTTCATAAAGAGACTTGAAACCGTCCGCATTGATCCCTGAAAAATGAACGAATACATCCGGGCCGTCTTCCTGCTCGATGAAGCCATAACCTTTGCTGCTATTAAACCATTTTACAATTCCGTTCGCCATCGTGACACCCTCCTTTAAAAAAAGTTCTCATAGTTTCATACTTCAGGTTGCCACTTTGACAAATGGGTCTATCCTTTAGAATGAAACCAGCCCGCCAATTAAGAACGGGCCCTTATTTATTGTCGCCATATTAACAATTTTTTTGAAAAAATCAAGTCCATTATAGCGTTCTTCAGAATGGAAACCTTCGAGAGGCCTATAAAAAAATAGGGCAACCCTTCAGATATTGAAGGGATGCCCTTTTTCATTTTGAATTCGTAAATTAAGCTACAGTAACATTTACTGCATGCGAACCTTTAGGCCCCTGCTCGATGTCAAACGTAACCTGATCACCCTCATTCAAGGACTTGAATCCAGACGCATTGATCCCGCTATGATGAACAAATACATCCGGCCCGTCTTCTTGCTCAATGAAGCCGTAACCTTTACGGTCATTGAACCATTTCACAACACCCTTAGCCACAGTGACACCCTCCTTTCTACTAAGATTCCCATAGTCCCATACTGCAGGATGCCACCCAGACAAATGGATTTTTCCTTCAGAATGAAACCGGCCCGTCAATCAAGTCGGACCTTTCATGATTAAATAAATTATAAAATCTTTTTTTAAGCAAAATCAAGCAATTTATTCAGTTAAAATCTGATTCTGCCTAAGATTTCATAATTCATCACATTTCGGCTTTGGATAGGAAGCTACGCCTAACCTATTAAAATTTGAATACATACGGTGAAAGGTGTCCTGCAAGCGCAAATCACCAATTGCTTTCAGCAGGACCGATTTTATAAATAACATATAAATATCAATAGGATATACGTTCTCTTGACAAACTTGAGACGCTACTCTATGGTACCTTGATACCTCTCGCAAGAAGAATATTCACCCCATCATAACATCTCAATTAAACATCGAAAATGAAGAAAGGAGGACGTACATGAAAAAAGCATTATGGATTACCATGATCGTTGTGTTTTCAATTTTATTTGCCTTCACTGCCAGCCAGGCAAAGCCATTTAAAATCGCTGCCATTTTTCAAACTGCCATAGAAGAACCGTGGGATGGCGTTATCCATCAGGCCTGTCTCAAGGCCAAGAAGGAAATCGGCAACATCGAATATGAGTTCACCGAAAAAATTGCTGCAGCTGATTTTGAAAAGGTTCTAAGGGAGTATGCCGAAAGAGGATTTGATCTCATCGTGGGTGATGCCTTCCTTGCAGGCGAGGAACCGGCAAGGCGGGTAGCCAAGGATTATCCGGATATTGCCTTTGCTTTTGGATCGGAGTTCGGCCCGGTCGCGCCGAATTTTTCGGTATTTGATAACTGGATTCACGAACCATCCTATCTCTGCGGGGTCATTGCCGGCATACTCACAAAAACGAATACCCTGGGGGTCGTTGCCGCCATACCCATCGGCGAGGTGAACAGACTGGTAAATGCCTTCAAAGCGGGCGCCCTTAAAGTCAATCCCAAGATTAAGATCAAGATCGCTTACATTGGCGGCTGGTTTGATCCGCCCAAAGCAAAAGAAGCCGCGATTGCCCAGATTGAGGGGGGTGCGGATTTGATCTTTGCTGAAAGGTTCGGAGTATTTGAGGCCGCCAAAGAAAAGGGTGTGCTTGCTTTCGGCAATATGTCGGATCAGAATGCACTGGCGCCGGAGGTAGTGATAACCGGACCGGTGTGGGACATGTATCCCACCATCAAGTTCGCTATTGAGATGGTCAAGAAAAAGGCCTGGGTGTCCATGGATCTGGGGGAATGGTCCATGATGGCAAAAGGCGGCGCCCGCCTGGCTCCTTTTCATTCATTTGAAAAGACCCTCCCCGCGGATGTGATCAAAGAAGTGAGGGTCCTTGAGCAGAAGATTCTGAACGGAACGTATCGCGTGCCGGTGGATGAACAAAAGCCTATTTCAGATTAGAAGCTATCTTAGAAATTGCCTAAAATGATCTAAAAAACCTAAAGTGCCTAAAGTTTTGGAATTCTGCCCGTCGAGAGCCTCTGGGTCGAACGACTGGGTCGAACGATCGATTTTATTTTAAAAGACGGAGTGCAGCAGCATCTTAACTTTAGGCACTTTAAACTTTACTCACATTTATCCGCCGCTGACGCATTCGCTCACTTTCCGGTATGTCGGGGTTCGGATGGGTGTCTCCAAACTTTAATCTGCTTTTCGCCTTTTTTGAAAACACTATCACAGGTTAACTGATGGTAAACAATGACCCGCCGGTCGTGAGAATGTCCTCCATTACGAAGCGTTTTCTGGACGTTACCGCCAATAAGGATATTACTTTTAATCTTTATAAAGGGGAGATTTGCGCGCTGTTGGGTGAAAATGGAGCGGGCAAGACAACGCTGATGAATATCCTTTTTGGCTATTACAGCAGCGATGCGGGTCAGATTTTCATAAAAGGCGAAAAAGCGGATCTCTCCTCACCCAGAGATGCAATTTCACGCGGGGTGGGTATGATTCATCAGCACTTCGCATTGGTCCCCTCGCAGACTGTACTTGAGAACATCATCGTGGGCACAGATTCCGGCAAAGGCATTTTTCTTGATCTTAAATCGGCCCGCCAGAAACTCAGGGAATTCCAGGAACATTTCGGACTTCAGATCGATCCCGAGGCCAGGGTGTGGACCCTGTCGGTGGGTGAACAGCAGAAAATTGAAATTCTTAAAGCTTTATATCGAGAAGTCGACATCCTCATTATGGACGAACCCACTGCTGTGCTGGGCCCGGCTGAAACCGCCGAGCTGTTTACGACCCTGAGATCACTGGTAAAGGAAGGTCGATCGGTTGTTTTTATTTCTCACAAATTAAATGAGGTGATGGAAATTTCAGACCGCATTGTGGTCCTGAGGGGCGGCCAGGTGGTGGCGGAACGCAGATCTGACAAAACAAACACCAGGGAACTGGCCAACCTTATGGTGGGCCGGGAGCTTCTGGAGAACATTGAAAAAAAGGAACTCCCTCCCGGTCAGCCTGTCCTTAAAATCGAGAATCTCAATGCCTTAAATGATAAAAAATTACCGGCGCTAAGGAATCTTGACCTGGTTGTCAGAGAGAACGAGATTGTGGGGATGGCCGGAATTTCCGGAAACGGCCAGAAAGAGCTCTCGGAGGTGCTCTTCGGCATGCGGTCTCCGGTGGACGGTTTCATTCAAATAAGCAGCAAGTCCCTTAAGTTCGGGAACCCGGCCGCAGCCATCAAATCGAATATGGGAAGAATACCGGAGGACCGAATGGACACCGGGCTGCTGATGGATCTTTCCGTTGAAGAGAACCTGATTCTTGAAAACCATTCGTCTGCTGAGTTCCACACTTTTGGTTTGATGAAATCGAAAAGACTCCAACGGTTCAGTGAAGATCTGATAACGCGGTACAGCATCAAAACCGCCGGTCGCGATGCCGCCGCCAAAAGCCTATCCGGTGGAAACCTGCAAAAATTAATGCTGGCCAGGGAACTGGCCGGGAAACCCGTGCTTATCATCGCTTCGCAGCCCACCCGCGGTCTGGATGTCGGCGCCATGGAGTATATCCACCAGAGAATTCTGCAGGAAAGAGAAAGAGGCGCGGGTATCCTCCTGATTTCAGAAGATCTGGATGAAATATTTTCACTCAGTGACCGCATCGTCGTGATATTTGAAGGCGAAATCATGGGGGAAGCCCGGGGGGCAACGGCCTCCCGAGAGCAGATCGGTCTTTGGATGAGCGGGGTAAATGCATGATCCGATTCAGAATCATAAAACGCGAGCCATTGCCGGGGTGGGCAAAAATCGTTATTCCGATTGCGGCCATTATGGCGACACTGATTCTTTCGGCTATTCCGATTCTTTTCGCCGGGGGGCATCTATGGAAGTCTTATTTTTACCTGTTTTACGGAGCGTTGGGAACACGTTACAATCTTTTAGAAACCTTTGTAAAAGCCAGTCCCCTGTTATTGACGGGTCTGGCGGTGGCATTTGCCTTCAGGGCCAAATTCTGGAATATCGGTGCCGAAGGTCAGCTCCTTGCCGGAGCGTTAACGGCCACCACCTTAGGGATTCATCTGGGCAGTATCCCATCGGTGCTGGTCTTGCCGATTGTCATTATCGGAGGGTTCCTGGCGGGGGGTATCTGGGCTTCGATTCCGGCACTTTTAAAAACAAAACTGAAGGTGGATGATGTGGTTTCCACTCTGCTTTTAAACTATGTCATGATCCACATCATGGGCGCCCTGCTTTTTGGACCTCTTCAGCAACCCGGCTCCAGCTGGCCCCGATCATCGGCCATAATCGAGGCCGCATACTATCCCATCCTGCTGACGAAATCGCGTTTTCATATGGGTATTCTTATCTCATTTATAGCCGTAATTGTCGTATGGTTCATTAACAAAAAAACCACCTTCGGGTACCAGTCCAAGGCAGTCGGCGTGAATATCAGGGCCGCCCATTTTGGCGGAATTAATACCACCTCGGTGATTCTATGGACAGCCCTGATATCCGGCGGGCTGGCAGGCCTGGCGGGAGTGGGAGAGCTCTGTGCGCTTCAGTATCGGCTGATCATGGATATCTCTCCCGGCTACGGGTATTCCGGGATTGTAATCGCCATGCTGGGCAACCTGCATCCGGTCGGGGTGCTTTTTTCTTCACTTTTTTTCAGTGTGATTATTGTGGGAGCGCAGACCATGAGCCGTATGACCGGCGTTCCCACCTATATCGCCGAGGTTATCCAGGGAATGGCGCTGATGGTGATGCTCATTTTTCTGCTTTTTACGGAATATAAAATCAGGGCGGTGCGCAAGTAATGGGTGAAATATTTGACATCGCGTTTATCTCGGGACTCATGGGCGCCACGATGCGGATGGCCACCCCGATCATATTTGCGACTCTGGGGGAAATCCTTTCAGAAAGAGCCGGGGTGCTGAATCTGGGAATCGAGGGTATCATGCTAATGGGCGCCATGACCGGATTTCTGTTTACTTTTGCCTCTGGCTCCATATGGTTTGGCGTGTTTGCGGCTGCCTGTGTGGGCATGCTGCTGGGAATGCTCATGGCATTGCTATCCGTGAACCTGGGTTTAAGCCAGCATGTTGCGGGACTCGGCATTACGCTGTTTGCAACCGGCCTGGCCATGTTCATCTATCGACTGCATTTCGGTTCCCCCACCGTACCTCCCATAATAGAGCCTTTCAGGCAAATTGCCCTGCCGGTCCTTTCAAAGATTCCGGTGATCGGACCGGGCCTTTTCAAGCAATATTCACTGACGTATATCGCCTGGCTGCTGGTGCCGGCCATGTCGATTTTGCTCTATAAAACCAAAATAGGATTGAAGATCAGAACGGTCGGTGAGAATCCGGTGGTCGCAGACACCGTGGGCGTAAATGTGACCCTGACCCGCACGCTTTGCCTCGTTGTCGGTGGTGCCTTTATGGGAGTCGGCGGAGCCTTTCTGACGTTGGCCCATCAGAACATGTTCTTAATCGATGTGATCGGCGGTCGCGGATGGGTGGCCATTGCCATGGTCATTTTTGGAAACTGGGACCCTGTCAAAGGCACCATCGGGGCCCTTATCTTCGGTTTCCTGGATGGTCTGCAGCTCAGGCTTCAAAGCATCGGGCTGGAAATCCCCTTTCATATTTTCCTGATGATTCCGTACCTGTTAACAATTGTCGCCCTGATCAGTGTCTCCCGGCGCGCAGCTGTGCCTGCGGGCCTGTTGAAACCTTATCGCCGGGAGGAAAAAGGCGGGTAATAAAAAAGTGCCTAAAATGACTAAAGTGAGCTAAAGTGCCTAAAGTTAAGGTATCGCTTCGCTCTATCTTTTATTATAAAAATGATCGTTCGACCCAGTCGTTCGACCCAGTCGTTCGACCCAGTCGTTCGACCCAGAGGCTCTCGACGGGAGGCTCTCGACGGGAGGCTCTCGACGGGAGGCTCTCGACGGGCAGAATTCCTCAATTTTAGGCAT
>JAQYWI010000006.1:0-2138 GCA_030145015.1 Desulfobacterales bacterium
TTAAGAGAGGTAAACGACAAAATATAACCAAATCATTGACCCAAAAAGGTTAAATTTTAGAAACTGCAAATATCGAGAGATAATCCGGTTTGCCAAAACGGCTTTTTCAACAGTCTCTCAATATATCGGTAGTTAGGTTTTTTTAAAAAAATGTAACTAAGAAGGTCTCCGAGAGGCTCAAAAATGCCGGGCGTCGAAAAGCGAAGTATCTCACAGAAAACGATGCTGAAGGTGGTCGTCGGACTGACCGTCGCAGCCATAGTCATCGTTTTCGCGAGGGTCGTCTTCACGAACGCGGTCCAGTTGGGTTGGACGCTCGGCTGGATCTACGTAGGCATCGTTGCAGCGACCTTTGCCATCAACCTGGTCTGTCTGAGACTGTGGAACCCCGAGCTGATCCGGCGACGCATGCGCGTCTCTAAGTTTTCAAAGACTTGGGACAAGGTGTGGGCCGTGATGTTCGGGCTCGCAGTGATCGCAATCTACGTTGCCGCGGTAATGGAAGTACGAGACAGGATTTCGAGCGCACCGGGGACAGCATGGTTGCTGGGTTTGGCCATCTTCGTCCCCGGATGGACCCTTGCCATTTGGTCCATGGTCGTGAATCCATTTTTCGAGAAGACGGTGCGGATTCAGTCGGATCAAGGACATCGCGTGATCGATACAGGACCCTACGCCTACATTCGCCACCCTGGTTATGTGGGTTTCTCGGGCTGGATGCTCTCGACGCCGCTTCTGCTTGCGTCGAACTGGGCCTTCGTTCCGGCCCTAATCACGGTGGTCTTGCTCGTGATCCGCACGGCGCTCGAGGATCGCGCGCTCCATGAGGAACTCCCAGGCTATCCCGCGTACGCGAGTCGGGTTCGCTTCCGCTTGATCCCAGGCATCTGGTAGCATGGAGGCGTTCAGGCAAAGCGGCGCTGCTGAGCTCAATCTTAATACGCCAAACATCAATGTGGATTATTCAAAATGAAAATATTAGCAATTGAAAAGGAATATGATGGAAAAGCAGTAGAAGATTATCAACCTCATTTAGAGGCTGAGGCAAGACAAGTCTGGGAGCTTTATAAAAAAGGAGTGATTCGTGAGATATATTTCCACGCTGACCAAAAAAGTGCGATAATAATACTTGAATGCAAAAATATAGACGAAGCAGAAGAGAATTTATCAACCTTGCCATTAGTCAGGGAAGGTTTAATATATTTCGAATTTATGCCATTAGTTCCCTATCCAGGATATGAAAGATTGTTTAGATAAAATTTAACAGTTTCTGTCGTTGGATGGAGATGATTTGACCTCTTTCTTTAACAAAATCTCAAGTGAAGAATTCCGCCATCTAAGCTATTATCCCCGATTATGTATTAGTAAACGCATCCCACACTTTGGCTAAATTGTAGATTCCGGCTATCCATCTATTCCTTTGAAAAATTCCATCTTCCTGTTTGTAATCACAACTCAGAAGGGTGAATCCGAGCCTATGGATTCGCCTTTTTTATTGCCCTAAAGCCGCATTTTTCGGGACTCCAATTTGACAGCAACCGCAAAAATGCAGTAGGTTGCATGTATCAGTTTGATATCTGCAATAATTCCAAAAATTTCGAAAACTTTGATTATCTCATCTGCAATTTATTAATATTGAACCCAACCACAACATGTGGCATCCACCATAGTTTATGAAATTGAGCAATATTTATGAAAAATGTGCCAATGAAGCTAGTACAATTAGGTTTCAATAAGTGGTTTTTTGATAGAATTGATCCTACAAAATTAATTGACCACCAAATTGCAAGGGTTATTACTGTCAATAAGGATAGTTATACCATTAACAACGGCAAAGGTGATGTGACGGCCGAAGTAACTGGTAAACTCATGTTCAGTGCTGATTCTCCGTTAGATTACCCAGCCACAGGAGATTGGGTGATTGCTCAATATTATGATAAAAATTCTTTCGCCATCATTAGTGAGATTGTTACAAGAAAATCCGTACTAAAACGGAAAACATCCGGTAAGAAGATCGAGTTTCAGTTAATAACTGGCAAATCTCATAACATCGTCGACACTTTTTAGTGGCACTAGCTGTTTCACAACATCGTCGACACTTAACAAAATTGTTTTACAGGTATTTTATTTTTGACAGG
>JAQYWI010000006.1:2148-66156 GCA_030145015.1 Desulfobacterales bacterium
TTCAGTTAATAGCCACTAATATCGACACTGGTTTAATCGTTCAATCCCTTGACACAAATTATAATCTCAGACGCTTAGAACGCTATTTGGTCATGATAAATGAGAGCGATATCCAACCTGTAGTATTATTGAGTAAAAGTGATCTGCTGCCCGTTAATGAGATAGATAAAAAGATTGCTGAAATTCATACACTAATTCCTGACATTCGAGTAGTGCCTTTTAGCAATGAAGACATTACGGGGCTGGAACTTGTTAAAGAATTGTTGGTTCCAAGGAAAACGTATTGTTTGCTTGGGTCATCGGGGGTTGGCAAAACGACCTTAATAAATAACCTTCTGGATGAAGTGCGACTTAAAACCTATAGCGTTAGAGAAAAAGACGGAAAAGGAAGACATATAACGACCCGCCGTCAATTAATAAATTTGAAAAACGGGGCAATGATCATAGATACACCAGGTATGCGAGAACTCGGAAATTTTGCGGTTGATACTGGTATTCATAGTACATTCGATGAAATAGCAGAGTTATCAAATCAATGCCGCCATAATGATTGTTCCCATACACAAGAGCAAGGCTGTTCAATATTGGCTGCGTTAAAAGACGGAATAATTTCACAGGACCGTTATCAAAATTTTGTAAAATTAAATAAAGAATCTGCTTTTTATGAAATGTCATATTTAGAGAAAAAACGAAAAGATAAAAAGTTCGGAAAATTTGTTAAATCTGTTATGAAGGATAAAAAATACAGAAGGTAGAATCCAGTATTAACGAGTTTTCTCTTTTTTTGGGTTACTACAAGATATAGTGGTTTTAAGAACTTTTTGGAAAGGAGTGGTATCTCCAACTAATCAGTATTCCCTCGAAATAATTTCAGATTGTGATATCGTTTTCATATCTCAGGTCAAAAATTTCCCCACCCAATTTCCCTTCCGAGATTGTATATTTGTCATGCGAAATCCCCACTTTGGCTGAAGTTTAGATGGCGGCTATGAACCCGTCATCACAATAATTGGCACCTTCCATCAACACATCTAACATATTTCTGATCCCTCTAATTTCCAGATAGTGCACGATTTCCAAAAATCCTAAGGTTGCAAAATATTGAAGGTTTGCGTATTTAATATGGGTTTGAAAATAATCGGTCTTTGGTTTGTTGGTTACCTATTCATCAGATGAAGGGAAAGGTCTATGGCACAAGTTACAAAGCAGGAAAAGATAAAAAGAGCGGCCGGCGTTATCTGCAAACAGGGTATGGTTCAGTTTCCGCTGAGTGATACGGCGATCGCCATTGTCGTTGCCGTTGTAAGGGACAATGAAGATGAACTTGACCTGATATATGCATTCCGCGAAACGTCCTCTCAAACAATGGAGCAACTCGTGGAATCGAGTGGGTTTTCAATGGAAAAAGTCGAGCAGTTGGCAACAAGCCTTGCAAAGAAAGGGCTTATTTTCAATCAGCCCAGTTCCGCTGGAATCATGGTTTACAGGCTTTTGCCGTTTATGCTGGTGGGGGTAATGGAATACAAATTCATGGTGGAACTCACCGGAAGCCAGGAGGAAAGGGACCTCGCCAAGTTGTTCGAAAAGTTGTTGGAAGAACTCCGCGATCAGATTCAGGACAATTATGATGCGCTTTCGCCTCTGTTTAATACTGCCCCAGCCGTAGACCGAACCGTGCCCGCCAGGATAACGGAAGACGGAAAAACGATTCAGATAATACCGATTAATAAGACGCTGGAGGCTGCCGAAGAATTCGTTCTTCCCAGTCAGACAGTCGAAGAGATTATCAACAAATTTGACGACATTGCCGTTGGATATTGTTTTTGCCGTCAGCGGCGTAGTCTGTTAGGTGAACCTTGCAGCACCGATGCTCCCACATTAAACTGCTTTACATTTGGCAAATCCGCACGCCATACTGCAGCCCAAGGATTTGCCAAAAAAGTCACCAGGGAAGAAGCCCTGAAAATCATGAAAGAGGCAGAGAACTCCGGATTGATTCATAAAGCCTTTCACCCTGGCTCCAGGGAATCAAAGCCGGAAACGAGCATCTGTAACTGCTGCAAGGATTGTTGTGATACCTTGGAGCTTTGGCGAAGCGGCAGCCTGCCGCTGATCAATTCGACTTACCATCTTTCCGTGATCGATTTAGAATCCTGTACAGGTTGTGGCACTTGCGTGGAGTGGTGCCCTACGGATGCCATTGTTTTAAATGAAAAAGAGTTAGCGCAACGTGATGAAAGTGCCTGCCTTGGATGCGGGGTTTGCTCCCGGTTTTGCCCGGAGGGGGCCATTTCGCTCAAAGAGGGATTACGACGCGTATTTATCATGCCGCCGCGATTACGGAAAGCCTGAGCGTAATAGCCTGTTGTCAATCGAAGTCGTAACTCACCTTCAAATTCCGTCAACTCAAGTATAGGTCAGGCCACCTTAGACTTTTTTTTAATCCGGTTGTACCACAAATTCACAATAGGTCTGTCCCTGGGAAAAGCACTGTGCTTCCCTGCCCTTAACGTGGATTTCTTTTTCACCGTGGTCCAATATGACCTGCATGGCCCCGGCCAATGCGCCGGGCACCCAGATACAGACCGCCTGGTTAACCACGCCATAACTTAAAGCAACCGCCGAATTATACAGCCGGAAGCGGCCATTGCCGCGTTCTGTATCAAATTTCACGATCTCAAAACGTCCCCAGCCGCGATGGGACATGGATCCCAGATACTGCTCCATAATTTCACGACCGCTCAAACCGGCTTCGATCTGAACTTTCCCCCATTGATAGGCCCCATCGTAGCCGGCATCGTAGTAAATCTTTGCGGCTGTTTCGGGCCCGGCTTCCTTGACCACCCGCTCGACGATACCGGTGAAAAACCATGCGGGCATCAGTATCATTGCCACCGAACCCAGCATGACGCGGTTATCTTCGCTTAAGACGAGTTGATTTTTTAAGTCTTGAAATTGCGCCATAATTTTCTCCATAAGCTGATCGTATAAAAATGGATTTATTCCCCCCAGACCGCTTTTAACACCCTGACCCAGTTTTCCCCCATGACTTTGCGGATCTTCGCTTCCGGCCAGGCGGCACGCTGCATGGCAGCGGTAAGGTTGGGCATTTCACTGATCGTACGGATGCCTTCGGGGTTTTTAATTTCGCCGAATTCAGTCAGCTTGCGGGCGGTGCCTTTATCATGGGTGATCCATTCAAAAAAAGCCTGATTATGATTCTGGGTAAAATCGGTCCCGATCCCCACACAGTTCTCCCCAACCAGATTGACCACGTAGTCGATGGCCTCAACATAGTCGTCTACCGTTGCGTTAGGGCCTTTTTTTAGAAACGGGGAAAACATGGTTACCCCGACAAAACCACCGTGATCGGCGATGAATTTTAGCGCTTCATCGCTTTTGTTGCGGGGGTGTTCTTTTAGCCCCGCAGGCAGACAGTGTGAATAACACACCGGTTTGGACGAAACTTCGATCACATCCCTGGAAGTATGGGGCCCCACATGGGACAAATCACACATGATCCCCACCCGGTTCATTTCCGCCACCACCTCCCGGCCAAAGTCAGATAATCCCCCGTCTTTTGATTCATAGCAACCGGTGCCAACAAGGTTCTGGGTGTTGTAGGCCATTTGAACGATACCAATGCCCAATTCCTTAAAAAGATTGACATAATCAATACGATCTTCAAAGGCGGAAACATTTTGAAAGCCTAGAATTATTCCGGTCTTACTTTCTGCTTTGGCCCTTTGAATATCCTTTGTTGAAAAGACTTGCAAAAGAAGGTCCTGGTTTTGATTGAGCCAGCACTTCCATCTTACAATGTTATCCATGGTCTGACGGAAATTTTCCCACACGCAGCAAGTGCAGTTGGCTGCAGTCACACCTCCTTTTTGCATGTCTTCAAATATTTCACGCGACCAGTTGGAAACATTTAAACCATCCACCACAGTAAGTTGATTGTGCAAATTTTGATCATTCATTCCTGCCCCCTATAATTGATCCATTCGTTAGGTAGGAACATACCTGATTGATGAAATCATTTGCAAGCCAATTTAATGACTTGAATTCATCTTTGTTGACATCTTGCTAAGAGTGACTAATTTATATTTCCAGGTTGGGGAGCATTATATTATGTTTAATTTCAGCTGGTTCCCCGATTCACTATCCGTTGCACCATTTTATGACGGCATTAATACCTGAATTTTGCACGAGTCAAGTAAGAATATCACAGCGATGTGTTTGAATATCGGAGGAAAGCAATATGGCCAATAAATATGCAGCCCGAAAGATGTTTGATGAAGGTGTCGCCGCCTATATCAAAAAGGATTTTAAGGCAAGCCTTGACCTATTTTCGCGGGCTATAAAATACGATTCAACCCTGGCACTGTTTTTCGTGTGTCGGGGTGCTGCCGGTTTAAAATTGGGAAGGGCGCGTGCGGCTATCGGAGACTTTGATCAGGCGATTAAGATGAAGGCGACATATGCGCGCGCCTTTCACCTGCGCGGATTAGCTTATGAAAAATTGGGAGAACTCGCCCGGGCCTTTCAAGATTTTGACCGCTCCCTTGAGATCGACCCGGAATATGGTGCCGCCTACCACAGTCGTGATTCTGTGCTATCAAATCCAAAGAAGTCCGCTTTAGCTTTCCAGGATTTTAAAATCGTCAATCACCTCATGGCGATGCGGTTAACCCAATTTGACGACAAGGTCCTCAATGACCTTGAAATCTGAGGAATCAGAGGAATCAGAGGACAGAAGTCAGAAATCAGAAGACAGGTGGCAGATGACAGATTTCAGGCAATGGAGAAAAAACAACATCCTGGATTCTTTCGACTGTTTTCTGTCCTCTGTAGACTGTCCATTGTTCTCTGTTAAAGAATTTACTTCGGCTCAATTCCTTCGGCACTGATGCCCTGAACATAGTATTTGGAATCATTTAAAAAATGTAAAAATATCACCATAAAGGCAATTGAGGCTTGAATCATCAGGGGCTTGTTCTGGTATAAAATATCAAGTTGCCGGTAGAGCACTTTTTTTGAGCTGTGCGCAAAATAAGTTGAAAAAAGCCCGTCGAGCAGCTGATCGCGTTCCGGCTTGGTGACCAGATCGATTCGGCCGCTGAAACAATAGTCCATGGCTTCCAGTAGCAGTCTGCGTTGATCGGCCGTGTCCTTAAAGTGGTAACCGATTAAATGGATTAAGGTCCTTTGAGCCTCTTGCAAACTGGCATCACAGACCGCTTCAAAAAGAATCCGTAAAGTGCGTTCATTGCCGATGGATGTATGCTGTCGAATCAAAGACAATAAAACCGTATTTTTAAAGAGCTGGTAAAGCCTGCGCGCACCATTTAAGGCCGAAGACGGCGGATGGTCATTTGCGGGTAGGTACCCGCGATAATTATTGACAAACATCAGCTGAAAAAGGTTTTTAAAAAAATCGACCCCCGCCAACGGATCTTCCAGGTCGACTCGCATATCCAGTGTGTTGTCGAGCCGATCGGCTAATTTCACATGCACCAACTGCGGCGAATGGTCGGCGTTTTCAAGCAGTCGACCGATATATTGATAATAAGATTCTGTCTTGATTCGGGTCAACGCGAGAATATTGTCAAGCAATTTTGATTCATCTTCTGCATTCAAACGCTCCAGAAGACGGTACAGCCTGTTCTCCATTTCCAGCCATTGTTTGGTGTCAAAATCATTTGAACTGATATCTTCCAAAATATCATGAAACAGGATGGTCAACAGACTGACCACGTTCAGGCGGTCTTGATTTTGTGCAAATAGCGCCGTTGCCCGCAACGGGTGCAGTACCGCCATGGGCCCCAAATGGCGTCTCTTCTGCTGATAGGCACTGAAAAGATACGCCAGGGCTTCCATCAAAAGACCCTTTTTTTCCCTGTCCTTTGAAGCGCCGCGATCTAAGGTTTTGCCGCCGATGATATACATCATCACGTTGTAACGGTTTAAAGATGCAGCGCTCAGGTTATAATTGAGCACCGAAGATAATTTTAAAAATTCAGTTAGATCGTATCGGGGCATGGGCGTACCTTTTTTAGCTAAAACGGGTTCCGGTCTTTGGCACCTAGCTTCTGGCTGCTGGTCTTTTCCCCTGCATTTTAAGGTTTCAGGTGTCGGGTGTCAGGTGTCAGAATTGAGAGGGCTGAAACCTCTCCGGGTCTGATGCTGAACACTGAAACCCGACACCTGAAACCTATTTGAGGCCAGTAGCAAGTAGTGAGGGACAATTATAAGGAATTTGTACGGGGGAAGATTAAATATGCAGCATCAAAACCCGTTTTAAAACGACGCGGACGGATTATTGAAATTCCGTGATAAGTTTTTCAACGTCTTCTGCTATCTCAGCAATAATAGGGTTTAATTCTTCTTTCTGAAATCCTAAGTGGTCCAATGTTTGCGGGTCAATTTCAGGCGCCGATGCCGTATCCTCCGAGTAAAAACCCGCTTTTATAGCCGCATAATCAGCAAAATGCACAATAAACGCCAGGTCGTTATTACCCGCGCGCAACGGGTAATGATGATATCGTATCGCAGTTGATTGTGTTTCAGGATAGCGCCAAAACCGGGCGGCGCGTGACATCACCTCGGCATGGTCAAAGCCTAATATTTCCTTTTCGGCTTCGACAAATACATGTTCCCCCTCTTTTAGTAGCTTTTTAAACTCCTTTTTGCGTTCCAGTATATAAGGATCGAGTATAATTTTACCGGCATCGTGAAGCAGTCCGGCAATAAATGCATCTTCAGCCAGCTTGGTGTTTTTCTTCCCGGCGATAATTCTCGACCCCAGGGCTACTGCCAGCGAATGCTGCCACAAATCGCCGGGGTCTAACTCATAGCCCTTCAATTTTTTACTCAAAAGCCGCGAGGAGGCTGCAATGGTGATCAGTTCGCTCAACGTCTTTTGTCCCAGTAAAATGGAGGCATGCTGAATAGAGGACACCATGCCGCTTAAACCATAATAGGCGGAATTGGCCAGGGCCAGAACCCGGGCGACGATGGCCTGGTCGTGTTCGATGACAGCGGATAGATCCTTTAGGCTCGAATGGGGATCTTCGATAATTTCGCGTGCTTTTAAAATTATATTCGGCATCGGCGGCAATTCGACCAGACTGCGCAATATTTTGCTTTTCAATGATAAGATTTCGAGGTCTTCTTCGGTTTCGGCATTAGAGGACGTCAATCGGGTCAGGCTATCGTCTGATGGTGGCGCATAAAGGTTATCTTGTTTGGTTGCTGCCGGCAGGAACAATTGTATATGAATGTCCGATTTGCATTTGGAACATATAAGTTCCAATGCCCGCTTGCGGGTAACAATCAAATCGTTGGAAACCGCAGTAACTACGCGGCATTCCGGACATTCTATCCTCATTATTCGCTTCCTTAAAGGTTAATTGACCCCAGGGCCTCCGCTGAATAAACCACTATAAGGTGCATCGGCTTAATTATAGGCATTTCGCCTATACCTGATATTATTAAGCAATTCATAAATTAAATCAAGTCAGACGGTTCTGTGTGATTTGAAGAATCTTCCGCGTTTCGCATGAATTCGAGATCGTTTTTACTTCTTTGGGCCATGCGGGATTCGACGTCTTCTTTCGACAGTCCCATCAGGATTTTATAAGCATTATACTTGGTCTTGCAAAAATAGAGATTAAATGGTTCCTTTTTGCCTGCAGCCCTATAAATTCGGATTCCCGGGATGTCACCATCTTGAATGTACTCACTTTCAGCGTTTATCAGCAATGGTTCAATATCGCGCTTGTTCAACCAGGGTATGCAAGCGCCTTCCATACCCAGGGCCGGATCCATGACCGATCGAATTTTTTCGGTAACCCCACCGACAGCTAAAATAATGTCCCCGGTAAGTGAGCCGGTGACACCGTAGCGCTGATTGACCGGCTGCTTTACAAAATCGGATATCAGGGCAATATCCATGGCAACGGATGCACTGTCGCCTTCGATACCCCCGTGGGCCTGAATATATTCAACGTACATTTCATATCCGACATAAGGGGCGCCAATTTTATTCAACACCTTTTTTATAGAGGCCCTCACATTTTGAGCCGCTGCTTTAGCAATATCGCCGATTTTACCGGGGGCCACAACTTTATCCGCGGTACCGACGTTAATCTGGCAATGAATCGGAAGGGGTTGGCCGACCATCTGGCCGCTGGATTTTGAATAGATAACTGCCAGACCGACAACATACCCGATGGAATCGGTCATCGAACTGATATACTTCTTTAAATATTTTTTATGCTCGCTGAATTCTTTGGACAATCCGCCTTCCAGGCTTAAATGCTCCTTTAAGGCTTTTCTGACGTGTCGGGCTTTAACCTGGGGCGCATTTTCAAAGATCGCCTCAAACTCAGCGGATTTAATAATGCCGTTTATCGGCCGTAAAATGCCGCTCAGTTTTCCGTCCGCAGCACGGCATCTGAGTTCTTTGATAATTTCAAGAACAGCGCTTCTGCAAATTTCACGTTCCTGCAGCTTAAAATCAGCGGGAAGTGATTTGCCGAATATATATTCGCTGCGCTGTTTGACACTCTCATAGCCTTCTTCGGCGATAACTTCTCCCCAGGAATCCTCAAATTCTTGGCCGAGATTGACAATTTCCTGTTTAACATATTGGGCCACCTGCCGGATATTTTCTGCCGTTTCGGGTACGGCACTTTCCATTTGAATGATTTCGCCCTTATCTTCGATGCGGCTGAGAAATGCGCCCTCGCCTTCTTCCTGAAGATGCTGCAGCGTATCATGATTGCAGCAGGCGACAATAATGTTATCGGCCTTTAAATGGTTCTCGGATCGGTCGGCGGCGCCGCTGCCGGTATTTCTGCCGCCCTCAAGGATATATTGTTTATTTTGCATAATCTCCAGCAATTCCGCCATATATCCAACTTTAATCAGGGTTTTTAATTCATCGATGTAAATAATAGGAGATTTTGCATGGGCGCCCAGGTATGCACGCTTGTGGCAGGGCGTTTCAAGATTTCCCGATTGGTAGGGATCGTGACGAAAGCCGCCCTTCATGTTTCTGGCATCCGGTTCAGATATTCTGGCCATTAAATCCTTATCTTTTCTGGGGTCGTATAAAAGGTCGGGCACCATATCGTCCAGATGTTTAACCGCATTTCGGCGATCAGAATTGGATTCCCTTTGAATTTTCTCCTGGGCTTTGTGATTGTTCTCCTGCATATACATGAATATGGCACCCATGCCTGTCAGTCCGGCCACAACAAACGCAGCCGGGAAAAATATGCCGGCGCTGAGGCCGATAACAGCCGCCACAAGCAGACCCTGTTTGGCTTTGCGGGAGGATTGGATTTGATCCGCAAGACTGAACTCATCCACACTATCCCTGGCCGAATCGATCCCTTTCATAAACATATCAAGCAAATGCTCTATTTTCTCAGGATCTTCATACGCAATGCGCACATGATTTTTATCTTTTCCCGGGTAGCCAATGATGGCTTCCTGGGGCCGCAAATAGTCACCGAGGGATTGTTCTAAAACTTCCTTGAACATATTTGCCAGCATGGATTTACCGGTTCCCGGCCTTCCCACCATAAGAATGTGTCCCCTGTTTTGCGCAATTTTCCGTATGGCTCGTTTGGCCTTGTCCTGGAATATGACCCTGTCAATGGGATCTTCGGGGATGACAATCTGGGAGGTATCTTCAAAAAAATTAAGACGCTCTTCCAGTGTCCGCGGATAATCCAACAACTCTTTTATCCACTCATAATCATTGGCTTTGTAATCACTCGTCATGGTTGAAACCTTCTATTGAATCCAGGAGATAAAACTTTCCGGCTTCGGATACACTTACGTATTTGCTGATTCCATTATAAACCCGGGGCAAATTCTTCCTGAGCTGGTCAAGGGCTCTTAAATCATGCAGAACCGAAATCAGTGTCATCATTTTTTCTTCAGCACCATTGGACTGCGGAATATAATTGAATGAAACCCCGATCTGCAAATAATTCAAAGCGGGTCTGATTAGATTTTGCTGATTTGGATCGATGTTATTCGCCTTTAAAATATTACGATAAATTTTCGGAAACGGGGATTTGGAGTAGTCAACTTCAAACTGTTTATTAAGGAACAGTTTAAAGGGGCGTGCCTGGTTTCGAATGCAGAGATCAAAGGCATTTTTGAGGTTCGCGTCGGCTTTGAGCGACTGCTCCAGTAGGAGCATATATTTGATTAGATCGGCATCATCTATCACAAAATCCACTTTTTTATTCGAATTCAAAACGCAACAGCTCCGTTTTCCATTTTTTTGATAGGTGATCAAACGGTGGGTACGACCGGAATCATAAGCGCCAAAATCAAAGCCTCGCATTTCAAACAATCCTTCAGCGATTTGGGCCTTTCGAAGAAGGACACCGACACTTTTTGAAATATAATTATTCACATATTTTAGTTTGTCATCAATGCTGCCCTGGAGTTTCAAATAGGAATAATTCCCGCCAATATCCTGACAAATTCCGATGATATGGGCGATTTTATAGGGGTCAAGCCGGGGTAATCTTTTGGAAACAGCATCATAGGCGCGCAGGGATTCGTAAATGGTGTTCAAGTGGGCTTCGAAATCCTTATCTTTCAAAGGCGGTATCTTTATCTTACAATTTGAAATTAATACCTCCGGAGGGATGCCATTGCCATTCCAGTGCTTGCGGAGTCTACGGGGGAATAGGCGTTTAATGTTGGCGATAATTTTAGTTACGGTGCTTTGAGGATAGTGAATTTCACAGCCAATAAGTCTTTTCTCAACTTCAATGGGGTTGGGGTTTAGCAGGTAATGGGCGATATCAGAAATTTGATATTCCGTGACTGCTTCTGTATTTTTGCCGCTTTCAATCGCGCTCAGATCAAATTGAGCATCCCTGCCTTTAGATATGATCCAAACATCGGTATTGAGATCAGAAATTTTTCGCTTTTTTTTTGTAACTGTCACCCGCCGGTTCCTCTTCTTTTTGTGCAATGTGCGTTCAAGATGCCTCATCGGCCCTGAAGCTCGGTGGCCGCACGAACTGCTCCGGTGTTGGACTGTGATGCGGTTTTAGAATTTTTCGGTATTTTAAGGTAGTATCGGCTAATTTTTCAAAGACTTGAAATTTGAACATTAATTTCATTTAGTTAGGCTTTTTATGAACTGCATTGCGAATTGCGTGAAATATTGTGGGCATGGCTGACTCACAGATGTCAAATCCCTGACTCTGGCAAAAAATTCCGGGTTGTGAGGCTTCAGGTCGAATTTAAATAATCTCCTAATATCCTGATTTTAAGAAGATATCTTTTGATTCATTTAATAAAAAAATTTGGTATAAATCTTGCTTTAATTACCGGTACAACAATTTTAATTAAAAAAATTAGGAGGTTCTGCCATGTGGAAAAACGTTATAATCGGTACAGCTTTGGGTCTCTTTCTAGTGAGTTGTGCCACGATGCCAACCGGACAAACCCAGCCCCCCCAGGAGGTTGTCGTAAAAGTTGAAGCGACCAACCCCACCAATGTCAAAATTAATCAAGAAAATACTGAAAATCGGGTTAACAGATCGATGGAGGTCCCCAATCAGGAAGGGCATCTTTCGCAGCTGTCTTTTATTTCCAAAGAAAGAGCCTTTGTTAAGATCTTTTCCGGACTGTCGGTTTCTGATGTGACCCGACTCTGGAATGATCTGGTTGTATTAGAAAACAACACCGAAATCCGGGATGTCAGCTTGTTTATTAATTCACCCGGTGGCGACGCCTTTTCGGGCCTTGCGCTGGCGGATCAGATCGAGCGGGCCCGGCGAAAAGGATTCCGAATCACCGCTCACGCCTCCGGAATCATCGCCAGTGCGGCCGTGCCGGTATTTGCGGTCTGCAACGAACGTTTTGCGGCCCCCGGTACGATTTTCATGGTTCATGAAGCCGCACTCTGGAAGTGGCCGGGACGTGAGACCGCATCGGACATTCGCTCTCAAAACGAATTGATGCATCTTTTGCGGGAACGATATATTGGAAAGCTAACTGCCAATTCCAAATTAAATAAAACCAAGTGGGAAGAACTCGAGAAGAAAACGACCTGGTTTAGCGCCGAAAAGGCCATGGATTGGGGATTGGTGGATAAGATCGAATAGGCTGGTATGAGAAAACGGTCCCCAGGAGCCGGGCAATGGCCTGGATAATGTGAGACGTTCAATCAAATGGCACGTTTACCGTTTGAAACGTTGATTGAACGAGACGGCAAGCCACCCGAATAGCAGAACCTCCGCCTTTAATTAAAAAGAGAGACGGCCGACGATTTTAACTAAACGGCCTCTCTCTTTTTTTTTAATTATTTTCCTCATAGCGGTTTACAAATTCACCAACGAGGAAACCGTGAATCTTCTTACGCGCCTCCTGTGTTAAATTCTCAAATTCAAGACCCATTAACAGCACCGGATCTTTCGACTTGGGCTTCCGGGTCCAATCTATTCTGCTGCTAACCCAGGCAGGCTTTGCGGACGCTTCCGGGGCTTCATCGGATATCAAGGTGTCAAGGTCAATGCCCAGCTTAGGGCAATCTGCGGATAATTTATCTATGAGTTCTTCTTTATCCTGATGAACCTCCAGACAAAGTCCGCCGTGGCTGATATTTTTGGTGATGGCCGTATAAATTTTACTCATTTCCTTACCTGAAATCTTAAACCGCACGGGAAGAGAGGTTTCAAGTCGGACATAAGCTCTTCGCTCACTGCCATTAAATAGTTTACGCGTCATTTTTTTCTCCTTCTGGCAGAGATATAAAACTCGCGTCAGAGCTCACGCAAAGACACGAAAAGAGGTTTTCAAATCGCTCCTATTTACAGGGAGTTAGCTTGCGGCAGCACGGTACAAATAAATTTTCGCGATGAAATAGAGAATATCAAGTGGCGCGCGGTATTTTCAGGTTGAGAAAGTAAAGTTATCAATCCTAGCCAGCATAGTGCGTTCAGCGGTGGACGTTGGAAAGGGCTTTCTTCTGTAAGCATACCTCTATTCTAAAATTAAACCCTCAATTTACCCCGCATAAAGTGTGTTGAATAAAGTCATTACGATACCCATTTGCTTTTCCTTGATGGAAAGTCGACAAAGCGCAGAAGCATTGCCGTGCGATGTAAACTCTATTTAATTATAGAGTAATTTTCCCCGGAATGCAAATTATGAAACCGCATCTTGAATAACACAATCCGGGTTGCGCCAGTTTCCGAACGCAGGCTTTTCTTCTCGACTTTTATATCGAAATCGGCTTTCAACTGATTAAAAAGATCCTTGCCGGTTTTTCTCATCTCAGAGGCAAGAATGATTTCACCCTCAGGCTGTAAATACGCTCTAAAAAGTCGCATCAAAGGGACAAAATCCTCCAGCTTATAAGTGACTTCAGAAGCCACAATCGTATCAAATTTTCCGCTTAGCTGTGGACGATGCCAGTCGAGTTTTCGTATTGGAAGACCCGGACAATTATTGAGATGCGCATTGGCATGCGCGAAATTTAATGCATCCGGGTTATATTCGGTCATCGTAATCTGGTGTCCGAAGGAGGCCGCTACAATACTGACCAATCCGACACCGGCACCGATTTCTAAAAATCGTTTGTCGGGCTCCACCGGCATATCGGCAAGATATCCGGACAACACCCAGGACGCTTTCCAGATTTTTGCCCATAACGGAAAATCATCAATCACGTCCATGGGATTGATAAAGCCATCCAAATACCGGGGCAATAGAATGTTAAACTTTTTGGCGTTAACCACAAGTTCAGTGGATTCGGTTTCATATTCTTGATAGAAAGCTTCAATTGAGAACATATCTAGCGTCCCTCAAATTGTGCAACTTAAGCGCCTCCCGGAAGTTTCGCGAGGCATTGGTTTTACCTTGATTATGGAATAATGGAATAGAGGGTATTTAAAGGATACTATCCTTTTCATAATTTTGCCGTCAACTGTAATGATGCCCATAACGCTTTCGGTTTTTTCCCTTTTGTCGGAAAAATAATTCCATCATGCCAGTGTTCCAATATTCCAATTGTGAGCGCTGAGAACTGGATTTTAGCCTTGTAACGAATGTGTACGGACATTATATTAATACACGCCTTTAGCGCTTAAACCAAGCAATATTCCCTGCGCAGGAGCACTAAGGGCGGATGCCGGAGTCTCTTTTAATTTAGCTTCAGGCAAAATTAATATTTCCTTGATAGCCAGCCTCTGGTATAAAAAGACCGCTTAAGCACAATCATTAGATCTCGGACCCACAAAAGGAGGCTTTATATGCCCGGCAATGAAATTTACGATTTAGTTATTATCGGCGGCGGTCCGGGCGGACTGACTGCCGGCATTTATGCCATGCGCGCCGCATTAAAGACGGCAATTATCGAACTGGGCGCTCCCGGTGGCCAAATGAACAACTCCGATTCGGTTGAAAACTGGCCCGGTGATGAGTATATCGGGGGTGCCGACCTGGCCATGAAATTTTCGCAACATGCGCAATCCTACGGGTTGGATGTCATCTCCCAAGAAGCGGTGGAACTGGTGCCGGGCCTTGATGTTCACACCGTGAAACTTGCCAGCGGGGATATTTTGCGGGCCCACGCGGTTATACTGGCTACCGGTGGCAATCCCCGCAAACTCGATATTCCGGGTGAAGAAGCGCATTACGGTAAAGGCGTCTCTTACTGTGCGGTTTGTGACGGCTTTTTCTTCCGCGATAAAACCGTCGTAGTCGTAGGCGGGGGCGATACGGCTGCGGAAGAATCCCTCTATCTGGCCAAGCTGGCCAAGCAAGTCTATCTGGTCCATCGCCGGGATGCCTTGAGGGCCAGTGCGCTTTTACAGCAACGCGTTAAGGCCGAATGCAAAATCGAAATTCTGTGGAACTCGGTGGTGACTGAAATCAAAGCCAACGATAACGGCGTTTATGGAGTGGATTTGCAAAACACACAAACCGGTCAGAAAAGCAACCGATCGACCGACGGGGTGTTTATTTTTATTGGGTTTGAACCCAACAATACGCTGGTTCCGGCAGGGACCAAAATGAATGCCGATGGTTATGTGGTCACCGATGAAAAGTGTGAAACCAATGCGCCCGGTATCTTTGTCATCGGTGATCTCCGCGAAAAATATTTTCGACAAATCGTTATATCGGCGGCCGATGGATGCACAGCCGCACTGGCGGCAGCCCACTATGTTGAAACCCGAAAGTCGGCCGAGGTGTGCGAGTTACCGGAGGCACTCCAAACGGAAGCCTAGAACCCATCTCAGAAACGCGTCTAAGTGCCCAGGGCGGCGTTGCGGGCCGCCTCAAAATGCTCACATACTAGCGTGTATGCTCCGCTTTTGAGTCGACCCGCGCCTTGCCCTGAACCCTGATCCACATTTCTCAGATGCGTTCTGGAGGTCAAAGAAGACAGAGGACAGGGGACAAAATTCTGATATTAGAAACCCAAAAACTGGTGGACAACCAAAAGAATATTGATGTCCAGGCTCAGGCGCTTCTTTTTTAAATTTCTGATCCTGGCAGCCATGCTGCTGGGATTACCGCTTGGCGGGGTATATTGGGCCGGATATCCGCTGTCACGCTATTTAGAATTTCCGCCCAAAACCACCTATGTTCGCCATGCGCCCTTTTCCTGGATTGCGTTTGTGCTCTACGCCCTTTTAATTTCTGCATGCCTGGCGCCCCTCATTATCAACGCCTGCCAATCGCCCAAAAAAATTAATCCCCGAACCCAACCCAAACGATCATTCCCCTGGTGGGGATGGCTGGGACTCGTATGCGGGTTCATGGCCTGGGTACTGGCCTGGACCCGCTTCGACTGGTTTGCCGGTCTCCAGCCTCACACCTTTACCCCCCTGTGGTTGTCGTTTATTCTTGTCATCAATGGCCTTTCTTATCGGTATAACGGGGAATGCATGCTGCTGAATCGACCGGTTTATTTTCTGCTGCTTTTCCCGACCAGTGCCGCATTCTGGTGGTTTTTTGAGTATTTGAACCGCTTTGTGCAAAACTGGTTCTATACCGGACCCGAATTTAGCGCATGGCAATATTTTTGGTATGCCACGTTGCCCTTTTCGACCGTGCTGCCTGCAGTTTTGGGCATCCGCGACTGGATTTTATCGACCCATTGGCTCCGGAAAAAATTTAAAAATTATCGCTCGTTGCGGATTCCACATCCTAAAGTCCTGGCAGCTTTGACTCTGGCAGCATCCGCAGCGGGACTGGCCGGCATTGGCGTCTGGCCAAATGCCCTCTTTCCACTGCTTTGGGTATCTCCGCTGCTGATTATCCTATCCTTACAAATTTTAACGGACGAGCGTCATATTTTATCCGGGCTGACAGTGGGCGATTGGAGCACGCTGGTGGCCGCTGCTTCGGCTGCAATCATGTGCGGTGTATTCTGGGAAATGTGGAATTATTACAGCCTGGCCAAATGGAAGTACAGTATATCCCTTGTCCACCGCTTTCAGATCTTTGAAATGCCGCTTCTGGGATATGCAGGCTATCTGCCGTTTGGCCTGCAATGTGCGGTAATCGGCAGCATGCTGGATAGGGTTGTACCTGCAGAACGGTAAAATGGGGATCTGCAAATTCTATGAAACCTAAACGCCTTCTTGACCTTTCTTTCAGGCTCAAATCAGTCACCGGTTAAGAATCACAACAAATTATACATTTGCGCTTGACTTGACACTATATGTTGTATATCTGCGGAACGATGTGGTATATTGTTTCCAACACATGCCGGCAGTTTACAGCCGTCATTTTTACTAAAGTATATACAAATCGATCAAAATTTGGAAACAGAAGTTTTTTTTAAAAAGCACGGCAAGGTTATTTTAAATTTAATTGTCCTTATTATCTATACCTGTCTGCCGAATAATAAACGCTAATTTTCGAGTCGATCAGGGTTCAACCGTTACTCAATTTATTCTAACTTTTTGAAGCACTATTGGACGGGTTTTATTAAGATGCACAAAAATATCGGATTTGTCTCTACCCGCTTTGCAGGTACGGATGGCGTATCCCTGGAATCCAGTAAATGGGCTGACATTCTCCAGCAAAGCGGACATCGCTGTTTCTGGTTCGCCGGAGCCCTGGATCGCAAGCCGGATGATAGCCTTCACGTTCCCGAGGCCCATTTTCAGACCGAACAAAATCAATGGATCAATGCGCGGGTATTCGGCCAAAAAGGCCGAAAGCAACCCGTCACACAGACCATTCATGAACTGCGATCGCATCTAAAGTTTAAACTGCACGAATTTATCAAGCAATTCGACATTGATCTGCTGATCGCAGAAAATGTGTTGACGATTCCCCTGCATGTACCGCTGGGCCTGGCCTTAACCGAAACCGTTGCGGAGACTCAGCTGCCCACAATTGCGCACCATCACGATTTTTACTGGGAAAGAGTTCGTTTTTCGGTCAATGCCGTCGGCGACTATATTCGAATGGCATTTCCGCCAAATCTCAATAACATCCGGCATGTGGTGATTAACTCGGCCGCTCAGGAACAATTGGCCCATCGTACCGGAATATCCTCAACGATCATTCCGAATGTCCTGGATTTCGAAAACCCTCCGAAAGTAAGCCGCAGACGAATGGCGGTATTTCGCAAATCCATCGGTTTGGAGCCGGAGGACCGGATTATTTTACAACCGACTCGCATTGTTCAGCGCAAAGGCATCGAGTTCGCCATCGAGCTGGTTAAGGAACTTAAAAATGATTCCAATAAGCTGGTCATATCGCACGAAGCCGGGGATGAAGGCTTCGAATATGCGGAATGGCTGAAAGAATATGCCTGTGAGCATGGCGTAGATCTGCGCCTGGTTTCGATCCACATTGCGGATCCGTGGAACGGAAACGGCCATAAGCGTGGAAACTATTCTCTGTGGGATGTTTATCCTTATGCGGATTTCATCACTTATCCGAGCCTTTATGAGGGATTCGGCAATGCCTTTTTGGAGGCCATTTACTTTAAAAAACCAATGCTGATCAACCGCTATGCCAACTTTGTGCGCGACATTGAACCTTTAGGATTTGATTTGGCCGTGATGGATGGTTTTCTTTCCAAAAAAACAGTTCATAGTGTGATTGACATCCTGGAATCTTCACAACGAAGAAAAAAGATGGTCAACGGCAACTATACCATTGCCGCCCGGCATTACTCCTATTCCGTGCTTCGAAATCAGCTTTCCGCTATTATGAAAAGTTTTTTCGCCGACGACGTTGAGCCGCTTACCGCCCGGGCCCGCCCTGCGAAATCGAAAGGCCATCTGCATGTCAACTCAAACCGCGTCATGTATAAGCATTACAACAGCAAAAGCTGCGCCCCCACCGCGAAATAACAAAACCCGACCTTTGGATTCCCAACCTTACATTAGAACCCATCACCATCCGCCGCCGGCGGACTAAGTGTCCATGGTCCGCCAGAATGTGTGGCGGATTGCCCCGCCAGAATAAGTGGGGAACCCTGATCCGCATTTTTGAGATGGGTTCAAGAGTTCATTGGGTCGGCTTAAAACTAAGCCGGCCGGTTGAAATGGTTGATTCCATTCTTAACTTATGCCCTAAGAGTTGCTCGCTTAAATTGTCGCAGGATTTTTATTTTTAAAAAGTTCGAAAGCCTAAAGAGGAACGCGATGCCATTTATCACTGTTCGCGGATTGAAGGGAAAAGTTTATGTCCCCGACCCACCAAAAGAAGGGACCCGCAAACATTCCTGTAAAGACTGCTATTCATGTCAGCTATGCAGTGATGATCGCTGCAGCGTATGTCTTAGCCCAAAATCCTGCCACTGTGAAAAATATACGAAAGGGGTGTAATCATGAATCGCCTAAGCTGTTATTTTGAAAGAATCTCTGATTTTGCTGTGGGCCTGTTTTTGCTTTTCACCGGTTTAGCCCTCACGCTTATAAGTTTTACAATAATTCCGGTCATTGGATTGTTTATCGCCATTCCGGTTCTGGTTCTGGCCGTTGCTTTTTTAGGTGCCAAAAGAAGCAACGAATGTGCGTTTATCGCAAAACGAACGAAAGGTATTTTTGGTTCTTAAGCGCGGAAATCGTATGGATTTGATTTTCCGAGTCGACGCCTAAAGCCAAACCACTTCTAATCAAAGAAAGTTGACCTGCGGTCACGTGTTTGCACTTGACGGGGAGCGGCAGATCATATATCGTATATTTACGATAAACTTAAACCAGGAACGATTGAAATGAATGAAAAATTTCCACAAAATACCGCATGCTGTCAGAAACCGGATGGGCAACCGCCGGGGATAAATATTGCTCCCGGACCAATCACCGCGAATCCTCAACAGGATGAAGTATGCTGCGGGTCTCCGCCGGGCCCCGCAAGCCAAGAATTTGAAAAACCGGGATTTGCTCTGCTCGACTTTGTAGAGGACTTCGTTGCGACGCCCGCCGGGCCGGTACCCCGCGTAAAAACAGGTTTTAAATGGCCGGACTATGCCGGCATGCTCAGAGCGCGGCTGGGCATAAACCGCGATGAATATAAAATTGCGCCCGGGCTATATTGTGTTGGAACCCCGGATTCCAAGGCGCCGGTTCTGGTCACCGCAAACTATAAACTTACATTTGATATTTTACGCAAGGCGCTCGCATCAATAAATGCCTGGATCCTGGTATTAGACACCCGCGGTATCAATGTTTGGTGTGCCGCTGGAAAAAACCTGTTTTCAACCGATGAAGTCGTCCGCCGCGTCAAGCGCTCTGGATTAGAAAAAGTGGTAACCCATAACCAGCTGATTTTACCGCAACTGGCCGCAACAGGTGTTGCCGCGCATCACGTCAAAAAGGGAAGTGGCTTCAAAGTGATTTGGGGGCCGGTCCGCGCTAAAGACATCAGAAGTTTTCTAACCAACGGTTTGAAGGCTGAAAAATCCATGCGGCAGGTTACCTTTACCACCAGGGATCGTATCGTCCTTATTCCGGTCGAACTGTCCCATTTGCCAAAGCCCTCCCTGTGGATTCTTCTGGCAGCCTTTCTGATCTCAGGCATCGGGACGCATGTTTTTTCCTTTTCCGCAGCATGGGTAAGGGGTATCATGTTGATCATCGCCTATGCCGCAGGCATCCTGGCCGGTGCGGTAACGACCCCGGTCCTTTTGCCCTGGATACCGGGAAGAGCCTTTGCGCTCAAGGGCGCTATTTTAGGAATCTTAACCGGCGCCGGGATTGTGGCGCTGTTTCGAAGCAATTTACACCTGTTTGGGGGTGTGGCACTTATCCTGTGCACCACTGCGATCAGTTCTTACCTGGCAATGAATTTTACCGGATCCACCCCCTTTACTTCGCCCTCCGGGGTGGAAAAAGAAATGCGCAAAGCCATACCGCTGCAAACGGTTGCCTTGTTACTGGCCATCGTTGCCTGGGTCGGGTCGGCTTTCGCAGGATAGATATCACCGCCGAGTACGAGGACGACGACGAGTACGACAACGAAAGCAATGCTTATGCAATTGTAAATCCGACTAGTCTTTGTCCTCGATAAGCAAAAATTGGATTTACACCTTATTAAAAAAGACGGAGCGCGAGCGACACCGCCACTTTAGGCATTTTAGCTCATTTTAGTCATTTTAGGCACTTTTTGTAATAGGATTTACACCATATGGAAACATTTAGATATCTTCCCAATGTAACGACCTTGAGACTGAACGAAAAGGACTGCGTGGGTTGCGGCATGTGTGAAATTGTATGCCCCCATGGCGTATTTTCGCTTCACAATAAAAAAGCCCGGATTCACGATATAGACGGCTGCATGGAGTGCGGTGCCTGTGCGAAAAACTGTCCTTCAGAAGCAATCGGTGTGTCACCCGGGGTGGGCTGTGCGGCGTATATCATTCAGACCTGGATCAAAGGCAAGAACGCCGCCGCTTGCAGCAGTGCGGAATGTTGTTGATACCTACTTTTCTGATAATCGATCCCAGAAAGCCTTACCTTCCGCCAGTCGGTGATCCTCTCCGGATTTCGCAACCCTGCCCTTCTGGCCGGGATACCCGCGCAGGCGCGCAATGCGTTCTTCCAAGGGCGGATGGGTCGAAAACAAACTCATTAAACTCCTGCCCGACAGCGGATTTACAATGAACATGTGCGCTGTCGATGGATTGGCATCCATCGGTATTTTTTTCGAATATCGGCCAAGCTTTTCAAGTGCCCGGGCCAGTCCCTCCGGGTTTCCCGCAAAACCCGCACCAGTCGAATCAGCCAGGTATTCGCGCGAGCGTGATATGGCCATTTGAATAATCATTGCGGCAAACGGCGCCAATATCGACATCGCAATCAAGCCAATGGCGCCGGCCCCCCCTCTACTGTCACCTCCGCCTCTTCCGCCAAAAATTGCCGAGAAGCGCGCCATGCTCGCTAAAACCATAATGGCGCCGGCCATGGTTGCTGCGATGCTGCCGATTAAGATATCGCGGTTTTTCACATGCGCCATTTCGTGGGCCAACACGCCGGTTACCTCATCTCGATCCATTATATTAAGCAACCCCTGGGTAACCGCCACCACGGCATGCGCCGGGTTTCGCCCGGTGGCAAATGCATTCGGCGCTTCCTTCGGAATGACGAATAACTTCGGCATCGGAAGTCCCGCATTACCGGAAAGTGTCCGGACCATCTCATAAACCTCCGGAGCCTGCTGGGGGCTGACTTCCCTGGCACGGTACATTTTTAAAACGATTTTATCCGAAAACCAGTAACTGAAAAAATTCATGCCGGCTGCGAACAATAGAGCAATGATCATACCCTGTCGACCGCCAAAGATCTGACCAATCCATATTATTAAAGCGGTCATCACTGCCAATAAGATTGTGGTTCGAATCTTATTTCCCATAACAATCGGCTCCTTTCAGGTTCGTGATAATTTTTGGCTGACGGCAATTGACAGCCGGGTCGAGTCAACGACCACCCGCGAAGCGGGTGGCTTGAATTTTCGGCCATAGGCCGAAAAGGCAAAAGCACGTCGGTGCTTTAATCGTTGCGGTTGTAACCGTGGATTCTCGTGCAAAGCACCCGGTTTGAAAACAACCCATTAAAGTCTTACCGATGATGCGATATGGCTTCTAATAAAATATAAAACTCCGGCAAAAAATCGCAACCGCTCTATAAAAAAAATCGAGCTGTATTTTGACTTACTCAATGAAAAAAACACAATATCTGGTAGCTCTCAAAAATGACTGCATCAAGTATTCATTTTATTCTTTACAATCTTATTTTTGCCGCTATAGTTAACATTATTTATTAAAGTGAACCACCAATAACTAAATGAAATTCAAAAATATAATTGTTGTTCTTCAAAAATACTTGTTGTTTGCCATACATTAATATGCTACACGCTCACAAGTTCACAAACTACTTAAAGATAGAAATTAACCGATGTAAACCCGACTAAAATAAATGCACCAATGGCCAGCACCCGGCTGGGTATCTCCGGTGACCGATAATACGATCCCAACTTAACCCGAGGATGTCTCATTCGCGATTTTACCAAAGTGAGCAGGATAGAGAAAATGGAAACCTCCAAAAAAAAGCTGGAACTCATCGGCCCATTTATTGAAGCTGGCGATTCCCATAAGATCCAATCCGCATTGCAACCCGATGCCGACCCCCAAGTCAGTGTAACCGAAAAAAACGACATCTACGAGATTTCCCGCAGAATCACTGATGACAAGGGGCTGGAAGACCGAAAATCGGTCAGCAAAAATCAACTGGTTAATAAACTCAACTTCATCAACTTTCAAGACGGCACCCTCCTGATCAATTTTAAACACCGCAATTACCATACACGCCTTACGCTATTGGCCAGACCGCAACCCTGCCTGGGCGACACGCTGGATTGCGTATGGGAAAAACCGGAGGAGGATCCGCCGGCATTAGATTTTTTTGAATTTCAGAATATTTTGATCCCGGACAGCCAGAACCTGATTCAGGTAGAACCCGAACTCATCCGGATGGATAAAGAAATCATCCACCTGCGCTTGCCGGATTATGGTTTTGAAGTCAGTTCGCGAAAGGTAATTCGCTATGGCTGCAAAAACATAAAAGCGCAATTAATTCAAAACAGCACCCTGTTTTCCGGCACACTGGTGGATTTTAATGCCTGTTCATTTAAAATCGAACTCAAAACCGCCCCGCCCCAAACTTTTGAATGGATTAATTCAGAAGCGCCAATCAATCTAATTCTATCGGACGATAAGGAAATCTATTATTCCGGTGAGTGTAAAATCATTCGGCAAAGCTCAGACAGGAAAACCCGGGTCTATATTTTAAAGCCACTCGTTTCTGAAATTCAGCGGTTTAAGCATAAAGAGTTCCGCAGCCACCGATATCATTTGACACCGTCTCCTGACGTTCTCTTCCGGCATCCGTTTACCGCTAAGATGTTTGATCTTAAAGTCGTCGATTTATCGGGATCGGGATTTGCAGTAGAAGAAAATCAAAATAATTGTGTGCTTTTGCCGGGGATGATTCTGCCTGCCCTGGAGTTGAGCTTTGCCAACAGTTTTAAGATCAAATGCCGCGCTCAAGTCGTTTATCGCAAAAAAATTGAAGCTGAAAAAGATGGGGATTGCGTTAAATGCGGTGTGGTCTTGCTGGATATCAACATTCAAGACCATGTCAAACTGATCTCCATCCTACAGCAAACCAAGAATGGCAAATCATACTTTTGTAACCGTGTCAACCTTGATGAGCTCTGGAATTTTTTCTTTGAAACGGGGTTCATTTATCCAAATAAGTACAAATATATTCAGAAAAACAAACAACAGATCAAAGCGACTTACGAAAAGCTCTACAATCATGACTCCAACATTGCCCGGCATTTCATCTACCAGGACAACGGCCGCATCATGGGGCATATGGCCATGCTCCGGTACTATAAGAAAACCTGGTTGATCCATCACCACGCGGCCCGCAAGTCCGCTCTCAACAAAGCGGGTTTGATCGTCCTGGATCAAATTGGCCGGATGGGCAATAATTCTCACCGACTCGATTCTCTGCACATGGATTATTTGATCTGCTATTATCGACCTGAAAATAAATTTCCGAGTCGCGTCTTCGGCGGAGCCGCCAATTCGATCCACGATCCGAAAGGATGCTCCATCGACACGTTTGCCTATTATCGTCATAAGCGTAATGCCGCCCCGGTGAAGCACCTGCCGGAACCCTGGCAGATTGCACCGGCTTCCAGGATCGACCTGTTAGAGCTTAAAAATTTTTACCAGCACGTATCGGGCGGTCTGATGCTGGATGCCGCCGATCTTGAACCGAACCATTATTGCATTGAAGAGCTTTCTAAAGAATACCAGCGCCTGGGATTGCAACGTGACCGCCGGCTTTTTGGGCTGCGGCAGGCGAGTCATCTGAAGGCACTTGTTATGATGGATCTAACCGACCTGGGCCTTAATCTTTCGGATCTGACCAATTGTATCAAGGTTTTTGTTATCGACAACAAGGCGCTTTCGGCAAACATTTTAGACGCCACATTGGATCTGTTGGCTACAAAATATCAAAAAGCAGACTTGCCCGCGCTTCTCTACCCCGTTGCATATGCCGATGAACAGGCCATTGCTTATGAGAAATGCTATAGTTTATGGGCATTGAGTCTGCAGTTCACAGATCAGTATTTCAAGTATATCAATCGTCTTCTACGATTTATTTAGTAAAGAAATTCATGACACAGGCTTGCGACCCCGGCAGGAAATTAAAGGTGTATACGTAAATCTTCTCAAGTCAGAAAAATAATCAACAAACTCTTTTAAAAAACCTTCGTACCCATCTTCATACCCTTCGAACCGATAACCTGAATTCTTCGCAGCAATTTCCACTTTCTTTGTAAAGTTGAAATTATCAATCTCTTTTAATTCACCGAAAATCAAGTTATGCGGGGCGACCTTCACGTCGATGTTTTGGTAGCCTATATCATAAAGGTATGAATACAATTTTATTCCAGCATACGGATCGAAATTAAAATTTTCCTCCAATTTCTGCATTACGTTGACTAAAACCGTTTCAAGTCTCTGGGGAAGCCCGAAATGGCGCAAACAGTTACAATCCAAATCAATCAGGCACAAAATTCCACCAGGCTTCAGGACTTTGGAAATATTTTTTACGATATCAAAACTTTCTAATCGATAGTACTCGAGAACGAAGCGTACCCATATAAAATCGAACATTCCAAGATCCTCTAACGGTTTGCGGATATCTTTGCCTACATATTCAATTCCCATATGGCTATAATGACTTTGGGCATACCCAATTCGCTGTGGCGCGACATCGATCCCCACTGCTGATCCATCCGGGCCAACCAGTTTTTTGAGGTGAAACGTGGTTTTGCCGACTCCGCACCCCATATCAGCGACACGCATACCCGGTTTAATTCCAGCCCAAAGCGCCTGTTTTTCAACCACCGCCCCATCCGTTTTCATATCAAGACGAACCGCTTCGTCTTCGCTCTCCATTAAATACCCACGCTGCCCCATAATAAAGTGCCCTCAAGAATGTACGATCGTAAGAAGGTATGAATATAAATAATTACAATTATGAGATTAAAATTTATCAGGACTAAATAAACTTGAATTTGGCTACCATTCAATTCAGATTTGTAAACTCATTATTTTCAACGAAATTGTTTAAAAAGTCAATAAGTTCTGTGCATGCTGCAAATATACAAAATATCAAACTTATCCAAAATAGTATTAATGAAACAAGCTCCATATTTTCCTTGCTACCGGCCGTCTTGATTGTTAATTTAGGTCTGTATTTGCTAGAACCCATCTCAAAATGCGTCTAAGTGCCCAGGGCGGCGTTGCGGATCGACTCAAAATGCTCACATACTACCGTGTATGCTCCGCTTTTGAGCCGCCCCGCGCCTTGCCCTGAACCCTGATCCACATTTTGAGATGGGTCCTAGTAAAAATAAGAGACCTCATTTTTTACAAGGAGTTACTTCATGACAGACGATGAAATGGGCGCAAATCCTGAAACAGATTTTGCCACACTTTTGAATTCCTATAGTCCCGCCGGCACAACCGATTTACAGATTGGCAACAAGGTTCGGGGAAAAATAATTTCCATCAGCCATGACACCATCTTTGTGGATATCGGCAACAAAATTGACGGGGTCGTTGAAAGAACGGAACTGCTGGACGAAAACAAGCAGATGAATTTCAAAGAAGGCGATGTTGTTGAATTATATGTCGTTACACTTAAGGAAGATGAAATCGGACTTTCAAAAGCCCTTTCGGGCATCGGTAGTTTTACGCTGCTAAAAGAGGCTTACGAAGACGCAGTCCCTGTAGAGGGCAAGATCATAGAAACATGCAAGGGCGGATTGCGCGCTGAAGTTATGGGTAGAAAGGCATTTTGTCCGGCAAGTCAGATCGATATAAATTTCGTGGAAAATTTGGAAGATTATGTGGGTCAAACGTACCAATTTTTGATCCGTCAGGTTGACGCCCGCGATAAAAACGTGGTGATCTCACGGCGTGCCCTATTGAGCCAGAAACTGGAAAAGTCTAAAAAGCAATTTTATGCCGGGTTGCAGATCGACAGCATGATGGACGGGCGGGTCACCAAGCTAATGCCTTATGGCGTTTTTGTTGAAATCCACCCTGGCGTTGACGGTCTGGTGCATGTTTCCGAGCTCAGCTGGTCCCGGGTGGAGGATCCGCAAACAGCCGTTTCTGTCGGTGACCCGGTGCGGGTCAAGGTGATTGAAATTGAGAAGCGTGACGCTTCCGATGAGATTAAAATTTCGCTTTCCATTAAACAGGTAACCGATGACCCGTGGCTGAGTACGGGCGATCGATTTAAGATCGGTGATAAAATCAAAGGAACCGTCACACGCTGTGCGAAGTTCGGTGCCTTTGTCGAGATTGCCCCCGGGGTTGAAGGTCTAGTTCACATCAGTGAAATGAGTTACCAAAAACGGATATTGAAACCGGAAGAAATCGTAACCCCCGGCGAAAACGTATTTGTTCTGGTAAAGGAAGTGGATCTTTCGAATCGGCGGATCTCTTTAAGTATCCGAGATGCCGAAGGGGACCCCTGGATCGAGGTGCCGCAAAACTATACCGTGGGTCAAACGCTCAAAGGCGTTATCGAAAAGAAGGAAAAATTTGGTTACTTTGTCACCCTTGCCCCCGGTATCACCGGTCTGCTTCCAAAATCCAAGATCAGCCAATCACCTCAATCACACATCATCGATAAACTCAAAGAGGGCAGCTCCATTCCAGTGGTCATTGCAGAAATCTCAGCTAACGATCGCAAAATGACCCTAGCGCCGGGGACATCAGGGGGTGAACAGGATTGGCAACAATTTATAAAAAAAGATCCATCATTGCTGGGCTCTTTGGGAGAGAAACTGCAACAGGCCCTGGCAACTAAAAAGCAGAAATAGCTAAAATAATAATCCGATTCCCTCGGAAAAAGGAGGTAAATGATGAATAAAGCCATCAAGTGGGGATTAATTGTTTGTGCCGGCCTGGTGGTGCTTGTCATCGCCGTATTGTTGATTGCTCCGGCGTTCATTGACATCCGCGACTACAAGCCTGAATTGGAGAAAAAAGTAGCCGACGCCACCGGTCGTCCCTTTTCGGTTGGCGACGACCTGAGCCTATCCCTTTTCCCATGGGCCGGTATTTCCTTTTCTGACCTACGGTTAGGGAATACGCCCGCATTTTCGGAAAAAGAGCTCGTCACGGTCAAATCATTTGAAGTCAGAGTAAAACTGCTGCCCCTTATTTCCAAAGATATTCAAGTCAAGCGGTTTATTCTAAACGAACCTAAGATAACATTGGTGAAAAACAAAAACGGGCAGGTTAACTGGGCCCAGCCGGATGATACGAAAGACAAGGCGCCAGCTGACAAGACCAAAAAAGAATCTGAAGCGGGAGCTGCAGAAGCCGGGCTACCGATTAAGGACTTAACAATTGGGGAATTTTCAATCAAGAATGGATCGGTTATCTGGATCGACCATACCGCCGATACCCGCAAAGAAATCACCGCGGTTGACTTAAGATTAGAAGACGTTTCCCTGGAGCGTCCGATCAAACTTTCATTTTCGGCAATGCTGGATAATCAGCCGCTATCCGTTGATGGGACCGTCGGACCGGTCGGCAAGGATTTTAAGCAAGCAACGATTCCATTGGACCTTGACGTCAAGGCCCTCAAACAGCTGATCCTGAAGCTCAATGGTAACGTCAAGAACCCCGCTTCAAAACCGGGCATCGATATGGCGGTCGAAATCAAGGCATTTTCTCCACGAAAATTAATGGCAGCGTTGGACCAGAAGTTTCCCGTCGCCACTTCCGACCCCAAGGCCCTGGATCGTATGGCGCTCAAAGCAAATCTCAAAGGAGATGCATCGAAAGTCGCCGTAACGAATGGCGTTCTCAATCTGGATGAATCGACGTTAAATTTTTCGCTGAACGCCTCTGATTTTTCAAAGCCCAACCTGGCGTTCGATCTGAATCTGGACCAGATCAATCTAGACCGCTATTTGCCGCCCAAATCAGCGCAACAGCCCGCATCGGCTGAAAAAACGACCCCAAAGAAAGCCACCGATTATAAACCCTTGCGAAAACTGATTTTGAACGGCCGCATTAAGATTGGTCAACTTGTTGCCAAGAAGGCCAAAATCAGCGATCTGCTCGTTCAGATCAATGCCCAAAATGGTATTGTCAACCTTGACCCATTGAAACTGGCGATGTATCAGGGCAACGTATCCGGCAATGGCAATCTCAATGTGCAAACCGACACGCCCAAAAGCAGTGTGAATCTTAAGGTAGAGAGCATTCAGGTCGGCCCGCTGCTCAGGGATGTTCTGGAAAAAGACGTATTGGAAGGTATTACCCAGGCCCAGCTCAAGCTGGCCATGTCCGGCGATAGTGCGGACATGATAAAGCAAACCTTAAACGGGGACGGCCAGCTGCAATTTAACGACGGCGCCATCATCGGCATCGATCTGGCCGGAATGATTCGCAATGTCAAAGCCGCCTTTGGTCTGGAACAAAAGCCTGCCCAGCGGCCGCGAACCGACTTTGCAGAACTCAGTGCGCCCTTCACCATTCAAAATGGGGTTGTCAACACACCGCAAACGAGCTTAAAATCACCGCTGATCCGGGTCATCGCAGCCGGAAACGCCAATCTGGTCAAAGAAACTCTGGACTTTCGGGTGGAACCCAAGGTGGTCGGCACCATCAAAGGACAGGGCGATGACAACCAACGTTCGGGGCTGATGGTTCCGGTGCTGGTATCCGGAACTTTTGCAAAACCTCAGTTTCGACCGGATCTTGCAGGTGTTGCTAAAAAGCAGTTGCAGGATGTGCTGCAGGGAACCGAAAAACCCGCAGAGCTGCTGGACAAAAAAAAGCTAGAGGAGAAAGGCAAGGGGATCCTGAAAGGAATCCTCGGTCAATGATGCAGACTTTCAAATTACAAAAAGGCATCATCGTAACCGTCTTTTTTTTAGTCTACATTTTCGGCTGTGCCGGGATGGGGCAGCGATTGGAGCCACCGCGGGTCAAGCTGGCCAATATTCGCCTGGAGGCGTTTAACGTCCTTGAAACCGTCTTTGATGTTCAGTTGCGGGTGTTTAACACCAATGAGGCTGCCCTGCAGATCAGGGGCGTCGAGAGTGAACTTAGCATTAACGGCAAAGCATTTGCCATCGGTGTTTCGGAATCCGATGTTGATGTTCCCGCCTATGGCACCGCGCTTGTGCCGCTGCGGGTGTATTCATCGGTATTTGACATCATAAAAAGCGCCGCCGGCTTACACAACCAGGAAGAGTTGCGTTATCATATCAAAGGCAAATTGCGCCTGGGGGCAAATACCTTTCCCCGGGTGCTGCCCTTTGAGTCTGAGGGCAACATTTCCCTGCCGGACATACCTGAATTAAAGGAGCGCCGTCCGCCTTCCGATTAATTGCAGTCGCAAGAACTGTTGGCGCTAGATCCATACTTAGATTAAATCCGCGCCCCGCATCGAACCATACCTGAAAATTATTCAGCCCCCAGAAGACGCGGACGTTGCTTTCCCCGCTACGACAATTGTCAACTGGTCTGGGTTGCCAATTTTTTATGCAACAGGTTATACTAAATTAAACACGCTCTTATTCAATCGACTGAAGACTTCAATCTATTAGCAGAAAGCAAGGGAAAACGCGATCCGTCCTGCTTTATTTGATAAAAGGAGACCATGGCTGCCAAGCAACCTGCCCACGCCGAAAACACCCTGATAATTCACCGGCTCTGGATCTGGTTTACCCGAGATTTTTTAGGCATCGTCCGTGAAATGCGCTGGAGTTATTTGCCGCCACTGATGGTGTATCTGGCAGCCGGCGTTTCCGGATTTACCGGTATCATCGAATCTTTCTTTGTCAAAGAGCAACTGGGATTATCGGCCGCATTTTTGGCGGGCCTCGCCTTCTGGGCCGGTTTGCCGTGGGCCTTAAAGATGCCGCTGGGACATCTGGTCGATCTGTTCTGGCGCCGTAAAGCCGCTTTTGTCTATTTAGGGGCAACGCTGATGGCGCTCAGTTTGCTGATCATGGTGGGACTGACCGGACATGCCCAGTGGATGGCAACTTTTTTACCGGTTGATATCTGGTACGTTATTTCGGTGCTGCTATCCCCGGTGGGTTTTGTTCTGCAGGACGTGGTAGCGGACGCCATGACCGTCGAAGCCGTGCCCACTATCGATGAGGACGGTTCTCCCATTGAAGATATAACCTTGCAGCGCATGCATGTCACCATGCAGACCCTGGGGCGTATTGCGATAATCGGCGGCAGTGCTCTGGTGGCCGGACTGGGCGGCTGGCTGGCGAAAATACTCTCCTACGAGGTCATGTATTGGTGGTCTCTGGTCATCCCGCTCATCTCTGTTTTGGGTGTTACCCTGGGCAGCTTGACAACCCGGAGTCGCCGTCAGCAACTGCGGCAGGAAGGCTTTTCGCCAGAGGAAATCGATAAAATGCTGCAGGCGCATGACACGCGCACCTCTCCCAACTGGTATATTTTGGGCGGCAGCGGGATATTTGTGATCATGACGTTGCTGCTGGGGCTCTCCGATCTGCAATTAAAAAAGGAAATCATCATCGCGGGATCCCTGGGCATCATCGCATATCTCATACACCAGCTGGTCCAGGACATGCCCCCCATCAAGCGTCGCGAAATCATCGGCATTGCCGTTATCATTTTTGTCTTCCGGGCCATACCTTCATTCGGCCCCGGGGCCAGTTGGTGGCAAATCGACGTATTGGGCTTTGATGAGGCTTTTTTCGGCACCTTGCGTCAGATTGCCTCTCTGCTGGCCATCGCCGGCATGTTTGCCCTGCGCAGCTGGATGGGCCGTCATCCCGTACCTTATCTGGTGGTATTTTTATCGGTCTACAATACCATTATGATTCTGCCGTTCATCGGCATGTACTTTGGTTTGCATGTTTGGACCGAGGTCCATTTTGGCTTTGGCGCCCGCACCATCGCCATCATCGATACCATGGCAGATTCGCCGCTGGGTCAGGTGGCCATGATTCCCATGCTGGCGTGGATCGCAAAGGAGGCGCCCCGCGACCAAAAAGCCACCTATTTTGCGGTCATGGCAGCCTTTACCAATCTGGCACTTTCCGCCAGCAGCCTGGGCACCAATTATTTAAACAAAATTTTTACGATCGCGCGGGGTCAGTACGGCGAACTGGGGATATTGATGATAACCGTCACCGCTATGGGTCTTGTCTTTCCAATTATAACCGTATTCATATTCAACAATCCGTTCCGCCGGCAAATAACGCCGAAGGGCGCACCCATTGAAATTGAAACCGAATCGATTAACCCAAATCCTCAAAGCCATTAACCAAAAACACAACCGGCAGACGCCTCCCGGTCAAGACCGACCGAGCCCGAAACGCCGAAGACCTGCACAACCAAAGCGGCCCAAAATTAATCCAATTTTTATTTGCTTAATTTCCCTTCCGAATGTTAAGTTCTTTCGTACGATCGAATAGTATATCTCTTAAGCGATTACCCATGTGAAATTTGGATAGTCTTTTGAGGCCGATATATGAAACTTGGAATCATTGGCCTGCCGCGTTCCGGCAAATCTACCCTATTCGATGCCTTAACTAAAAATAGGGTCGGCACGGAACATAAGGGCGAGGACCGTATTGCGGTCATCCGGGTTCCGGATGACCGCGTTGACGCACTCAGCCAAATGTACCAACCCAAGAAAACCACCTATGCCCAGGTGGAATATTTCCTGCCCGGCTATAAAAAAGATAACCTCAAAGACCAAAGTATCTGGGCCTCAGCAAGGAATTGTGACGCGCTGCTGCATGTCGTTCGCAACCATGCGACTTACGGCTTTGAAAAACAGTCCCCTTCTGAAGATTTTGTCAGACTCGATCAGGAGTTCATTCTGTCTGATCTGGTTGTTGCCGAAAAACGCCTGGAGCGTATCGAGCTGGATCGCCAACGGGGCAACAAGATCGATAACGAAGAACTAGCTCTGTTGGCTGAATGCCGCCAAACGCTCGAAAACGAAATTCCGCTAAGGAAAAGGTCGGACCTTGCAGCGGCTCACAAACTCAGAGGATTTACGTTTTTAAGCGCCAAGCCCGTCCTGGTTCTGTTTAACAACGAAGACGATGATGACGGCCTGCCGGATGCCAAAGATGTTACCTCCACGGAAGCCTGCCTGGTGGTGCGAGGCAAGTTGGAACAGGAACTCGCACAAATGCCTCCCGAGGAAGCTGCTGAATTTCTAGCTGAATTTGACATCCCGGCATCCGCCATGGATCGCGTCATCCAACAATCCTATACGCTTTTAGAGTTTATATCTTTTTTTACCGTAATCAGTAACGAAGTCAGAGCGTGGACCATAAAAAGGGCAACCCCGGCCCTGGAGGCTGCAGATGTCATTCATTCCGACATGAAAAAAGGGTTTATCCGGGCCGAGGTGACTTCTTTTCAAGACTTGATGGATGCAGGCTGTTATGCCGAAGCCAAAAAGCGGGGAATCGTGAGATTGGAAGGTAAAACTTACCAGGTGCAGGATGGCGATGTTATTCAATTCCGCTTTAACGTCTAGCAGCCAAGGGCGGTATTCTATTCCATTTCAAAATGCTCAAAAGACAAATGAGCTAAAATTAAAAATGAGCTAAAATGCCTAAAGTTATAGTGTCGCTCGCGCTCCGTCTTTTTAAAATGATAGAATTCCTCAACTTTAGGCATTTTAGCTCATTTTAGACAAGGCATTTTTTATGAAGTGATTAAAGAATTTGCATCCACCTTCGATTAAATTAATAAGGAGTTAGATTTGGTGCCAGATACAGTTTTAGAAATAATTGCCCAGGGTGCCTGGAACGGGGGTAACCTGGTCGACAATTCCATTTATGAAGATAAAGGAATGATGTTTAAAGGCGGGACACCGGTCAACCATAAAACCATTGAAGAGCGCATCGGTGTACGCACGCGGGTAGTGGCACCGCCAGATGAACGTATCGGCGTCTCGGCCATGCAGGATCTAATGCAAACATCTGATATTGATCCTGCGCGCATCAAACTGGTTATCGGAGCTACCAACATCGGCGAAGATAAAAGAGATTCCGGCCCCCTTATCCGGCATCCATTTGAAATCGTACAGGGCGACTGCCCGGATGCACTCGTGCTCGATTTATATGCGGGCTGCCCGGGCTTTAATGTGTCCGTTGAGCTCGTGTTTATGATGTCGCTGGCCGGCTTCCTCAAACCGGGGGATCTGTCGATTATTGTCGGTGCCGAAAATCCCCATCGCGCCGAAGCCTTCAAACCGAATGATACGGCTAATATTATCTTTGGCGATGATGCCCTGGCCACCGCACTCGCTACCAGAGGAGGTGTGTACCGCCCTGAATCCAAATGCCTGACAGCCAGAGTAAAATTCGATGCCGGGGAGGACTTTGTCTCCAGCATCGCAGAAAGGCTGGCAGAAATATTAGGACCGAATCAACTGGACGGGTTGATTGTCGACAACCAGCTCGGCAAAATCGAACACCGTGTTCCGGCAACCGCCGCCAGAGTTCAACATCACCTTGTTGAGCAAATTAATCCAAAAGAAGTTGCCAGCGGCACATTCAATCGCTTTCGCAAAGCGCTGGCGTTTTATGATCAACACGTCAACGCCTTTGCTTTTGACATTATGACTGTTGACCAGCAGCCGGATCACATTGTAAAAATCGCCAACGCATATGTGGCTTCCGGCAAATACAAAAGAATTGCTTCTGTTTATCTTGCCCCGGATCGTAGCGTTGTGCTCTCATTACACGAGGGTAAAGCACGTTACGACCAGAGACCCAAGTGGGGTGTTATTGACAGCCTGACACGAACGCATGGCTGTTTCGCCCACTATATAGAAGTCCTGCCGTTTACGGTCAGAGAGAATATGTTCGGAAAAATGAATGGGAAAGGCGTATTTCTTCACGCCACCCGCGGCGCTAAATATCATTTGAAAGCATTAATGTCCCCCAACAACTTGGCCATGAGTGACATTGACCTTCTCATAGAACATCAGGCCAATTTTGCCATGATTCCGCTAACCCTTGAGCAGGTTCTTAAAAACGGCCAACAGGATTTAAAAAATGCCGTCGCTGACGTCATCGCCGATAAAATGGTGACCAATATTCACGTCCGTGGAAACTGCTCGGTGGTTTGTATGCAAAGACTACCCTATGACCTCCAACGGGGCGCACTGCGGCCGGATAAAATTCAGGGATATCCTGTAAATCAAAACCTAGAAAAATTAAGACAGGCCAAAATTATTTTATACGATTCGATCGGGGCGGGGATGACAAGAAGTTCCTTTTTAGAAAGAAAAAAATAAGTGCCATCAAATGCCTTTAAAACGTCAAATCGCCATACCGATTATTTTCTTTTTGCTGCTTATCTTGATAGGTGTCGGTCTACTTTTTCTGACGTCATTTCTTCTACCGGATTTTCTGGAATCCAGGATTATCTCCATTCTGGGAAAAGATGTCGGAATTTCGGAATTCACCTTGAATTTGCGCGAACTGGATCTCGCCGGGGCCGACCTGGGGCCCCTGCGCCTGGGATCGCAGCAAAATCCGGCGTTGCTCATTCGTTCAATTCAGGTGGATTATTCTCCCGGCGGACTTTATCAAAAGAAAATTAAAAATATCGTGGCCAGCGGGGTTGAGCTTTACGCTGAATTTAAAAACGGCCGCCTGGGATTGCGCGGTTTTGATCTGGAGAAATTATTTGCCCAACTTGAAGCTGCCCGATCGAAAAATAAAACTGCAGGTGATCGTTCCGGCCCGTCATTTCCGCAGCGGCTTGAAATAAACAACGCCACGTTAGTTTGCAAGATAAATGAAACATCATATCGCGTTCCATTTGAAATCTTTTGGGTGGCAGAAGATCAGGCCGCACAGATTTTAAACGCAACGGTCCACCTGTATCCGCGGGGGCAGGCGGTTAAAATTACAACCCGTGTGGATTTAGCCCAAAACCGGCTTGCCGCTCGCCTGGCTGCTGATCGGCTGAACCTTTTACGATTTGCCGATATATTCGAACCTGTCGCCGGTTTGCGTGTAGCGGGGCTCGCCGAATTAGACGCCAATGCCGATTTGATGCTGGACCCTTTTTCGATTTCATCGATCAGGGGCCGATTAAAAGGATCCGCACTAAAGGTCAGCTACAAAAGCCTTCAATTTCAAACCCTTTCAGATGCGCAACAAAATGAAAAACCGCTAATTATCGACTTTGAAAGACCTGCAGGGCCGAACTGGAGCATCAGGATATCCGACTTTGCGGCCGACGCACCGCTCGCCGCTCGAATTGCCGATTTGAGCGCAACCGTTCAGTCGCACGCCGATCAATATGAAATCTCCGGGAATTGTAAACTCTCTTTTGAACCTTCCGCCGCCGCGATCATGGCACCGGTTCCGATCCGCTTTAAAAAACCGTTTGACCTGCCGCTCGAATTTTCGGGCCGGTATTCTAAAAACACCGTATGGCAGTTTGGCCTTGCCAGCCGTCGCAACAATCGAAGTGACCGGAACAATGCGACATTTGATTATGATCAAATCCATGTCGCTACGAAATCCCCCGGAGTTGATCTAACCGCTAACGGAGCAGGGGGTGATTTAACCGCAGCATACACGCTGCAGGTACCGGATGTTCATATATCATCGGGTAGTGTAAACATTTTTTCCCCGCAACTCGTCTTAAACGGTGAAACGACAATCCACAAGGATCGCGCCGTGAGCACAATGTCAAGCATCGACCTGGAGTTATCCGGCGGCAAACTGACGGCAAACACCGTCCGAATTGAAGCCAATCATTTAGCGGCCGGTTACAAACTGCAGATAGACCGTACAGGGACCCGGCAGGTGAACGGGCATGTACGATTTGACGATACGCACCTGACAGACACACGCCAAAACATCGGACTCGCAAAGGCGCGCGGCAATATTCCGCTGAGATTTCCCGCGGCCACACCCGCAAAAGCAGGGATTGTTGAAATTGAAGCGGTCAGATATCAAAACCTGAATCTCGGTTCCATCAAAGCCGGTCTACAACAGACGGCCTCGGGCATATCCTTTACCGGGAATTTGAAAAGCGCGCTGATACCGGCACTGTCGGCAAAATTTTCGGGTGAAACCCATCTGAAGTCTTTTGAGGATCACGAGACCCGGGCGCATTATGAAATTTATTATCCCGAAACAGGTCCCGAAGTCGATCTGGGGAAACTGCTGCCGGCGGCCGCAGGATTTACTTTTAAAGGAAAATTGCTTGAAGAGGGTAATCTGGTAATCGGAAAAAAGGGATTCAACGCTGCCGCCAGATCGGCAATAAGTAACGGCGAATTACGACATCGAAAGAACAAAATTGCGATCGAGGCCATTCAGATGGATCTTTTAATCCCGGACCTGGCGCAAATGCGCAGTGCTCCCGGCCAAAAATTGAAATTCGCGCGCGCATCCCTCGGCGAGATGAATCTCGAAAATGGAGAAATTGATTTTCAAATCGAATCCCCGCGATCGATTCTGGTCGAAAAGAGCCATTTTAATTGGTGTGACGGAAACGTAGACGCTCCGGCAATTCGCTTTAGGTCAGGCACAGAAGACTATAATCTCATTTTATATTGCGACCGCCTGGACCTGGCCAAAGTGCTTCAGCAATTCGGTGCAGCCACTGTAAGCGCCGAAGGCCAGCTCAACGGCAGAATCCCTTTAAGATATCAAAACGGGAAGTTAAGCTTCACAGACGGTTTCCTGTTTACGACACCCGGTGAATCCGGCAAGATTCGCATGACGGACGCCGAAATTTTAACAGCCGGCATCCCGCCGGATACACCACAGTATGTTCAAATGGAGCTTGCCAGAAAAGCCCTGGAAGATTATGATTACAAATGGGCCAAGCTGAATCTGACGACCGAAGGAGAAGATTTGCTGTTGAAAATGCAGCTAGACGGAAAACCGGCCAAATCCTTGCCGTTTGTTTATCGCAAAGATATGGGTGGATTTGCAAAAGTTGAAGCCGACGTCCAAGGTTCGACATTTCAAGGAATCCGCCTGGACGTGAATTTCAGATTGCCTCTTAATAAAATTATGCAATACAAAGAACTCATTCAAATGATCCAAAAAAGCAGGGAGTAAAACGATGATGAGACATGTTTTGATATTGCTCGGCGCAGGTTTGATTACCTCCGCGCTGAGCTGCACGCAACACAAAGTGGAAGTGGCTCCGGTGGAAATCAAGCCGATTCACATTACGATCGACGTGAACGTAAAAGTCGATCGGGCCCTGGATAATTTCTTCGGGGATATTGATGCAGCCGAGAAAAAGCTTGAGAAAAAACCAACAGCCAGCGAATAAAAGCATAATGATTCAATCGAAAAATAAGGAGAGTTCTGTATGAAACGAGGAATTTTTACCACCATATTAACATCGTTGCTTTTTGGAGTTTTGATGCTCAGTGCTCCGTCATTTGCCGATGATATAAAGGCCAGAATGAAAGAACGGCTTCCGGTTATAGTTGAGCTTAAAGCTAAGGGCATTGTGGGCGAAAACAACAAAGGCTATCTGGAATTTGTCGGCGGAAAAAAAGAAAAAGCAGATGTGGTGGCAGCTGAAAATGAAGACCGGAAAGAGGTATACGCGGCTATCGCCAAACAACAGGGAACCACGGCCGAGCTTGTCGGAAAGCGTCGCGCATTGCAACTTGCCCAAAAAGCCGACCCGGGCGAATGGGTCCAGGATGCGAACGGCAACTGGCTTCAGAAGAAATGAATCAACTCCAGCGCACATTAAGCTGAGTTGGGTTTCAGATGTCATTCATCTGGCAGGTGTTACATCTGTTTAATTGGTTTGATTGGTTAAATTAGTTCAATTGGTTCGGTTTAAGCCAACCAATTCAACCAATGAAACCAATAGAACGAATCTAACAAGTCCTTGAACCTCTGAACCCTGAACCTTTATGTGGGTCTGTGGCTAATTTAAAATGCGGAATCGCGGACTCTGGATGTGGGATTTTTTACATTGCGGGCAGCGTCCGGGACGGGTAAAGCGCTTGCGATCTTCAAAAACAAACCCGCACGCCAGACAGTTTGCAGGTGTAATCACGATTTTTTTATCTTGCGAAGCAACCGAACGGGCAATGTGAGCTAAATGCTCATAAACCTCTTTTTCGGAAATCCCCACCTTCCCGGAAATCTCCCGTGCGCTCATCTCCGCTTCGATTAAAAGCGATATGATCTTCTGTCGAAGGGTGGGCATGGTCTTCCACTTATCAGGTTTCAGGTGTCAGTGTTCAGGTGTCAGGTTTCAACTCTGTCAATTCTGACACCTGACACCTGAAACCTGGTTTATCCTGAAACCTCTTCCTTGAGCAGACAACACGCAATCTTATATTCCGGCACCCCATCTAGTGTATAGCTTAAATTGTCGGGCTGAATCAGTTTATTCATCACGCAGCCCTCCGCAATATTCAGCTTAAACAAATTGCTCTCGTTGAGACTTTCAGTCTCAGACAGCATATTGTCTTTAAACACCAGACTGTGGATGGGATGGTCCTCACAAAGGGGGCAGCGATAGACCCTGCCGTTTGGGAAGATAAAATAATTCTGGGCGACCAGGCCGGCACACTCAAATCTTTCTGCAGGTTCCAAAAAAACCTTCGGATAACTAACGGTTACACCAAGCCCGGCTACTTTTTGGGCCACTTCTGGAATGATATCGAGCCATTTTGACCTCGAAACCTGAAGCGTCTGCCCGGGGTCCTCGGTTGATCCCCTTAAAGCGACTTTGCCCCGAAGCCCGATTACCTGAATAAAAAACCTGTCGATACCCAAATTCTTTATTAGCGGCGGCATCAATTCAAGTTCATGGATGTTCATCGTGCTGACCGTGTAAATCAGGCTGGCGGCAAAACCTTTATCAAGCGCCTTTTGAATGCCCTTTTTGCAGGTATCGTAGGACCCTTGGCCTCGAATCCGATCGTTGGTTTCCCGGGTGGCGCCATCCAGGCTGAAACTAAAAAAATCCACATCCTGGCAGCTGACTCTGGTAAGGATATCATGAAACAGGTAGCCGTTGGTATCAACCGTGATAGAAATGAAACCACGGTCTTTCGCATATTTAATGGCCCGGGCCAGATCCGGATGAAGGGTGGGCTCACCACCCAGGAATATGACATTGGTCGTGGCGCTGATGGAAACAAATTCATCCAGCCAGGCCTTGATGGTTACGAGGGATAAATTCTTTTCCCCTTGTTGTTCGGGATTAATATAGCAATGCCGACATCTGAGGTTACACTTGGTTAGGATGTGAAAAAAAAGATTGGAGGAGTTCTTGGAAAAGGCTACGGTTCTTCTGGCGGTCATATTTTTTCAATCAAGCGTTTGACTTTCTTTTTGGCCGCAATCAGCTCTTCGTTTGTGGCGCGCAATCGAATCGACATGAATTCAGCAAATATGCGGTAAAGCAGCAACAAAAAATCCAATTTTTCATCCTGGGTATTGCCGGCTGACATTCTTCTTTTTGCGGATGTGTCAACGGCCAAACACATGGTATTACCGATGGCATAGACTGATGCCGATCGGCTCAGGCTGTCGATAACACGCATTTCACCAAAAATTTCACCTTTCGAATCAATGCTGCCGATTTCCATCCCTTCTTTGGTAATTCGTATTTTGCCGGAAAGCAGAAAGTATAGCCAGGGATCATGATCGCCTTCTTCGATTATGCGTTCGCCGTCCTCATATTCTCGAATTTTGCTGAGCCGCAACAGCCGCCCCAGGCTCTTGGTTTCAAAATTCTTAAGCGCTGGAATGGCCAATAATTTTTGAATATTTTCAATATTATCTTTCAGGTATCTGGATTCAAGCATGAATTCCTCCAGGCGACTACGGCCGTCCTAAAATGAGCACAACACTACTATCTTATACCGCGCACCCCAAAAGGGCAAGGAGGAATTTATAACTAACTTTAATTATTATATATTTTGTATATAGCCTGGGGCTCGGTCGTATCCTGGTGATTTAGGTTTCAGGGGCTTGAAGGTTTCAGGTGTCAGGTTTCGGGTGTCAGAAATGATCGACCTGACACCTGAACACTGAAACCTGACACCTGTTAGTTGAAAACTAGCAGGTATCCTCCAGGCAATCCTTGGACACCATCTCATCAAAACTCACCGGATAACAACCATCGAAGCAGGCTTTGCAAAAATGTTGTTCGGGATTTTCGATTCCGGTCGACTGCAACAATCCTTTAATACTGAGGTAGTGTAGCGAGTCAAGACCTAAGTAATCCTTGAGCTCTTCCTCCGATTTTCGGGCCGCAATCAGTTCCCCGCGGGTGGAAAAATCGATGCCGTAATGACACGGAAATCGGTGCGGCGGCCCGGCAACCCGCATGTGCACGCGCCTGACGCCCAATTTTCGCAGAGATTTTACCCTGGTTTTAATGGTTGTGCCTCTGATGATGGAGTCTTCAATAATAATCAGATCTTTGCCCTTGAGAAGTTCTTTTACCGGATTCAGTTTAATTCGCACCCCGAAATCCCGCATGCTTTGAGTGGGTTGAATAAAGGTGCGGCCGACATAGTGATTTCGAATCATTCCCATCTCAAACGGAATACCGGATTCTTCATGATAGCCCAGGGCTGCGTAAGTGCCGGAATCAGGAAAGGGCATCACCAGATCGGCATCCACGGGCGCCTCCCGGGCCAGGCGTCGCCCATGGGCCTTGCGGGTTAAATAGACATTTTGACCAAAAATGGTGCTATCCGGTCGCGCAAAATAAATAAGCTCAAAGATGCAAAAGGCCCGGTTCGGGGCCGCAGGGGTTTGAATACTTTTAATTCCGTCTTCACCAATAATGACAATTTCTCCGGGGTCTATTTCACGGATAAATTCGGCTTCCACCAGATCAAATGCACAGGTCTCGGATGCCAGGACATAATTGCCGTTGAGTTTGCCCAGGCAGAGGGGTCGAAAACCCTGGGGATCTTTCATCCCAATGACTTCACCCTTGCTGGTCAGCATAATAAAAGAAAAAGCGCCCTCCAGCCTGGACACTGTTTCAACCAGTGCCTGTTCAAAACCGGATTCCAGATTTTTGACAAAAAGATGCAAAAAGATCTCGCTGTCCATCGTGGACTGAAAGATGGAGCCGGCCTGCTCGAGTTCATTTTTGAGAATATGGGCATTGGTAATATTGCCGTTGTGAGCAACCGCATAAGATTTTTTGCGGTGGTGAACCCGAAACGGTTGGGCATTGGTCAATACGGAGCTGCCGGTTGTCGAATAGCGTACGTGCCCCACGGCGCTGCCGCCGTCCAGCTGGGCCAGTTGCTCCATGTCGAATACATCCGATACCAACCCCATGCCTTTGTGCTCTACAATCTGCATGTCCCTCGCGACTGCAATGCCGGCACTTTCCTGGCCCCGGTGTTGCAGTGCATAGAGGCCAAAGTAAGTCAGAGCCGCCGCTTCGGGATGATCGTAAATCCCAAAAATCCCGCAGGCTTCCCGCGGCTTTTCATCATCGAAGCGTGATATTTGAAACTTGGAACTGGTTGGTTTATTATCCCTCATTTATATGAGTGCTCCTAATAAAAACATTGCGTTGGGGACCGCATTCATTAATTTTGGCAGATTATTCGACCCAGTGTAAAAGCCGAGTACGAGGACGACCACGAGGACGAAAAATGTGGGATCGAAAATGCTACTCGTCCTCGTACTCGTACTCGAAAAACGATAAGATCTCCAAATGAAATTATTTCGTGACGTATTGGCTTACACCGCCAACCCTGTGTTTCTTCAAACGGGGCCCTTTAAATTTCAGCATTATATTCTTGCAGGGTCTTAACATTCAGCTTTTTTCCCCGCAGCCTTTCGATCGCTTTGTAAATCGCCATTCCGCCCGCAGTTGTCGTGGCGTAAGGAATCTTATGCCGCAGCGAATTCCGCCGGATATGATATCCGTCCCGCCGGGTTTCGCCACCGACCGAAGTATTAATTACCAGCTGGATCTCTGCATTTTTTATGGCATCAACTACGTGGGGCCGTCCCATGGAAACTTTATTCACGCGTTTATTGGCAATACCGTGTTCTGCTAAAAATTTAGATGTGCCATGGGTGGCCATAATTTTAAAGCCGGCATCGCGAAACTTGGCGGCCAGGGGCAGGACCGTTTTTTTGTCATTATCGATCACGCTGATAAAAACAGTTCCCGTCGTCGGCAGGTTTTGACCGGCCCCCAGTTGGGCCTTGGCATAGGCGGACCCGAAATCCAAACCGATTCCCATGACCTCCCCGGTGGACTTCATCTCAGGACCGAGTAATATATCCACATCCGGAAAGCGATCAAACGGCAGCACGGCTTCTTTCACAGAGATGTGCTTGGGAACAATTTCCGCGGTCAAGCCCAGTTCTTGCAAGGTTCGGCCGAGCATCACTTTGGTTGCCAGCTTGGCCAAAGGCACACCGGTAGCCTTGCTGACAAACGGGATGGTCCGCGATGCCCTCGGATTGACTTCCAGCACATACAGTTGGCCGTGTCTTAAGGCATACTGGACATTCATCAAGCCGACCACATTCAATTCAGCTGCCATGGCCTTGGTGGCCTGGGTCATTTGCTCGATAAAATGCGGTTCGATGTTGACCGGCGGCAGAACACAGGCTGAATCCCCGGAATGCACCCCGGCCTCTTCGATATGCTCCATAATACCGCCGATAATCGTAGTGCGGCCGTCGCAGATGGCATCCACGTCGAATTCAAAAGCGTCCTCAACGAATTTATCGACCAATACCGGATGTTCAGGTGAGGCTATAATCGCCAGATGGGTATAATTTTCAAGCGCGGCTTGATCATAAACGATTTTCATCGCCCGTCCGCCCAGCACATAAGAAGGCCGTACGACGACCGGATAACCAATGGTTTCAGCGACATTCACGGCCTCTTTTACAGTCAAGGCCGTGCCGTTTTCCGGTTGAATCAGGCCGAGCTTATTGAGCATGGCCTGGAAAAGCTTGCGGTCTTCCGCACGGTCAATACTATCGGGCTGGGTGCCCAGGATCGGAACCCCGGCGGCGTGCAGTCCCACCGATAGGTTTAGCGGAGTTTGACCGCCAAATTGAACAATGACGCCCAGCGGATTTTCGGTTTCCACAATGTGGAGCACATCCTCTTTTGTCAGGGGCTCAAAATACAATTTGTCGGAAGTGTCATAATCTGTGCTGACGGTCTCCGGGTTGCTGTTGACCATGATGCTTTCAATGCCTTCCTCACGCAATGCAAAGGATGCGTGCACGCAGCAGTAGTCGAATTCAATTCCCTGGCCGATGCGGTTGGGTCCACCCCCGAGAATCATCACTTTTTTATGATCTGAAACCCGCGCCTCATTTTCCAATTCGTAAGTTGAGTAATAATAAGGCGTTGCGGCCTTAAATTCAGCCGCACAGGTATCCACCAGTTTATACACCGGGCGTAACCCTAAATCGGTGCGCCTTTTTTTAATGTCCGGCTCACTTACAGTGGTTAAATACGACAGTTGAATGTCTGAAAAGCCCCATTCCTTGGCCTGCTCCAAAAGGGCATCCGATATTTTTGCGCCGGCTTTTTGAATTTCAAGCTCCAGCGCAACAATCTGTCCGAGTTGATCAATAAACCAGGGATCGATTCCGCTTAATTTATAAATCGATTCAATGGACATCCCCTGCAATAGCGCATAGCGCAGGTAAAATATACGCTGAGAGTTGGGCGAGGTCAGGTTCTGCTCGATTTCGGTTCTGGAGGGCAAACTGTTTTTGATGTTGCGGCTCTCGGAAAAATCTTTGCCGTCGGCTCCCAATCCGTAACGGCCGGTTTCAAGGGAACGCAGGCCCTTTTGAAGGGCCTCTTTAAAGGTCCGACCGATGGCCATGGTTTCGCCCACCGATTTCATCGATGTGGTCAAAAAGTCCGGGGTCTCGGGAAACTTTTCAAACGTCCAGCGCGGGACCTTGACCACACAGTAATCCAGGGTCGGTTCAAAAGAAGCCAGGGTCTCACCGGTAATATCGTTGGAAATTTCATCCAGGGTATAGCCGACCGCCAGTTTGGCTGCAATTTTGGCGATCGGAAACCCGGTGGCCTTGGAGGCCAGGGCAGAACTGCGCGATACCCTGGGATTCATTTCAATTACCACCATCTCTCCATCTTCGGGATTGACGGCAAATTGAACATTCGAGCCGCCGGTGTCCACCCCGATTTCCCGCATAATCGCAATCGACGCATTGCGCATGATCTGGTATTCTTTATCACTGAGGGTTTGCGCCGGGGCCACCGTGATGCTGTCTCCGGTGTGAATTCCCATGGGATCCATGTTTTCGATGGAACAGATGATCACCACATTGTCCTGCTTGTCCCGCATGACCTCCAGTTCATATTCTTTCCAGCCCATGACCGATTCTTCCAGCATCACCTGGCCGGTCAGGCTGGCATCCAGCCCGGCCCTGGACAGTTTGTAAAGCTCATCGGAATTATAAGCCACACCGCCGCCGGTTCCCCCCAGGGTAAAACTGGGGCGCACAATGATGGGAAATCCGACTTCATGTGCAATTTTGCGGACATCACCCATGCTGTGGGCGATCCCGCTATTGGGAATCCGCAGCCCGATGCGGGTCATGGCCTGGCGAAAAAGATCGCGGTCTTCGGCCTTATTTATGGCGGGGATGGAGGCACCGATCATTTCGACTTTGAATTTATCCAGAACCCCTGCTTGGGCGACTTCGATGGCCGTATTCAAACCGGTTTGCCCGCCGAGGGTCGGCAGCAATGCATCCGGCTTTTCGCGCTCAATAATCATCGCCACCGTTTCGGGCGTAACCGGTTCAATATAGGTTCGATCGGCCGTCTCCGGATCGGTCATAATGGTAGCCGGATTGGAATTTACCAGGATGACCTCGAAGCCTTCCTCTTTAAGGGCCTTACATGCCTGGGTGCCGGAATAATCGAACTCACACGCCTGGCTGATGATGATCGGGCCGGCACCGATGATTAAGATCCGATGGATGTCTGTTCGTTTGGGCATAAATAAATTGTTTGTTGAATTTGTTTAATTGGTTTGATTGGTTACGGTGAAATCAAAGAGAACGGTCCAACCAATGGAACTAATCGAACCAATTGAACCAATCGAACCCTATTTCATCAATTCTTTAAACTCATCAAAGAGATAGCGTGCATCGTGCGGACCCGGAGATGCTTCAGGATGGTATTGCACCGAAAATATCGGGTATTTGCGGTGCCGAAAGCCTTCCAGGGTATTGTCATTTAAGTTAACGTGGGTAATTTCAATGTCATTTCCCTGGAGAGATTCCGTATCTACGGCAAATCCATGGTTTTGGGAGGTAATTTCGACCTTCCCGGTTCGAAAATTTTTGACCGGTTGATTAGCACCCCGATGGCCGAATTTCAACTTAAAAGTTTTGGCACCCAGCGCCAGCCCGAGGAGCTGGTGACCGAGGCAGATACCGAAAATGGGCCGATAGTCCAATAAGGACCGAATGGTTTCAATTGCATCGCTAACCGGCTCGGGATCCCCCGGACCGTTTGAAAGAAAAATGCCGTCCGGCGCCATGGCTTGAATGCTGTCGGCGGTGGTGGCAGATGGCACCACCACCAGCTCACATCCGGCCTTTTCCATTTGCCTCAGAATGTTAAATTTGATGCCAAAATCAAATGCGATCACCGAGCGTTTTAGGCCGCGATGTCGCCAGATGGTTTTGTCCAGCGGGCGGCTGTCGGAACGAATAATTTCCGGTTCACCCCTCTCCCAGTAAAAAGGATCCGGGGTCGTCACCACTTTAGCCAGATTTAAACCCGCCATTTGGGGAATTTCGCCGGCTCTTTTCACCAGAGAAGCCGGCTTTAAATCGTCAGTGGAAATAATCGCCCGCATGGCGCCGGCATTTCGGATATGACGTGTAATGGCCCGGGTATCCAGGTGCTCAACACCCAGTATCCCATGGCTTGTCAGGTAATCTCCCAGGGTTGCCGTCGATCGAAAGTTACTGGGATACGCCTGATACTCTTTAATTAAAAAGGCTGCAACCTGTATGCGGCCGGACTCAATGTCTTCAGGATTAACGCCATAGTTTCCAATAAGCGGATACGTCATGACGACCATTTGCCCGCTGTAAGAGGGGTCGGTCAGGACTTCCTGATAGCCGGTCATGCCGGTGTTAAATACAACTTCGCCCGCAGCTTCTCCCTTTCCGGTAAATGACCGGCAGGGAAAGGTGCGGCCGTCCTCTAATGCGAGTAATGCGTCCATAAAAATAAGATTTTGTTTTATTGGTTTTATTTGTTTAATTGGTTCAATTCGTTTAGAAGATATGGCCTATTAAAACAACCCATAAAACCAATGGAACCAATCAAACTAATTTAAACTACTCAATCGGGGTATTCTCCACTAAATCCCAAACCCCGCAGGGACAGGCTCCGGCACAGAAACCGCATCCAATGCACAGATTTTCATCCACAACATATTCATAATCGTCACTTTCCAAGTCTTTTCTGCTGATGGCAGACTGCGGGCAAACGGAGACACAGATGCCGCAGTCCCGGCAGGCACCGCAGGATGAGCATTGTGACCCGCAATGATCCAGATCGGCAAATTCGGTAATCCGGGGATCAAAATATTCCAGTGTCACCCGCCGCCGATCGATCATGGAGCGCTTTTCGAAAGCCGGCTTTTTGCCCTCTAAAATGTCGCAAATCGTGCGGGCAACAACCCGGCCGGAACCAATGGCTTCGGTCAGCAACCCCGGCTTGACCACATCGCCGAGGGCAAAGATTTGGGGGTCTGATGTCTGATAGTTGTCATTTATCTTAACAAACCCGTTTTCGGTTGTAACCGTTTCGGGAATAGACTCGAGATCCGGCACATCGCCAATGGAAACGATCACCGTATCGGCGGGTACTTCTTCTCCGGTGGTCAGTTTCACACCGGATGGGGTAATTTCCCGGGTAAATACCGGCCACATAAATTCGGCCCCGACTGCCTCTGCGGCATCTCTTTCTTTGCCGAAAGATGCCGGCGCCTGAATATCCAGCAGGGTGATTTTCCGAGCCCCCAGACGGTGTGCTTCGGCAGCCGCATCGCAACCTACATTGCCGGCGCCGATGATGACCACATTTTTACCCACCTTGGTTTTGTTTGTTTTGGCTGCCTTCAGAAAATCAAGCGCCGTGATGGTTCTTTCATTCCCCGGAATCGGCAGGCTTCTGGGTTTCTGGGCGCCAGTGGCAATGATGACAAAATCAAAATCCGCTTTGAGCTGGATGATGTCTTTGGCACCCAGGGGCTGTCGCAGGTTTACCTGGGGAATCACCTCTTTGATCCGCTGCATCTCTTTGGCGATCACTTTTTTGGGAATTCGGCTCTCGGGAATAACCTGCGTTATTTTTCCGCCGAGTGTCTTTGCCACCTCGTAAATGGTGACCTGATGCGCCTGCTGGCGCAGCTGCCAGGCAACGGAGATCCCGGCCGGCCCGCCGCCGATGACCGCAATTTTTTTATCGCCTTCCGGCGGCAGATCGGGCAGTTTGGCTTTGAGACTCGCCTGGCCCAGTTGGGTGACGTCCACCGGTGCCATTGCTGAAATTTGCCGCGTGCAGGACTGCATGCACAGGTTGGGGCACAAATATCCGCATACCGACGCCGGAAAGGGCGTATAACCCAGTGCCAGATCCACCGCTTCATCCACGCGGCCTTCACGGATCAGGCGCCATCTTTCCTGCACGGGAATGCCGGTCGGACAGGTGGCCTCACAGGGTGCCGCATATTTGCGGTTTTCCCAGACCGGAACAAATCGCCGCAGGAAGCTGTTGGTAATCAAGGCAATGGGTGTTCGATCCAGTTGGGTAAGATCGCCGATTAAGCCCCCCCCGCCCAGCTCCTTGTCCCAGGTCTCCTCTCGAAAAGAATGCATGGATCGCATCGGGCTGGAGACTTTTTCCTGGGGCGTGCGGGCCACCAGAAGCTGCCACTGTTTTTTATCGGAAAACGTTTTAATAAGCTCGGACCGATCAATTTTCTGCAGGAAAGCGTTTAATTTCTCCGTCAGCCAGTTCCACTCATCGTCTTTGATCGGAACCATTTTAGCATCAGGCTGGCTGTAGCCACTATGCGCTCCCCGGAAGAAAACCTTCCCGCCAACCATACCGACAAAGGGCCGATAGCCCAAAACATTTTCCGGGTTCTGGGGCTCATGCCCGCAAATCACGGCGATTCCACCGGCCATAAACTCACCGAAGTAATCACCGACAGAACCCAACACCCAGAGTTCAGGTGGTGCAAAACGCGGATTATGCTTGGTCATGGTCATGCCGCGCGCACCGATGTTCCCGGCGATAAAAATTTTGCCCTGGGCCATGGCATTGGCGCAGCCATTGCCCGCATTTCCATGAATGGCAATCTCGGCACCGGCGTTGAGCCAGCCGACATCATCCGAGGCCGGGCCCAGGACTTTGATAAAGGTGTTGGGAAAGCCCATGGAGCCCACCCGTTGTCCGGTTTGGCCGGTTATCTTGATATGAACCGAGTCATTTCCGCTGCGCCAGAGCCGGCCGCCGATACCATGCTGGCCGAGGGCGCGGACCTCTATCGAGCGCTCACCCCGCGCCACAGCTTCTTGAATCTGCTCTTCCAAAACCCTTGATTCCACCCGCTCTCCGCTGAATGTTCCTGAAATCACCCGGGGCTGAGTGTGTTGGTTTGTTTCTCGTTTATTCATATGTTCTCTCCACATCTTCCAATCAGGAGAAATCAGAAATCCGAAACACGAAATCCGAAACAATTTTCAAAATTATAAATTCGAATGCTCCAAACAGTTTCGGATTTAGATCATTCGATATTCGGATTTGTTTCGTGCTTCGATATTCGAATTTCGAATTTATCGCTATTCTGCCAACCGCATCGCTAGACAACATACTTTATCTTCAACCGCTCCGCCACATTGGGGTCATCGATGCCCAGCGCATCGGACATGCCGATGGGCAATGATGTGGATCGCCCCAGCGGTGCTACTATTTTTTTAAGTTCAATATCAAAGCTTAAATAAAGGTCGACCAACCGTTGGGCCACCTGCTCAGGGTCAAGGCGCCGATACAGGCGTGCGTCCTGGGATGTTATCCCCTTAGGGCAAAGACCGATGTTGCAAATGTTGCAGCGGTCGGATTCAGAACCCAGGCACCCGGCAGCAGCCTGCATGACGTACTTGCCGATCTGAACGCCACTGGCGCCCAGCATAATAAGAGCGGCGGCATTGGCCGCCAGATTCCCGTTTTTGCCGACACCGCCGCCGGCAAACAGCGGCAGCTGGTTTTGCATGCCCACCTGCACAAGCGTCAGGTAACCGTCGCGAATATTACTGGCGATGGGGTGCCCCATATGGTTCATTGATACATTATAAGCGGCCCCTGTCCCGCCGTCCTCACCGTCAATTGCCAGCCCGGCGGCATAGGGGTTGCGGGTCAGGTTGTTTAAAACCGCCATTGCCGTCGAGGTACCGGATATTTTTGGATATACCGGCACCCGGAACCCCCAGGCCATGTACATCGATTGGATCATCTTGGCGACCGATTCTTCAATCGAATACTGGGTCTGGTGGGTAGGCGGACTCGGCAGATTGATACCGGTGGGCACGCCCCGGATGGCGGCAATCAGTTTGTTGACTTTGTACCACATCAGCAGTCCGCCGTCTCCGGGTTTGGCACCCTGTCCATATTTGATCTCGATGGCACAGGGATCTTCTTTCATTTCCGGGATGGCGTGAATAATCTCATCCCAGCCGAAATAGCCGCTGGCGATCTGCAGGATGACATATTTTAAAAATCGGGACCGCAACAGCCGCGGCGGACATCCGCCCTCACCGGTACAGATCCGCACCGGCATACCCAGTTCTTCATTTAAATAGGCCACACCCATCTGCAATCCTTCCCACATGGTAGGGGACAGGGCCCCGAAAGACATGGCGCCGATGATCAACGGATAGATTTCGCGAACCGGTGGAATCCAGCCGTTTACACTTAAGAATTTCAGATTGTCTTCGGGCGGCAAAACCCGCCCCAGCAAAGTGCGCAGTTCGAACTCATGGCGGCCGGCATCCAGGGCCGGGTCGGTTAACATCGAGATGCGGATAAATTTCAGGCGATCCAGAATACCACCGGGCACATTGCGCCGACCGCCCCGTCTGCGGGGCTGGCCGCCCTGGTCAACGTGAAATTTGAGTTTATCGGCTTCATCACTTCGGCAGGGAACAATGCAGTCATTGGGGCAAACCATGGTACACATGGCACAGCCGATACATCGGTAAGCCGGGTCTGTTTTTTGCCGGATGCCGTAATAACTTTTATAGGCCATGGCCGGCGCTTGCGACAGGTCCGTCGGGGGCTCGAGCAGTCGCTTGCGAAATACCCCCAGCTCAATGGCATTTACCGGGCATATCGCCGTGCATTTGCCGCAAAGGGTACATTTTTCTTTATCCCATAGAACCTGCCACGGTAGGTCTTTAACACTCAGTGTGGAAGGGGTAATGGGTCTTTCTGGTTCCATAACGTAACCTCCTGACGCCCCGGACCGACAAGGACCGTATCCAGGTGCATGGGTTGAAAATCCTTGCTTTTATCCCGGTTTGGAATGGCGGCGTCCAGGCCGCAGATTTCTGAAGAAAACGCATAGACACCGGGCTTTCCGCCGACAACTCCGGGTCGCAGTTTCTTACGATCCTGCACCATAAACACACTATGGTCCGGAAGACAGCCGATCACACAATTGGGCCCGTCCGTAATCAGCGGCCGGCATGTTTGTTTAAGATTCTTTAAAAAATTACGGTTGGGATGGTCTAATAAATCTTCATCCTGAAGCGGTGTGATCACATGCTTGTAGGTTTCAATTCCAAGCCCGAGTTTGGAAACCGCATAATGCAGGATGTGGGTGAACACCTCCGAGTCCGACTGATAGCCGGAATAGCCTGGAAAGCCTCTAGACTCCAAGAATGACCGGATCGGAACAAAGGCCGTATTTTCTCCGTTGGTCATGGTTGAATATCCCTGAATGAAAAACGGATGACAGGCATACAGGGTAATGGCATAATTGGTGTTCTGGCGTCCCTGGGCCATGATCACCCTGGAAAAAAGCTCTTTGCGGTCCAGATTCAAATGCTGGGCAATCAGCATGGGGTCCCCGATTTCCTTGATCATAATCACATCCGGCCAGAAGGAAAAAACAATCATATCATTTTTTTCCTCCCCCATGGCCCTGAGCTGAAGCCGAATCTTAAGGAGTTGATCATAGAGTTCCGCCTGGCTGAGATCCTCCCATTCTTCCGGGTATTCATAGGCCCGAATCAGATATACATCCCGTTTGGGAACACCGGGAGGGGGTGTTTTGGGGAGTTTAACAGTGATTTTATATTTGGTCATAAAGCCGATATCCATCATAAAAGTGTCCAGGCGCTTTAAGCCTTTATCGCTAAAAATTCCCGATAGAATCGGGGCGTCTTTCATCTCATCAAACGGCCCGGCAAGATCACGCAGAAAAATCCCGACGCCCGAACAATCATGCCCCTCGCGCATAACATCAAGCGCATTCAGGGCGACCATTGGGGATAAGGGCTCCTGGCTGGTGATGGCAAATAAGCGGCACATGGTATTTGATCTCCTTTTTCAGCATAAAATTAAAGATAAAAAATCCTGTTGGGGCAACAAATGACAATGGTGCGACCTCCATTGCGATGGAAACGGCAAGTGACAGCAATGTAGATCAGATCAGTCAGGTTATCGCTTGAGGCAGGAAGTACTGCAAATTATGGTAGTCAAGAAATTCATAATACGTTTAGTTTTCAATCGCTTATATCATATAAACATAATTTGAAAAACAAAAAATTGATTTATATCAACGATTAGCCCAAAAGTGCAAATTACCCCTATGAAGTCTTCAGCAATGACCATGCCAGAGCTCGAAGAACCGCGAATGCCCATAATCATTGGATCCATGAATCATTCCAAAAAACAACAGGCAATAAACATACATAAATGTAATAGATTGCTCTGGAATTTTACAAAAATGTAAGAATTATGGCGACTATCGCCACGGGGATATTATTTTGACAACCGGACGGCTTTATTTTATTAATGGTATTATTTTCTTCAAACAACTTGCCGCCACCCTTGGCAATCGTTTGTTAGAATCGTATAAAATGGTAACGTTGTCCAAAAAATAAATACAGCCATCGTTTATCGCAGTAATCGTCCTCGTTCTCGTCCTCGTACTCGTGCTCGAAAAGCAGAATTTGGGGAGGACAATTTGATAGCGTGTCGAGGACGAGAACGAGGACGATTATAAAAATAGGAGATTGTTATGCCGATTCATCCGTCAAATACATCTAAATTGCGCCAGCTTACCCGACGCGACTTCCTACGGCTGTCATCGCTGGCCGCCGCCGGCTATGTGTTCGGGTGCGCCACGGATCCGGTTACCGGAAAATCGCAACTGATGCTGGTATCCGAAGATACCGAAATTCAAATCGACCGGCAGTACTCACCAATTCAGTTTTCCTCAGATTTCGGGGAAGTGCAAGACAGCCAATTAAACCGCTACGTCAGCCAGGTCGGAAACAAGATGGCCGCATCATCCCATCGACCCCATATGCCCTATTCGTTTCGGGTGGTTAACGCCACCTATATCAATGCCTACGCTTTTCCCGGCGGCAGTATTGCCGCCACCCGCGGCATTATGCTCTCACTGGACAACGAAGCTGAACTGGCCGCCCTGCTGGGCCACGAACTGGGTCATGTAAACGCCCGGCACTCAGCCGAACAGATGTCAAAAGGGCAGCTTACCCAGGCGGTCGTTGGCACAGTTTCGGTGCTGGCCGGAACCCAGAGTGCTGCTCTGGGCGACCTGACCGGCCAGCTGGGCCAGATTGGAGCCGGTGCATTGCTGGCATCTTACAGCCGGGATAACGAACGCGAAGCCGATGCCCTGGGCATGCAATATATGGTGGGTGCCGGCTATGGTTCCGAGGGCTTTGTCGGGCTGATGGACATGCTGAACAGTATGTCCAAACACAAAAGCACTACCGTCGACCTGTTATTTGCCACCCATCCGATGAGCCAGGAACGGCATGATACAGCGGTTCAGACGGCCAAAACAAAATATCAGGCCGCTTTAAAGGGACCGCTTTATAGAGACCGCTATATGGACCATACCGCCGGGCTGCGCGCCAAGAAAAGCGCGATCGAAGAGATTCAAAATGGCGAAAAGCAATTGGCCCAACGCAAATACGATGCCGCCACAGGACATTTCCGCCAGGCGCTTAAAAAAGCGCCCAACGATTATGTTGCCCTATGCATGATGTCAATGAGTCAATTGGTCCAGAAGAAATATGCAGTTGGGCGCCAGTATGCCGAAATGGCCCAAAAGTCCTATCCAAAAGAGGCTCAGGCCTATCACCTCAGCGGCTTTTCCAGAATCCAGCTAAAGGATTTCGATGGCGCCTATGAAGAATTTAACGCCTTTGAAAGGCTGCTGCCCGGAAATCCAAACACCATTTTCTTTAAAGGCTATTGCCAGGAAGGCATGAATCAGATCGAGCCGGCGGCCAATGAATACAAACGCTATCTGCAGGTGGTGCAGCAGGGTAAGTACGCCCAGCATGCCTATAAAAGTTTGGTGGATTGGGGGTATATTAAGTAACTGTCAATGAAATCATACAAGGATAGACAAAAATACCGTATTGATACGAACGATGCTGGTTTAGACGATTTTTGGAGTAATGGAGTGTTGGAGTATTGGAGTATTGTAAAATAATTCGATGAATTGCAAACCGTTCTGATTCCCATTACTCCAGTACCCCAGCACTCCAGCACTCCAAATAATGTGCGGATATAAAACTCAATTCGTCTCGACATCGAGTTAAAGACAATAAAAGCTTTGTCACACATGACTAATATACCTGCCCTTCCCGATATACTCGTTCAGGACCTGGAAAGAAAGTGGGCGGAGTTCAGGCATTCATCTGCCACAGATAAAATTGACCTCCCCAAAGACCGGCAGATCTTAAAAGCACTTCAACGCGTGTTTGCATTTAGCGATTTTGTTGCCAAAAACTGCACCCGCAGCCCGGCACTATTATCCGATCTTATCCGCAGCGGAGACCTTCAACGATGCTATTCCAAAAATGACTATGATCAAAAACTAAAAAAAGCCCTCGTTGATCTAAAGGATGAAGCGGCTTTAATCCACATTCTGCGTACCTGTCGACGCCGGGAAATGACGCGAATTGCATTTCGCGACCTTGCCGGCTGGAATAACCTGTTCGAAACTGTCACCGATCTCTCCGGCCTGGCCGATGCCTGCCTCGAGCATGCCACAGCTGTTCTTTACGGCTGGTTATCTCAAAAATTGGGAGCGCCCACCGCCGAAGATGGCTCCCGTCAGCAACTGGTTATTCTGGGCCTCGGCAAACTGGGAGCACGCGAGCTAAACTTTTCATCCGATGTCGATCTTATCTTTACTTACTCAAAAGCCGGACATACGCGCGGAGCCGCGCAGTCGGTCAGTAATGATGATTTTTTCGCCCGCATTTGCCGCCAGCTCGTCAAGGTTATCAGTCAACCGACCGGCGATGGTTTCGTGTTCCGCACGGATCTACGCTTGCGGCCCTACGGAGAAAACGGCCCTCTGGCGATGAATTTTGACGCCCTGGAAAATTACTACGAAGAGCAGGGCCGGGAGTGGGAACGCTACGCCATGATCAGAGCCCGGGTTGTCGCCGGAGATAAAAAAGCCGGTAACCATCTGATAGAACGTCTAAATCCCTTTATCTACCGCCGGTATCTGGATTACGGCGCCTTTGATTCATTGAGAGAAATGAAGCAAATGATATCTCTCGAGGTCAGGCGTAAGGCAATGGAACACAACATTAAGCTGGGAAGAGGAGGGATTCGAGAAATTGAGTTCTTCGCTCACATGTTTCAACTGATTCGGGGCGGCGTCACACCCGATCTTCAACAACTCAGTATCCTGAAGGTTTTAAAAATTCTGGCCCGCGACAACCACATTCCCGCAGCGGTTTGTGATGAGCTCGGGGCCGCTTATGTCTTCCTTAGAAATACCGAACACCGGCTGCAGGAATTTGACGATCGACAAACCCATGATTTGCCCTTAGATGCACAGGGCCAAAATCGTCTGGCAGCGTCCATGGGGTTCGCGGATGCTTCAAGATTCAGTTCACAGCTTGAACAGCATCGCAACAATGTACACCGCCATTTTCAGATTCTGTTGGAAACCAAAGATTCTAAATCCGGAACACAAAAATTAGAAGAACAGCTGCAGGGTATCTGGCAGGGTTTGATCGGCGACAGCCAGGCTGATGAGATTCTGGTCGGCGCCGGCTTTGACCAGCCCCAGGAGGTACTGCGATTATTGGCATATTTACGAAGTTCGCTTGGGTCAAGTCAGTTAGGACAAAAAGGCCACCAGCGTCTTGAAAAATTAATTCCCCAGGTACTTAAAGCGGTCGGGGACAGCGATAGACCTGAAATTATCCTCGGTCGAATTATTGATCTGATAAAATCGATTGGCGGGCGGATCAGTTATCTTGCGCTTTTGCTTGAAAACCCGGATGCATTAACCCACCTGATTCAACTTGCGGAGGCCAGCCCCTGGATCGCTTCATTTTTAGCCCAACATCCGGTTCTTTTAGATGAGCTCCTGGATCCTCGCACGCTCTATATTCCGCCCGAGGCCAAGCAGATAAAAGTTGATTTGAACCAGCGCATGCGCCAGGCCCCTGCGGATGACCTGGAATATCAGATCGAACAGTTGTGTGTTTTCAAAGAAATAAATGTCCTAAGGGTTGCCGCTGCCGATGTCAGCGGAGCACTACCCTTGATGCGCGTCAGTGATCACCTGTCGGATATAGCCGAGACAGTGCTGGCTGAAGTCGTCAAAATTGCACACGCGCATCTGCAGGAAAAGCACGGCGCGCCGGCCTGTCTTCTGGACGGACTTTCCTGTGATAGCGGTTTTGCGGTTATCGCTTACGGCAAACTCGGTGGGCTGGAACTTGGATACGGTTCGGACCTTGACCTGGTGTTTCTGCACTCCGGAACCCGGGAAAAAACCCAGGGGAGCCAACAGGCGATCGATAGTGCCCAATTTTATAACCGTCTCGGGCAGCGTGTTATTCACATCCTGACGTCCCACACGCGGGCTGGCAGGTTGTATGAAATTGACATGCGGCTGCGACCCAGCGGGGCTTCCGGGGTTCTCGTCAGCCATGCGGAGGGATTTCGCGATTATCAGCAAAACCAGGCCTGGACCTGGGAACACCAGGCTTTGATAAAGGCCCGACCCATTCTTGGAGATCCGCTGCTAACCGATCACTTTAGACGCACCCGTAACAAAGTTCTGGCCCGTAAGCGCCCGAAGCACAAACTACAGGAAGAAGTAACCCTTATGCGGGACCGCATGCGCAAAGAACTTTTAAAGCCCGAGGCGGGGATGTTTGATCTCAAGCAAGATATCGGCGGAATGGTGGATATCGAATTTTTAGTGCAGTACCTGGTGTTGCTAAAATCGCATGAATATCGCGCATTGCTGCAATGGACCGATAATGTGCGTCTGATCCAGACCTTGATCACAACAGGCGCCATAGATGAATATACAGCACACATTTTAAAACATGCCTATCTGATTTATCGGGCAGCAGCCCATCAGGCCAGTCTTCAGGAAAAACCCGCCCAGGTCCCCCGGGAAAAATTCAGTCACCTGCGCAACCGGGTGGAAAAAATCTGGAATACATTTTTAGGAAATCATTGAATCTGTTCAACGATCGATAAATGTCCTGAGATTGCGGCTGTATTTTGATTGTTGAAGCTTTCGAAGTGCCCGGGCCTCGATCTGTCTGATGCGCTCGCGCGATAGATCAAATTTCCGACTGATTTCGTATAGGGTGTGATCGGTCTTCTCACCAATTCCAAACCGCATTCGCAAAACCTTCTCTTCACGTGGCGTCAACACCGCAAGCACCTTGCGCGTTTCCTCCGCCAGGTTGCGTCTGGCCACAAACGTTAAGGGATCCATTAAGTTACCGTCTTCAATAACATCACCCAGAAAGCGTGTCGTTTCGGCATTCAATGGGGCATCCAATGAAAGCGGCTCCCCGGCAATTGCTAAAATCCGGTCGGCTTCATCGCCGGGCATACCGATCGGGTCGGCGAGTTTTTCAATATGTCCATTTCCGTTATTGCCGGCCCGAATGCTGTGGGTGGTCTTTTGGAGTTGGCGATACTTATCTCTGATATGAATCGGAAGGCGGATGGTTCGCGCCTGGTTATATATGGCGCGTAAAATGGCCTGCCGAATCCACCAGGTGGCACAGGTACTGAAACGCGTCCCGCGACGGTATTCAAATCGGTTGGCTGCCTTGATCAAGCCGATGTTACCCTCCTGGATAAGATCAATTAAAGACAATCCGCGCTGGGTATACCGTCTCGCAATGCTGGCGACCAGGCGCAAGTTGGCTTTTATGAGTTTGCTTCGATGCGCATTGACCTTGGCGCGGCCGGCCTCAACCTGTGCAAGAATGCGTCCCAGGGTTGGGTCCCCGGACCCGGAGGAAGCTTCCAGTTCACGAATTTCTTTTTCAATATCATCAATCACACAGGGTTCAAACCGCCAGTTTGTTAAAAGGTTAAAAATCCGATCACCTTGCCGATTCAGTTTTTCTTCCAGGCACAGCTTTTCACCCGGCTGCAACCCGCCGGCAGCCAGCTTCTCACGGACTGCTTTTGCAGCGGCATGCAGTTTTTTAAGCCGTCGGGTGGTTTTTAGAAATAATTCAATTTTAGCTTGCGAAGAAACCGGTTCGCCCCGTCTGAGAATATGCATTAGAATTTTGCCGGCCGTCTGTTTGCCGCTTTTAATCTGACAACTAAGGTTGATAATGTAGTCCAATGCGATTTTCGATTGCAGAATTGCCCGCAATATTTCCTGTTCACCGATTTCTATCTTTTTGGCAATTTCAACCTCATCCTCACCCTTTAAGAGGCCAAAACAGTTGATTTTTTTTAAATACCGGCTAACCGAATTGCTTAGCGCATCCCGCTCAGGTGAATCATCAGCAGAATAGCGCTTACAATCTTTATGGCCGGGTTCGGAGATATTTAGATTTTGGCCGAACGGTTCCTTTGCCTCGACAGCAGAAGCCGCGTCAATCCCCATAAACATGGCTTCGATTGGGTTCAGCAATTGATCGCCCTTTTTACTCCTATTGCTGTTATGGCTGCATATTGCAAGATTCCAGGTCATCTCAAAACTTTTCCTACCGGCGTATTTTTGCCTGCCGCTGCAATCGGTAGGCCGGAACCTAAAATGAGAAGGGCCGTCACCATAATTGCAACAGGTTTGTTAAATGCTTTTTTCGGTTTTATGGTTTTTACCGCCTCGATAAATTTTGCCAAGAAAAACGATTGTCGTTGGAATTGATAATAGGACAAGATATTGACCGCAACATGACGCGAAAATGACCAAAAAGTTATCTTTGACATAACCGCAAAATGTTTTTCAGGTGTTGCAAATCTCGCATTTTCAATTATCCACCCGCAGTCATCATCGGTAAAAAATGAATAACTTAAAAAATTGATATTACATTTTTGTAATATTTTACCGTTATTTCTGGCAAATTTGTAACAACCGGGGGCCCCGTCACCTCGGTGGGAAACCTGATATCATATTGAAATTATTCATTTATTAATAAACTATCGCTTCTTGGCATACATGTTGCTCAACAAGTTATGATTCCTTTAACTAGAAAGAGGCGTACCTCAAAATGGAAAATATCCACCAACAAACAGCCAGACAGCTGCACCAAAAAACGAAAGGGTTGATTGCGCGCCTTTTAAAGGGAAAAGAACCCGACTTTTTAAAGCAGCATGCCCGGCTCCTGGACGATTATTTCCGCCAGGCATTTGAAACCAGCAGGGTGGGTCCGCGTATGGATATCCGTAAAAATCCGTATGCCATTATTGCCCTGGGCGGCTACGGCAGAGAGGAACAATGCATCCATTCCGATGTCGACCTGCTGTTTCTGTTTAAGAAGAAGGTTCCGAGGGAAGCAGAAAACTTGATCCAGGAAATCATTTATCCGTTATGGGATATTGGCCTGGACGTCGGTTATGCCACCCGTTCGCTGAAAGAGTGCCTGGCGCTCGCCGCCAAAGATTATGAAGTGCTGACCCCGATGCTGGATGCCAGGTTTATCTGCGGGTGGTCCCTGATTTACGCGAATCTTCTGGATGAATTGCGCGCAAAGATCATTGTTAAAAAATCCCGCAATATTATCAACTGGCTGGTTGAAAATAATGAATTACGCCACGCCCATTTCGGCGATTCGGCCTATTTGCTTGAGCCCAATCTTAAAGAAGGCCAGGGCGGTTTGCGAGACTATCACACCATGCTGTGGATTGCGCGCATCGCCTTTAATGCAAAACAATCCAGAGACCTTGAATACCTGGGACACCTTTCGCATAGAGAGTACCAGACCTTGAGCCGATCCATCGCCTTTATCTGGAACGTGCGCAACCGCATTCATTACATCTGCGGTCGCAAGTGTGACCAGTTGCACTTCGAAAACCAGGTTAAGCTGGCCCGGTCACTGAACTACAAGAAAAATAACGGACAGGAACCGGTCGAAAGATTTATGGGAGAGTTACACGGAAAAATGGAGGCGCTAAAACAGCAGCACCTGGTGTTTCTGCATGAGCTGGGCTACGAGAAAATAAGGAAACGCAAAAGAAAATCACAGAAAAAAAGTGCGGTCGAGGGCCTGGAAGTGATCAAATGGGGAATGCTTAACTTCGATGCACCCGAGGCCATCATAAAAAAACCGGAACTTTTAATGAAGATATTTGAAGAAAGTGCACGCCTCAAAATTCCCTTAAGCGCTGAAGCCAAGCGGCTGGTAAAGGAATTTTCCCATCTTGTAAATAAAGCCTATCGAACTTCCGAGTCGGTTGTTAAATCATTCGAACGGATTTTAGTCGCCCCGGCGCCGAAATTTAATGTCCTCAACGAAATGTTAAACACGCGTTTTCTGGAAAAATTTATCCCTGAATTCCGCGGCGTCCGCAACCGCATCCAGTACGATGAGTATCATCTTTATCCGGTCGATAAGCATCTGTTGCGCAGCGTGCAAACCGTTAAAAAGTTCGGCACAGCCGGAGACAGCAGCCTGGAACCGTTATGCGAAAAGATTTACCGGAATCTGAAAAGAAAGAAACTGTTGCTCTGGGCGGCTTTGCTGCACGATATCGGCAAGGGCGAATCTGAAGAAGATCATTCAACAAGAGGCGCCAAGATCGTTAAAAACATCCTGACTCAAAAGGGTTTGAAGCCCGCAGATATCGAAACGGTAATTTTTCTGGTTCAGGAACATCTTTTGTTGATTAAAACTGCTGCCCGCAGGGATATCCACGACGAGGAAACGGCCATTTCCTGTGCTCGCAAGATAAAGGACATCGAACGCCTAAAGATGCTTTATTTGCTGACCATCTCAGATTCGATCGCAACCGGGCCGATGGCCTGGAACAACTGGACGGCAACGCTTTTGAGAGATTTTTTCCTCAAAACATTGAATGTACTTGAAAAAGGGGAACTGGCTACCGCCCGGGCCGTTGAAGTTGCGGAGCAGAAGAAAAAGGAGGCCATCCGTTCAGCGCGCAACTCCGGGGCAAAAAAGAAAATCGAAGCCCTGCTGGACGTGATGTCGCCGCGATATCTTTTATACATGCCGACCCCTGAAATCAAAAAACATATCAGGCTTTACAATGATTTATCCACGGTCAATTCCGACTTTATATGGGAAGTTGAACAGGCACCCGATGCCAACACCCGCACTGTTACCATCTGTGCTCAGGATCGTCCCGGTCTGATTTCAAAAATTGCCGGGGTGTTTACCTTAAACAACATCGACATACTGGACGTTCAGGTCTTTACCTGGCGCAATAATATGGCTCTGGATATTTTCAAGGTCAAACCCCCGCCGGATCCTCTGCTGGAAGACGAAAAATGGCAGCGGACCGCGACGAACCTTGGAGCCGCATTGTCCGGCGAACTGGACCTGACCGCAGCCCTTAAAAAGAAGGTCCGCGCTTACCGTAACGGCAAAGCCGGGCTTGACAAAAAACCCCATCAGATCACGGTGGATAATACCAGTTCCAGTTTTTTTACCATCATCGAAGTGTTCACCTATGATTTTCCCGGTCTGCTCTTCAGTGTGACAGATGCACTTTATCGCTTCGATCTGAATATCTGGGTTGCTAAAATCGCAACCAAAGCGGACCAGGTCGTCGACGTCTTTTATGTTAGGGATATAAATGAACAAAAAGTGGATTTGCCGGATCAGGTGGCCAATATAAAAGCCGCCATAATGGAACGGCTATCCGCCCGACCTGATCGTTTGAACAAAAAAAAATGAAGCTTGGTAATTTTTGCTTTGCTTAAGGCTCAAACATTTATTTAGAAACAAAATACCTTAAAAGGAGGATGACTCTTAAAAATGCAATTAAAAAGTCTGCTGACAGCTGCAATTTTGCTTGCAATGCCTTTTTCTTCCGCGCTTGCGTCGGAAGGTTTAAATTCGGGAGACACCGCCTGGATGATTGTCTCAACCGCACTGGTCATGATGATGACTCCGGCCGGCCTGGCTCTGTTTTATGGCGGAATGTCAAGGTATAAAAACCTGTTAAACACCTTCGCGATGACATTTGTGTCCTATTGCCTGGCAAGCGTCATCTGGATGATGTGGGGGTACAGTCTCGCTTTTGGACCGGATAAAGCCGGCATATTCGGCGGTCTGGAAAATATGTTTTTAGCCGGCATCGGGGTAGACAGTCTTTCGGGAAGCATTCCAACTTATGTGTTCGTTCTTTTTCAGATGACATTTGCCGGTATCACCGTTGCCCTGGTTCTGGGGTCGGTTGTCGATCGTATGAAGTTTTCAGCATGGATTGTTTTTACGATTTTATGGGTCACCTTCATCTACTGCCCGATCGCCCACTGGGTATGGGGCGGCGGCTGGATGGGAAATATGGGCGCGCTTGATTTCGCAGGCGGCACAGTGGTACACATTAACGCCGGTGTGGCCGGTCTGGTGCTCGCGCTGGTGCTCGGCAAACGCATCGGATATGGTAAAGAAGCCATGTTTCCCTCCAGCATTGCATTCACCGCCGTTGGGGCGGCACTTTTATGGTTTGGCTGGTTCGGCTTTAATGCCGGCAGTCAGCTGGCCGCCGATGGTGTGGCCGGTTCGGCCTTTTTGGTCACCAATACTTCGGCCGCAATGGGCGCGCTCACCTGGATGTTTGCCGAATGGCTGGTAGACAAAAAACCGACGGTGCTGGGTTTAGCTTCCGGAGTTGTGGCCGGACTGGTTGCGATCACACCGGCAGCCGGGTTTGTCAATTTACCGGCGGCATTGATTATTGGATTTGTTGCCGGCATACTGGGCTATTATTTCGTGGCAAAAGTTAAACATAAGCTCGGTTATGACGATTCGCTGGATGCTTTTGGTGTCCATGGGATGTGCGGGCTCTGGGGCGCTTTGGCCACCGGACTGTTTGCCAATCCGGCCATAAATGAAGCCGGCCAAGGTCTGTTTTACGGCAACCCGAAACAGCTCTGGATCCAGGTTGTTTCCATTTTCGCCACGGCCTTGTTTACCGCCGTCGGCACCCTGATTGTCATCTATATAACCAAATTATTAACCGGCGGCCTGAGGGTAACCGAAGAAAACGAGGTTGCCGGGCTCGACAGCTCCATTCACGGCGAAAGAGCTTTTGAAATTTAATAATCAGCGTCGCCGGATAAAGAAACCCGTTAGAATACTCAAAAGGGAAAAAGGAGGTTTTTACCATGAAGAAAATCGAGGCGATCATCAAGCCCTTCAAACTCGATGACGTTAAAGAAGCCTTGAACAAAATTGGCATCCAGGGAATGACGGTTTCCGAAGTCAAAGGATACGGGCGCCAGAAAGGCCATAAGGAAATCTACCGCGGAGCCGAATATGCAGTGGATTTTATTCCCAAAATTAAGATCGAAATCGTGATCGATGCAGACCGCGCCGATCAGGTTGTCGAAACCATTCGTGAAGCGGCCAACACAGGCAAAATAGGAGATGGCAAGATTTTTGTGATACCGGTAGAGCAGGCCCTGCGGGTGAGAACCGGGGAGACCGGTGCTGATGCAATATGAATTCAAGAATTGCGGCATTGAGGGATGAATTCCTGAATTCCTGAATTCCTAAATCTTTTTAATTTTTTTTAAAAGGCTTCTGCAAAATAGGGTTTTAGGGAGCATCGACTGCCCTTTGTAGCAGGGCTAAAGGAGGAAAAAGGAAATACAAAGAAAAAGTAAGTTT
>JAQYWI010000234.1 GCA_030145015.1 Desulfobacterales bacterium
AAGGGCCTCCTCCCTGCTCGAAAACCAATTCTTCGGAGACATATATCCCTTTAAGGACAAAAGCACTTCGAAATCCTATATCGAAACCACAACTCGAACCGAACTGGTCAAAATAGCAAAATCTAATCTCATTAAGATATGCAATACGTATCCGAACGTCGAGCTGGGATTGATCGACCTGTACAAGGTCCGTAAGGAATCCAGTAGCGGCAGCGTAGGGCAGAAGATCCGAAAGATCGGCCGGCATCAGCTGCCGTTAAAAATTAATTTACAGGTTTTTATGAATGGCAATAAAAGTGAGCCCTTGGTCCTCGACGGGTATTCCAGGGATGTTTCCATCGGTGGATTATGTGTCATTCTGGACGGCAAATATAAGAGCATTTCATCCATTTATAAAAACGTTACAACTGCCAAAATCGAAATGAGTTTACCCAATGAAGAGCTCGCCATGAAGGTTGCTGGCACCATTGTCTGGAGCCGTGATTTTACCTGGAAGAAGAGAAAGATCGTGGCCCTGGGATTTCGGTTTAAGGATATGTCACCCAAGTTCCGGGGGATGTTTTTTATGATGGCAGATAGTATCTGTAAAGAGGGAGGGTAGGGGTTCAAAGGTTCAGGGTTCAAGGTTCAAGGTTCAAGGTTGCCTGGAGTCCTCCGCTTTTTGTCATCTGAATTCCGTCTTCTGTTTTCTCACCTTTTTTCTTACCTCAGTTCTCTGTTCTTTCCTATCTATCTGTTATCATTGAGGTTTTCAGGTTTCAGGTGTCAGGTGTCAGACTGACCTCGGCATTCCGCAATCGATTCGGCTGAGCCGTTCGGCCCTGAGTCGTTCGACCCTGAGCTCACGACCGAAGGGCTCACGGCCGATGGGCTCGTCGCAGGCCGCAATCACCTGGATCTGACTTCTGACTCCTGACCCCTAACTTCTGCCTTCCGGCCTCATTGACATTGCCCCGGCTTTTTATCTATACTCCTCACTGGTCGAAAGGAATGCCCATGGAAGGCCAATCTGTGCTCAAAGATTATATTCATCCGGTATTAAATGAAGAAATTCGGACGATCAGCGGACATTATATTCTGAGCACAGAAAACCGCCTGCCGTTTAACGATCGGCAGGTTTTGTATTTTATCGGCTGCGCGGTTGTGGACTCCTCCTGTTGCGCTACTGGAGGCTGCGCCTATGCCCTGGTGCCGGGATACATCCGGCAGTGGAAATATAAATTGAACGCCGGCAACCTTGCGGTTACTCAAGTGGAACTCATACAGGATAAAGACGACCGGCATGCGCTAGGACTGCTGATCAAGGAAAAAGAGGGCGTCCAGCAGGTGAATTTTGAATAAATCTATTTTAAGATTAGCCACAGACCCACACTGACACACACGGACTTATTCTTTTCCCTGGACGACTTTGTCCAGGGAAAAACCCTGTTGCCCTTCGGGCAAGGGTTAAGTCATGCTGAACACTAACTATTACTATCTCTTCTGTTAATTAGTGCCATCGACCCATTATGAGTTAAGTTTTCATCGCGCAGGCATTTACAGTTCTTGTTCGGCCAATGTCGGCCGAACAAAAGGTCCGTGTGAGTCTGTGTGGGTCCGTGGCCAATTAATCTAAATAGTCTGCGTGAATCTGCGTTTAATTAACGCGAATAGGAGGCGGGATGGAGCAAAGGGAGATTAGCGGGCTTGGGTTTATCGCTGGCAGGTGGCCTTTAGATCAGGACAAATCTACAGTCGTCTTCATCCATGGATCCGGCGGCACCGGCCATTTCTGGAAGGCACAGGTGGAAGGCCTTGCTGAGCGGGTCAATACGGTGGCACTTGATCTGCCCGGCCACGGCAGAAGCGCAAAGGACGGAAAAGATACAATTGCGGATTACAGCCGGGCGGTGCTTGAATTTATCGATGCTCTATATGCGCCCAAAGCGATTCTCTGCGGGGTGAGCCTGGGTGGCGCTATTGTGCAGCAGCTTTTACTTGATTTTGCGGAGCACTTCGTGGCCGGTATTCTGATTGGAACGGGTGCCAAGCTCACAGTTTCGCACGCGATTTTTGAGGCCATTGAAAATGATTATGCGGGTTTTGTCGAAATGCTTAGCAAATTAGCATCATCCGAAAATACGGATGCAAGTGTAACACAGCCTTTCCGGGATGATCTTGCCAAATGCAAGCCCCAGGTTACCTATGGTGATTTTCAGGCATGCAATCAGTTCAGGGTGATAGATAGGCTGGACGAAATACGTGTTCCGGTACTTGTCATTTCTGCCGAAGAAGACAAACTGACACCGCCAAAATATGCCCGGTTTTTAGAAGACGGCATTCCAAATGCAACCCGCAAACATATTCATGATGCGGGCCACATCGCGCCGATGGAAAAGCCCCAGGAGGTCAATCGGGCGATCATCGCGTTTTTGGACCGTCACGGCTTTTGATCGTTGCAAACTTTTAGGGTTCCATGTATATATCTGATCTAAATTAACCACAGATGCACGTTTACTGGGGCACTTCGTTCAATTGGTTAAATTAGTTTTATTGGTTTTATTAGTTGGTAATATTGCTCTTTTTGATTTTTTATATTTTTTTAACGAATCAAACCAATCAAACCAATTAAACTAATAAAACGGTTGGCTGGAGCGCCAGGTGTATTTGCGGCCCGATGAATTGGTTGTGCTGGTATACGGTGATTTAATAACACTTGGGAGGGAAAGATATGAGTGATGTTTATGAGCGGTTGCGCAAACGCCTGGATGATCTGGCAGTTGGTTTTCCGGAAACTGAAAGCAAGATAGAAATTCGGTTGCTCAAACAGGTGTTTACCGAAGCGGAAGCGGAATTTTTTATGCTGCTTCAGCCCTTAATGGAGTCACCGGACGATGCGGCCAAACGATTAAAAAAAGACCCGGTTGAAGTTGCCGAAATCATGGAGCGAATGGCAAAAAAGGGATTGCTTTTCCGGCAGCGAAAAGACGATCGGGTTCGGTATGCGGCCGTGCCCTGGGTGGTCGGTATATTCGAGTTTCAGGTAAAATCTATGGATAAGGACTTTGCGCGGGATAATGAGGAATATTTCGAAAAGGCCTTTCTGCACAAATTACAATCACACAAAACTCCGGTTTTGCGAACCATACCCATTAATCGGCAGATTGTTGCCGACTGGCCGGTGGCACCGTACGAAGATGTTTTACAGATTGTCGAAAACCAGGAAAAAATTGTGATTGCCAACTGTGTCTGCCGCACTCAGACCGCACTGGCCGGAGGCGATTGTGACAAACCTAAGGAAAATTGTTTTATGTTTGGCTCCCATGCAGACTACTACGCAGAAAATGGTATGGGCCGCTATATTACCAAGGAAGAAGCCAAACAGATCGTCCTTAAAAACGAAGAAGCCGGGCTGGTGATGCAGCCCTTTAATTCGAAAAAAGTAGGCGGAATGTGAAGCTGCTGCGGGGATTGTTGCGGCATGCTGCGATCGTTGAAAAAACAGCCCAATCCGGCCGAGGCCGTTCAAAGTAATTATTACGCCCGGGTGGATGAAGAATTGTGCACCGGATGCGAAACCTGTGTGGATCGCTGTCAGATGGAGGCCATTGATGTGATTGACGCTATATCCACGATTGCCCTGAATCGATGCATCGGCTGCGGCCTGTGTGTTACCACCTGTCCTGCGGAAGCCATTCAATTGATAAAAAAATCCGAGGACCAGCTTTATGAGCCCCCCCGGAGCGGCGTGGAAACCTATATGCGCATTATGAAGGAGCGAGGCAAGTTATAACGCTTAGAAGCGTTTCAGATTCAAAGGTTCAACGTTCAAAGGTTCAGGCCTCTGGCTGTTGGTTTCTGGCAGCCGCAGAGGGCTGCCCTACGTTCCGGTTTGCATCTGTCATCCTACCTCTGATATCTGTCTTCTGTTAAGTAACCTTTGAACCTCTGAACGCTGAACCTCGGAACCTTTGAACCTGAAGGTTTAAGACATGAAAGATGATAAAGGCTTATACTACTATCCCTTTCCGTTAAATAAGCGCGTGCGGATGTATGTGCGTGAGACGGATGGAGAAATCTGGTTTCGGATGTGGAATGCCGACGATACGGAATTGTGGGATGAACACGACTGGATTCCCTATAATGCCATCAAGAAGGCCCAGCACATGTACCAGGTAAAGGACTTTGATCCCAAGCAGGCCTATGATATTCAGATTGCACAGGCACTTATAAAAGAAGATAAGCGATCCGAATAGTATCCTATTCGCTCAAAAGCCAACGGCAAGGCGGAGCTTAATATCGCAAAACTCGAAATCCGAAGCACGAAATGCGAAACAATTTCGAAATTCAAATTTTCAAATTTTGGAAACAGAAAAATAAACACACTGATTCTATGCTTGATTGTATTTGTTTCCGGCAGTTTAGAATTTTGATATTCGATATTGTTTCGGATTTCGGATTTCGATATTCGAATTTATTAAACTAAATATCTGGATTCCTGTAATAAATTAGCGACCCTTAATCAGCTATCCCAGAAGAATCACCACCAGATGTATGTCTACTTTGACGATTACCATTAAGGAAAACCTGCAGCTCAAAAATGTTCCTGTGGAACTCATGGAGATGCTGGTCGAAAAGCTTCAATTTCTCAACCCCAAATGGCTGGAAAATGAACGAATGGGGCGCTGGAACCGGGGCACACCCAGATTGTTGAAGTTTTACGATAAGGTCGGCCCAACCGGGATTTGGATACCGCGGGGTTACATCCGGCACTTGATCAATATGTGTCGTCGGCAGGGTGTTAAATTTAGGATCGACGATCAGCGGCGCAAACTTAAGCCGGTGGATTTTACCTTTAACGGCCGGTTGAAAGACTTTCAGAAAATCGCCGTTGATGAAATGCTGGCCAAAGATTTCGGGACGCTGAGCTCGGCCACAGGTTCCGGGAAAACGGTGATGGCGCTGTATATCATCGCCCGGCGAAAACAGCCGGCCCTGATTATCGTTCATACAAAAGATCTGGCCACCCAATGGGTTGATCGAATTGAAACTTTTCTCGGTATCGAGCCTGAAGCGGTGGGTTTTATCGGAGGCGGCAAAAAGGTCAACGGTGATAAAATTACGGTTGCCCTGGTGCAATCCCTTTATAAATGTGCCGAGGAGGTCGCAGAAAATATCGGCTTTTTAGTGGTCGATGAATGCCACCGGTGTCCGAGCCGGACATTTACCGAAGCGGTTTCGAGTTTCGATTCCCAATTCATGCTGGGGCTTTCTGCTACACCCTATCGCCGGGATAGACTTTCTAAATTAATTTTCTGGCACCTGGGTGATAAGCATTACGAGGTGGATAAAAGCCAATTGATTGAAAGCGGTGATGTTCTGCCTGCTAAAGTGCTATTTCGAGAAACAAACTTTACAACCCGCTGTGATCCGGTGAATGCATACAGCAAGATGCTGGCAGAACTGGCCACCGACACGGAAAGAAACATTCTGATTGCTTCGGATGTTGTCGGGGAGGCAGCCAGAAATTCCGGGATCTGTCTGGTCCTGTCTGATCGAAAGGCCCACTGTGAGAATCTGCAGGCCCTGTTGCGCTACCGGTTTAAGCTGGAATCCGAATTGCTGACCGGTGATCTTGATATCGGTGACCGTCAGAAAGTGCTCGAACGGATCAACAAAGGCCAGGTTAAAGTCATCATAGCCACCGGCCAGTTAATCGGGGAAGGCTTTGATTGTAAGGATCTGACCACCTTATTTTTGGCCACTCCAATAAAATTCAGCGGACGTTTGTTGCAGTATCTTGGCAGGGTTCTGCGTCCGGCAACCGGAAAGAAATATGCCAGGGTATTTGATTATGTGGACGTGCGTGTGGAGACCCTCCTAAAAGCTGCCAATGCGCGGCAACGCGTCTATCGAAGTTAGACCGGTAAAAAAAGTGCCTAAAATGAGCTAAAGTGCCTAAAGTTAAGGTATTCTACCCGTCGAGAGCCTCCCGTCGAGAGCCTCCCGTCGAGAGCCTCCCTTCGAGGGCCTCCCTTCGAGAGCCTCCCTTCGAGAGCCTCCCTTCGAGAGCCTCAGGGTCGAACGACTGGGTCGAACGATCATTTATAATAATCATGGATGGAGCGCAGCGACTCCTTAACTTTAGTCACTTCCAACTTTAGTTCACTTTAGTCACTTTCAAATTCACTTTAGGCACTCTCTTTTAAGAGCATTCGGGAAATTTCTTGATACCACCCCAAGCCCCTCTTTAACTCATCTTGCCGAAGCTTGTATAAATAAATACAATTTTTTAATTGATAAAAATAAGAGAATGCGGTATCTTATTATTTAGAACAAATTTGGATATTTAACCGAAAACCTGCATGCACTTTCGAACATGAAAACCAACAGTCTGCAAACTTCAACCTCTAAAACCGGTAGACCGGATGCCGTTTTAAGGGTACTCAACTCGCTGCTGGCCGATCCAGGGCAAAAAAGGCTCACCGGGAGCCAGGCGACCATAATTCTGGATGCCCTGGCCAGCTCGAATGATCAGGACCTCGTCATAAGGTTTCCAGCGATTCTCGGTATCTGTGCACGCAATGGGATTGCCCTCAATAGCCATATGCTGTTTTCGAAATATTGGGAATCGAGTCCCAAAAAACAAAATTTGGAAAAATTGCTGTTAATCAGTGCGGAATTATTCGACCTTGAGGGAATTGAGGCCCCGCAAAACCTGAAAAAGATTGCCAGTTCTCTAAAGACGAAGTATGGGACTTTACTGTCAACCAAGATGCTGCCACTGAGCAGCGGCATAAGCATTTCTATCAGGGCTTTCCAGGATACCTTAAGGGAGTACATCGCCAAAACGAAACATAGCATGCCGGCCTTTAAACGCGGCGGGCTTGAACAGGAGTCCCGCCGGGCTGTTTTAAACCGTTCTGCTGACCTTCAAACTTATTTGAAACGACTTTTTTCACCCAAACAAAGGGATCTTGTGTTTAAAAAGTTGAACAGCGAATCATTCACCAAAACCGAGCGCGAATATTATTCCCGGGTTGTTCGGAAAAAATTGCAGGCCATCGCTGATTCCGAAGTCGGTTATATTGCCGCAAGGCTGACACAAAAATAAAAAGGCATCAAAGCAAATGCGCTAAAGTTGGAAGTGATCTAAAGTGCCTAAAGTTGAGGAATTCTACCCGTCGAGAGCCTCCCTTCGAGGGCCTCCCGTCGAGAGCCTCCCTTCGAGGGCCTCCCGTCGAGAGCCTCCCTTCGAGAGCCTCCCTTCGAGAGCCTCCCTTCGAGAGCCTCAGGGTCGAACGACAGGGTCTAACGATTGGGTCGAACGACAGGGTCGAACGATCATTATAAAATAAATAAAAAAGATGGAGCGAAGCGACTCCGTAACTTTAGTCACTTCAAACTTTAGTTCA
>JAQYWI010000423.1 GCA_030145015.1 Desulfobacterales bacterium
CAACACCCTTTCCGACTTTGCCAGGGGTCTAAGCGCTTGGGGAGCAGGCGGCGCCTATGAAATGCAGGAATTGCAGCTTTCCCAAACCAGATATAGCTTTGACATCATACGCTGTCGGTACGCTGAAATGTATAAGGAATTGGGTCTGGCCGACCTCGGAGTTGTCCTTTCCTGCTCCCGGGATTTTGACCTGGTTAACGGCTTTAACCCGATAATGAAGTTGGTTCGGACCAAAACCATCATGGAGGGTCACGACCGATGCGATTTCAGAATCACTTTGGAGTAATGGTAATCTAAGGTGTAAATGCTAAAGAAGGAGGGAGAGCCATGACTAATCTTGATCGGGTCACCGTTTTCCGAATTGGAGGCGAAGATTACACTAGAGAAGACCTAATGAAAATGGATCCAGTCTGCCTGCGGGCCCTGTTCCGGGAGAGGGTACATCACACCATAGAGGTGGAGATCTATCCTATCCTGTTGGGGCGAAAAAAGATGCCGCGCAACTTTGGTATTCAAACAGAGCTCATCCTGGACGTCTGGAAAGCCCGAGGTTTTTCCGATGAGGACGAGGACTTTCAGTGGGGTAAGAAGTATATGGAGCTGGCTGTGAAAATGCGGGTTGGCGAAAAAGTCGAAATTGATGAAGCTCTGCCGACCCCGTTCACAGAAGAGGAAATGGCAGTCGTTAGTAAGTTGATCTGGGGTCGCCACTCGGTTCGGGATTGGGTGCCCGATAAGCCCGTGCCGGACGAGATGATCGAGCAAATACTGGAGGCGGGCCGCGCCGCTCCGACTGGCTGCAACCTGGACATTGTACGCTTCATTGTCATCAGAGACCCCGAAAAGGCCAAGGTGGTCTGGAGCGATATCCCCACACCCATGAATCAATGCGTACTTATCATTATCTGCTACGATACCCGGGTGTATGAAACCGTCGGTCACGATAAGCTGGTACCCCACAATATGCTCTTTGATTGTGCAGCCGCGGCAGACCACATGTGCCTGATGGCCCACGCCCTGGGACTGGGCGCGGTGTGGCTTTCTTGCACAGAAAAGACAGCCAACACATTCCAAAAGAAATACGGTTTGCCCGAGTACATTAAGCAGGCACTTCACATTGCAGTGGGCTGGACAGCGATCGGCTCTCTGAAATCGGAGAGAATGCCCCTTTCAGAGATGATGCTCTATTTTTCCCAGATAATGGGCCCACGGGGCGCGAGTACTAAATAAAAGAAATAGATCCGTCACACAGGATTGAGGATTCCTTCCAGTTTTTCCCTCCCGTACTTGGGCCTGCAACAAATAGCAAGGGATCTATCCATCCTAAATTTCCCCTCCCCTAACCCTTCCCACCAAGGGAGGGGCGATTATGAGGATGCCATTCATCAAAGGGGGACGCTCTTAACCGAAGTTCGTGGCCATAAAAAAATAATCATGTAATATCAAAAGGTTAACTATCAGACAACTGCCTTTTAGACACTACGGATTCGAATCAACTACAAGATTGTCTTTACGATTCTGCCCGGTTGGTGAGCTAACTTCAATGCATCATAGATAATCCGACTTCGCAAAAAATATCCTTTTCCGTTCGTTTCCATGGGCTGTGATATGGTAAAAAGCGCCTTCGTATTTGATCCTAATGATAAAGGGGTCTACTCTTGAGAGCGCCGATTAAAACCGGCAAGAAGTAGGGACTGAAAGTGTCCTATGGCGAAGGGCTAACCACCCACGCTAGCCCTGAGTCATGCGCTGGTAATGGTAACGCTGCCAGTGAAGCGTTGACCCTGGTGAAATAATAAGAGATTTCACAGGGCAGGCAGGGGAAAATGCCCCGATGAATCGGGATGTTCCACAGGCTGAGTATTGAGCCTCGTAAGAGATATAAGCCCAAGTGCCGATGTGCTTCAAGAACACAGAAGGCAATATCTTATAGACCGATATGGTGAGGGATATAAGGACTTGGCGGGGTCGGAGACCTCATGCATGCATGGAAGCTTTTTGCGCGGGAATCGGGAGGCCCTGTGAATGGGGTCAAATCT
>JAQYWI010000235.1 GCA_030145015.1 Desulfobacterales bacterium
CAATCCGGCACTGACATCTCCTACATTGTTTTAGACAACATTCGCAGCTATTCGCACGGCGGGCCCGGGGTTCAGTTTATTTCCAGAAGACAAAACCCTGATGCCAAAGTAAGCCGGATAACAATTCAAGACAGTCAATTTGACACAAACGGTGCAGCCGGTATCAGTTTATCCGGTTATTGGCTAATTGAGCACGCAATCATTGCCGGCAACGATGTGTTTGAGAACAATACGAGTCAAAGTTCACGTAACGGCATCGGGATTGCTGCGCCAAAAAATATCTTATCGTCCGGATGGACGCACAGTGGCGGGAATGTCTATTATCACGCAGTCACCAATACACCCTTGAGAGTATTTCAAGATGATGCCAATTTAAGGGAATTGACGAAGGGCAGCCTTCCACTTTCAGAAGGGAAATGGGCTTATGAAGAGGGCAAATTATATGTTGATATCGGCCGCGACCCCAAGGAAATAAACATAGTATATTTATGCGGCAAGATTACCAATATCGCGGTGACACATAATAAATCATTCAGCAATGCAGAGCATTCATCCGGTTGGGATGGTACTGGTGTCTTTTTTGATTGGGGTGTGGAAGACAGTTATGCCGCTTTTAATCAAGTCTACGACAATGACGGTGGCGGCATTTACGTAAAAACAGGTAAAAACATAGATATCTATTATAATTTGATCTTTGACAATTCCGTGGGGCAGGGTGACGGGATCCGCGTAAGACAAGGTGCTTATGGCGTCAATATTTTCAACAATACCATCATGGGAACGAAAAACGGCAACGGCGTTCAAATAATGAATGCCAACGATTTAATTGTCTTAAAAAATAACATCATCAGCCACAACAATACCTATGGCATAAACTCGGATGGGACATCTACAGGTGTCTCTGAGGACTATAATCAACTATATCGCAACACTTCCGGTGATCGGCAAAACATAAACGCGGGGGACAATTCCCAATCGGGCAACCCACTTTTTGCTAATGCAACAAATGATAATTATACCCTCAAACGTAGATCACCGGCCATAAATGCCGGAGACTTTCTATTTATACACGCAGACAGCTGGCATGACAATCCCTATTGCAAGCCGGGATATAATGTAAAAACCCGCCTGTATGGGGATGGTCCCGATATCGGGGCATGTGAAACAAATAGAAGATAGCAGATAGCAGGAAATGGGGGTCCGCAGCAACTTATTGATATTTTATAAAAAGACCAAAATATAGCCCTGTTTTTGGCCTTAAACGCCCATTTTGGGGGCCAAAACGGATATGTCTGAATATGCTTAGAAATCTACTCGCAGAGATGGAAAAAATAACGACCCAAAAAACGAAATAACAACACTTAACGGCGAGCGTATGCTCTAAATCAGAACCCCATTCTCATAGAGAGGTGGGGTTTTGCGTTTGGGAAAATTTATCATTACCGGGGCGTGGGGACATCCTTAAAATTATAAGTTTTTCTTAAATTGCAACATTCATTCCCAGTGAAGATCTTTACTGAAATTAAAGCATGCTAATATTGCTTGCTAATTTTTAACTGATAATGATATCAAGCGGTTTTTTAATGTGAAGGGGCGAGCTGGAGTCGAATGTTGGGAAACGACAATCGGGGTAGCATCATCTGGGGGAGTGTCGCAGCCATCTGCGTGGTCTTTTTCTGGTCGGGTTGGGTCGTCATCAGTCGGCTCGGAGTAACCAGCCACCTGACCGTTTACGATATCACCGGCCTGAGGTACGGCATCGGGGCGGTAGTGGCCCTGCCCTATATTATATGGAGTCGGGCCTGGCGAGGTCTCACCCCTTTGCGCACAATTATCCTGGCCCTGACAGCGGGGGTGCCTTACGCCCTGCTGTCCTATTTCGGGTTGGTTTATGCGCCGGCCGCCCATGGCGGGGTGTTCCTGAACGGCTGTCTGCCCATATTCACCACCTTCTTCGCCTGGATCTGGATCGGCCAGAGGAGTCAATTCTCTCAAACTGTCGGCCTGGGCATAATCCTGGCCGGCGTCACACTGGTCGGTTATGAAGGGTTTTTATCTACAGGCGGAGGAATGACCTGGATCGGTGATTTGCTATTCCTGGCGGCAATCGCCCTCTTCGCCGTCTTTATGGTTGCAAACCAGGTCTGGTCCGTACTCCCCGGTCAGGTTATCTTCTCGGCAACCATCGTCAGCGCCGTGGCCTATATCCCGATCTGGCTGCTCTGGCTGGATAGCAACCTGGCCTTCGCTCCCAGCTCCGAGATCTTGCTGCAGGGGGCATACCAGGGTTTGGTCCCCAGTATACTGGGCATATCCTGCCTTAATATCGCCGTCCGCCATATAGGCCCCCGCGTGACGTCGGTCTTTCTTTCGGCTGTGCCGGTCGTGGCAGCCCTGACGGCCATACCGATCCTGAATGAGTTGCCTGCCCTGCCGGCCTGGATCGGCATGATCGCAGTCACTCTCGGCATCCTGCTGGCACTGGGTATCATCGGTTTCCATCGGGAAACCGCGACTGCCGTCGAATAAGAGTGTCCACAAATTTGTGGTTAAATTGTTAACTGGTTGATTAGTTAAATAGGGTCAAAAGCTGAAATTCAATCCGCAGATTACGCAGATTACACAGATTAAAATCAGGTTAATGAAACTAGGGGAAACTAGGGGTCAGATCTTTAAAATTGGCAAAAATTAGCACCAGATATGATTCTGTTTATCAAATGCCTAATCATCCTCCTTTGAGAAACGCCGGGGCCATTTTCGCTTGCCGTGCAAAACCCGAAGGATCTGTAACGTATTTTCAACCACACGATAGGGAATGATAAAAGGTGTGCCGGCAATCACCAGTTCGCGGGTGCCCGGAACCCGTCCGGCGCGTCCGGCATGCGGTTGGTCCGCTAACATCTGCACTGCATCCCAAATCCGCTTTAAAACCCGGTCTGCCGCTTTGGGATTATCCCGGGCAATAAATTCGCCCGCCTCATCCAGATCCTTCAGAGCAAGGCGCACCCATTTAACCTTCATTCAGACCCCACTTCTTAAAGGTCTTCCTAACTTCCTGATCTGTGGCAAATTTGCCCTTATCCGCCTCTTTTATGCCTTCCCTGATGGCCCCGATCTGCCAGGCCTGTTCTTCGACATAAGCTTCAATCGCTTCAGCGACAAGATAAGACCTGGACCGTGCCGTGGCTTTAACTAATAGCTCGAGCTTTTTGGCCGTTTCGGGGTTCAGCCTTGCGGAGATCGTATCTGCTTTCATTAAAATACCTCCTTTGTATACATTATATGCAATGCAAATAATATAGACACTTATGCTGAAAGTCAATGGCTTTATTCAGATAAAGGTAGTGAGGAGCTGGAAAGCTGGGAGGCTATAAGGCTTGGAGGCAATCAAGGGCTGAAGGCTCAAGGGGTCCTCAGATTTTGCAGAACAAAAAAAAATTTTATCCGCAGATTACGCACCCGCCCGCCTCGCCTTGCGGTCTCGCATGGCGGGCGTGGGATTAACACAGATTAAAATCAGGATTTCACCACAGAGGGCACAGAGAAATACGTTTAAAAATAAAAGCTCAAAGCGTCCGCAGATTTTATGGAAACTTTAATAGGACACAGATTTTCACAGATAAGCGCAGATCTTTATTTAACTAATTTAATCGAAATCTGTTCTTTTTAATCTGTGTGTATCTGTGTTAATCCGTGTCCAATTTTTAAGTGGTTATGAAGTTGCTTCTAATTCGCGGTTGAAATGAGGGCGTCCTTTATTAGACCTTTTGAGGACAGACGGCGATATCCGTAGATTGATCTTAAAAAATGGCTGCATTCATTACAAAATTTGAGACCGCGGCCATCGACTATGGCGCGGACATAGCCGCGATAGCCAAATTTATTAAACTCGCCCCTGCTCATGGGGCACAATGATCCGTCCGGGGCCGGCTTGAATGAAGCGTGATCGGTTAAACCGAGATTATGGCCGACTTCGTGCAGGGCCACCTTGGTGGTGCGGTCGATAAACAGATCAATTTCTTTGTCGGAAACCATATTGCGCGGCGTCAGTTTTTTAGTGGATACAACGGCCACATCATTTTTAGGATTTTTCCCGCCGATGATCGAATTATAAAATTCGTCATCGTCTACTTTCAAATCAGCGTCCGTGATTCCCAAGGTATTCCCGTAATATTCCTCGCCGAGTATCAGGGTTAAAAGCTGCGCATCGATGCTCTCGACAACCGGCGACTCATGATGCGACAGGCTGATTTCCCCGATGATGCCCCGGAAGGATTCCAGGAGGCCGCTACCAATCTCTTTGAGGCTGCTGTACGTAATGTAGCTGCCGACACGTACCAGGTTTAATTTCGAAATATTTTTAAGCATATCGATCCTGTTCTATCAGAAAGTGTGCGCGCAAAATGTACAAATAACATAAGTTTATCCCTATTTATATACTTAAAAATGATGCAAAATTCACGCCATCAGCGTACAATCGCAAAAATGGCCCCATTTCCGCATTTCGCGCTTAAATCCAGGCATCCAAGAAGATATTTTCTATTATTTCAAATATTTAAATTCATCATCGCCGAATATATACATAGGCGGACCTAAGCTTAAGGCCATAATAAACACCCGCTATCGACAAAAAGATCGCAAAATTGAGCGAGATTATGTCATTCATTGCCGGCATCTCCTTTCAGCCAAAATTTGAAAAATGACCTCTTAAAGGCAGTTTTTTCCCGGCCCATATCAGTCGCGATACGGTTTGGTCTCCTTGCAAGCGGGTGGTCAGGGGGTTTGGGATATGCGGGTGGGTGGGTTTGTTTTAGACAGGATCAACAGGATTTACAGGATTATCTAGAAAAAATATCTAAAAATCATGTCAAAGATAGAAGGAAAAATCTAAGGTAGGTTATTATTTCTTGCATTTCCTTTTTTTGGCGGCCGGCAGGTAAATGTAGAATGTGGTTCCCCGTTCCTGTTTGGACTCCACATTAATATAACCTTCGTGGCTTTTTACAATTCCATAAACCGATGCCAGTCCGAGTCCGGTACCTCTGCCGGTTCTTTTGGTCGTAAAAAAAGGATCAAAAATACGTTGCCGGGTCTGTTTATCCATTCCGGCGCCATTATCAGTAATAGTTACCCTGACGTATTTGCCCGATTTGGGTTTATAAAGTTTGCTTTTGATATCGGTATGGGTCACGTTGCGGGTTTTTAAGACAAGATCCCCGCTACCCGCCATGGCATCAGCGGCATTGATGTACAGATTCAACAGCATCTGTTCCATCTGGCCCTGATCCGCTTCGATGTCATGCGGCCGCTGGGTGAGCTCACGACGAACGCGAATTTCGTTTTTCATTTTAGCAAAGGTTCGGGATGTATTTTTAACGATTCTGTTGATGTTGATCAACCCGGCCTGATAGCGGCCCTTGCGCGCATAGCCGATAAGCTGACTTGTCAATTCGGCGCCTTCTTGAATTTGTGTTTCAATTTTCCTCAGGGCCTCGTAGTGCGGATGGGCTGAATCGATATCAAAGAGCAACAATGAGGTGTATCCCTGGATGCCCATCATGAGGTTGTTAAACGCATGCGCAGTCCCCCCCGCCAGGGTGCCGATGGCTTCCAATTTGGCGGCAAATTGAAGCTGCGCATCCAGCCTCTTTTTCCGGGTTATGTTGCGGGCAAAATTTAAGGTGGCCGGCTTCCCTTCCCAGCTGACGCGCACGGTGGTGTCCTCAATCCATATTTCTTTGCCCGTTTTGCTTACAATCCTGAATGAATAGATGGCGGGTGCTTTTTCGCCTTTAAGTTTTTTTCTATATCTGGAAACAACCCTTTGCCTGTCTTCCGGGTGGATAATCTCCAAGATGGGAAGTGTTTTGAGCTCTTCGTTCGTATAGCCCAGCACACCCCGCGTTTTGCGGTTGGCAAATTTTATGGCACCATCCTGGATGATAAAAATGGCTTCACCGGCTTTTTCAAATACAAGTTTACACTTCTCCCCCAGCGTCAGCAGATCTTCCTGGATTTGGATCCGCTTCTCGATCTCGTCTTCGAGCGTTTGGATCCTGGCTTCTAATTCTTCGTATGTCGGTATCGAGGCCGCCGTTGCCGTCCGGAGCGGACTGACAGGCCTTGCGCTCTTGGGCGCCTGAAATTTTAATGAAGTTCTTCCCACTCATCCCCCAGAAGATTTATGCTGCCTGGCATAAAAACTGAATCCGCTTTAATTTCTTATGATATCGGCAAAAAAACAGAAAATATAAGTCACTCGGGTGGCTACTTTAAAAAAAATTAATGCGGTTATTGATGGCAAGATTCATACCAACTCGTCTTAAAAAATTTATCGTCTTTATATCTTATAGTTATAAATTTCAGGCTTCGCGACCCACTGTTTTTCTGACAAACTTTGTCAGTTTTAATGCCGATAAATGTCAAAATAACAGCATGGGGAGGGAAAGAATTCACCACAGAGAGCACAGAGGTCACGGAGAAATAAGTTTAAAAACAATCAATCCGCAGATTAAAGGTGGTTAAATTGTTAACTGGTTGATTCGTCAAATGGTCGAAAAGTCAAATAGGATTAAAGGTTAAAATCCTTATCCCCCTAATTAACCAATCAACGATTTAACGAATTAAATAAATATCCACAGAGAGCACAGGGAAGGTTAGTTAAATGGTTCATTCGTTGATTGGTTAAATAGTATAAAATGGATTGAATCCTTTTTTTGACTAATTGACCATTCGACCAATTAACTAATAAATCAGGGCTAAGAACACAGGGGGGGATCGCCGGTTATCTCAGGGTTTCATTCCGGGCCAGCTCATGATTGGATCCGTTGAGCGTACGATATGCATGCCCGCATCGGCGAATTTTTGAAATGCTTCGTTGGCCTGTTCGCTATAATCGATAACGTCCGGAATAACCACCGGTGAAGTGCAATCTTCTAAAAGATAAACTTTCTCGGCAAGCTTCCTGTCGGCAACATAGATTTCGTTTAACAGGTCGTCAATTGTCCAGGCGACGCAGTGGCTTTTGGCCTGTCCGGCAATAATCACGGCATCAACGTCCAGCAGTTTGTGAATAAATCCGACATTCTTCTCGGCAATGCCCTCGCCTGAATGGCCCGCAAGCACTTCAGGGCTGAGAACCGAATAATTCTCGGTGAAGGGATTGCTCCCTTTCACTTGAAAATCCGGCTGGCTTAAGCGGGCGATGCTGTGAAAGAAGACCGCTTCCTCGACGGCCGAAACCAGGGCATGACCGATCCCGCCAAGCATGGCATGATAGGGCCATATCGTCAGATCATATTTGCCGCCGTCTTTTAATTGCCGGGTATAGTGGCGCAAATAGTCCTGACCGTA
>JAQYWI010000236.1 GCA_030145015.1 Desulfobacterales bacterium
ATAAGTTTAGAGCAACCGGGCACATAAAATTATAAGTTCGCTTATTATTCATCTTCCACCGGAAGGTAGACAATACAAGAGAATATGGGGACATTCCAGAAAATTATAACTTTCTTTGAGAAAAATGGGGACGTCCGTCACATTCCCATATTTAACACGCAGCATATGTGAGGGACATCCTATATTCCTATAAGTTTAAAGCAACCGGGCACATAAAATTATAAGTTCGCTTATTATTCATCTTCCACCGGAAGGTAGACAATACAAGAGAATATGGGGACATTCCATGAAATTATAACTTTCTTTGCTTTAACCCTTTTGGCCATGCCTTTATACGGTGAACTTAAGAGGTTACGCGGGTTGTTCTTCCGGGTTGAAATAAGAAATGCATAAAATCCTAGGCGTCACCATTTTTCCCTGATCCCAATTTTTTTAGAAATACGAATATGAATATATGACGGACGTCCCCATATTCCACGGGCAGATTTGCCTGCGCTTTTGACCTGTTGAATCATTGACGTCCAACACCTCTGCGGCGCGCTCGATTCCGGCTACCCTCGGAAAGTCTTTAAATGACTGGATTTTATATATTTTAAGCTTACGTCAGATTGACATTGCTGCCGTCGTTATTATCTTATATCCTGTTTCAGCCTGAGAGCAGGCTTGAAGTATTTTCAGACGAACGTAACCCAATTTCATCTTTGAAACGGGAAACATTAAATCGACCTAAACGAAAAAGCCAGCATTTGAAAAAACGAATCATTTTTACCGCCATCGGTTTGCTGATCATGACCGGCCTTCTGGGGGGGATCAAAAGCCTTCAGATAAATCGGATGATCGCCCAGGGCAGACAATCTGTGCCGCCGCCCGAGACGGTGACGACCACCGTGGCGCAGACAGATTTCTGGGAGTCGCGGCTGACCGCTGTAGGATCACTGGTGGCGGTTCAGGGCGTAACGCTGACCGCCGAATTGACCGGCAAAGTCGTGCGCATTGCTTTTGAGCCGGGTACCAAAGTGAATGCCGGCGACCTTCTGGTGCAGCAGGATACCTCCTCGGAAGAGGCCCAGCTGCGCGCGGCGGAGGCGACCGTGGAACTGGCCAGGCGCAATCTCGAACGCTTGAAAAAGCTGCTGGATCGGCTCACCATCGCCCAATCCCAGTACGATAACACCGAGGCCCAGTACAAGGAGGGCGTGGCGCAAGCCGACATCATCAGGGCTGCCATCGCTAAGAAAAACATACGGGCACCGTTTGCCGGACGCCTCGGCATCCGCCTGGTTAATCTGGGGCAGATTCTCAATGAGGGCGAACCGATTGTTTCGCTGCAGTCCATCAACCCCATTTTTGTCAATTTTTCCCTGCCGCAACAGCAGCTTGCCCAGGTCCAACCGGGTCTCACCGTGCGGGTTATATCCGATGCACTGCCCGGCCAGGTGATTGAGGGCAGGATCACGGCGATCAACCCCGAAGTCGATGCCGCCACCCGCAATATCCGGATCCAGGCTACGGTGGCCAACCGCCAGGAGCGCCTGCGCCCGGGCATGTTTGTCAATGTGGCGGTGGTATTGCCGGCCGCGGAAGATGTCCTTGCCGTTCCAGCCACGGCAGTGTTATACGCCCCTTACAGCGACTCGGTGTTTGTGGTGAAGGAAAAACAGAGCGAAAATAATAAACAACCCGGTCTGGTCGTGCGCCAGCAGGTTGTGCAGCTGGGTGAAAGGCGGGGAGACTTCGTGGCCGTCGTATCGGGGCTCGAAGCCGGAGAAACCATCGTCAGTACCGGGGCTTTCAAACTACGCAACGGCCAGGCGGTGGTCGTCGACAACACCCTGGCCCCCGAATTCAAGCTGGCACCCGAGCCCAGGGACAGTTGATGCGGAGACTCTGCAAATAAGGGGCTGCCGGCCGATGCGTGCCGGCAAGCCGAAATCAGCAAACAACCCTGGTAACTAATGAAATTCACCGACCTGTTTATCCGCCGGCCCGTCGTCGCGCTGGTTGTCAGCCTCGTGATCAGCATTGCGGGGCTGCAGGCCATGCGGTCGATCAACGTACGCCAGTATCCCCGCAGCGAGAATTCGGTGGTCACGGTCACAACCGTCTATGTCGGCGCCAGCGCCGAGCTCATACGCGGGTTCATCGCTACCCCGTTGGAAAGGGTCATTGCGGCCGCCGACGGCATCGATTACATCGAGTCGCAGAGCTCCCAGGGCGTTTCGACCATCAGTGCCCGGCTGAAGCTAAACTACGACCCGATCAAGGCGCTTTCGGAAATCAGCTCCAAGGTGGACCAGGTCCGCGGTGACCTGCCGCCGGAAGCCGAAGTTCCGATCATCAACGTCGAGTCGGCCGACAGCCAGTTTGCCTCGGCCTATCTCAGTTTCACCTCCGAAGTGCTCCAGCAGAATCAGATCACCGACTACCTGGTGCGCGTCGTCCAGCCGCGCCTGTCAGCCATTGAAGGCGTTCAGCGGGCCGACATATTAGGCGGCCGCACCTTTGCCATGCGCATCTGGCTCAAGCCCGAGCGCATGGCCGCCTTTAACATCAGCCCGGTCCAGGTGCGAAGGGCGCTGGCGGCCAACAATTTTCTGGCCGCCGTCGGGCAGACCAAGGGCTCGTTCGTCCAGGTCAATTTGACCGCCAACACCGACCTGAATTCCGTGCAGGAGTTCAAAAAATTAGTGATTCGTGATCAGGATGGCGCCATCGTGCGTCTGGAGGATATCGGTGATGTGGTGCTGGGCGCTGAAGACTATGACACGGAGGTACGCTTTTCCGGCCAGACCGCCGTATTCATGGGCATCTGGGCGCTGCCTAACGCCAACTCGATCGACGTCATCCGCCGCGTGCGCGTCACAATGGAGTCCATTCAACTCGATCTGCCCGTCGGCCTGCAGGGCCGAATTGCCTACGACGCTACCAACTACATTACCAACGCCATTCACGAAGTGGTCAAAACCCTGAGTGAAACCCTGCTCATCGTCGTGGTCATCATCTTTCTTTTCCTTGGATCCCTGCGATCGACCTTAATTCCGGTGTTGGCCATTCCCCTGTCGCTGATCGGCAGCGTATTCCTAATGCAGGTTTTCGGTTTCACACTCAACCTGCTGACCCTGCTGGCCATCGTGCTGTCGGTGGGTCTGGTGGTCGACGACGCCATCGTGGTGGTCGAAAACGTGCAACGGCACCTAAGCGAAGGACAGTCGCCGATGGACGCCGCCCTGCGGGGCGCCCGCGAACTGGTCGGCCCGATCATTGCCATGACCATTACCCTGGCGGCCGTTTATGCTCCCATAGGACTGCAGGGCGGGCTTACCGGCTCTCTTTTCCGCGAGTTTGCCTTCACCCTGGCCGGCGCAGTCATTATTTCCGGGGTCGTGGCCCTCACCCTGTCGCCCATGATGACATCCAAGCTGCTGAAGCCCGGGATCGAAGAGCACGGCTTTGCCGGTAAAATAGCACGTGATTTCAAACGGTTCCGAGCTTTTTACGGCCGTCTGCTCGACATCACCCTCAACGCCCGGCCGGCTGTTTATCTGATATGGCTCGCCGTGAGTCTGCTGACGATTCCCATGTTCATCATGTCGCCCAAGGAACTGGCGCCTACCGAAGACGAGGGCGTCATCTTCGGCATTATCGATGCGTCGGCCAATTCCACCCTCGATCTCACCAGCCGCTATGCGGCGGCGGTCAACCGGGCCTACCTGAGTGTGCCGGAGACCGAATTTACCTTCCAGGTGACGCGCCCGACCTCCGGTTTTGCCGGCATGGTGGTTAAGCCCTGGGATGCGCGCAAGCGCACCATCTTTCAGATTCTGCCCGAGGTGCAGCAGAAGCTGCGCGGTATTCCGGCCATCCAGATATTTCCGGTGCTGCCTCCGCCGCTGCCGGGCGGCGGCCAGTTCCCGGTGGAGTTCGTCCTGGCCTCAACCGCAGAAGAAGACCAGATCCTGCAGTTTGCCCATCAGATCCGACTCAAGGCCATCCAGAGCGGTTTGTTTGCCTTCCCGCCGCTCATCGACGTCAAGATCGACCAGCCTCAGGCCCAGATCAATATCGACCGCGACAGGGCGGCCGACCTCGGTCTCGACCTTCAGCAGGTCGGCGCCGACATCGGCTCGATGGTCGGCGGCAATTTTGTCAACCGCTTCGACATCGCCGGCCGCAGCTACAAGGTGATTCCGCAGATCCAGCGCATCGACCGGCTCAACCCGGCCCAACTTGAGAATATCTACGTCACCGGACCCCAGGGGCAGCTTGTGCCGCTTTCAACGATCGCCACGATTCGCAACTCCACCGTACCGCGCTCGCTGAACCGCTTCCAGCAGCTCAATGCCGTCAAGATCAGCGGCGTGGCCCTCCGGCCGCTGGATGAAGCACTGCGTTTTCTGGAGAAACAGGCCGCCCAGATCCTGCCCAAGGGTTATGTGCTCGATTATACCGGTGAGTCACGCCAGCTGCGAGTGGAGGGAAACCAGTTTCTGCCGACCTTCGCCTTGGCCATCATCATGATCTTTCTGGTGCTGGCGGCCCAGTTCAACAGTTTCCGCGATCCCTTCGTCATCCTGGCCGGCTCGGTGCCCCTGGCGCTTTTTGGTTCGCTGGTTTTTACTTTCTTGAAAATGCCCGACCCGAACGTAAAATTCTGGACCCAGGGTTGGACGACAACGCTCAACATTTATTCCCAGGTGGGTCTGGTGACCCTCGTTGGACTGGTGTCCAAAAACGGCATCCTGATCGTCGAATTTGCCAACCGGCTCCAACAGCAGGGGCATTCCAAGCGGGATGCCGTGCACGCGGCGGCCTTAACCCGTCTGCGCCCGATTATCATGACCACCGCGGCCACCATTGCCGGTCACTTTCCCCTGACACTGGTCTCGGGCGCCGGCGCGGCTGCACGCAATTCAATCGGTCTGGTGCTGGTCGGCGGCATGGCCGTCGGCACCTTCTTCACGCTGTTTGTGATCCCGTCGATTTACATGCTGGTGGCCCGCGACCATGCCAGAGATCTCGCCCGCCAGGCCGCGGCGGAGACCGGGGGGGAAGCGACAGCAAAGCCCGTCTTCAAACCGCAAACCAGCGAGCAGTAAACAGGATGTAACAGTTTTGTCCCTAAAACGACGCTTCATGTCCGGGAAGATCCCCCTTCGCTGAAGCTACGGCGCGACAGGCGATTCGGGCTGGAAAACGATCCACCCTCGCCATTTGAAAATTTGAACTTAATGTTGGGTATAAGGGAGAAGCGATATGACCGACCATTCCCATAAACAACCGATCACACCCGGGATTACGCCTTCTTCTGAAATCGCCGGGGTCATGAAACATGCGTGTGTAAGATTTCTGGATTCGCTGACACCGGAACTGCGAAATAAGGCGAGTTTCAGTTTTGATTCTCTTGAACGCCGGCGCTGGCATTACTTCCCGCGGGAAATGTTTGACCGCAAAGGCGCCAGTTTAAAAGAGATGAATTCCCGGCAACGCCGGGCGGCCTTCAAATTGCTCGCCGTCGGCCTGAGTCATGCAGGTTATGAAAAAGTCACCGCCATTATGGACCTGGAGAAGACGCTGGGGGAAATCGAACGATTTTTAAGTGAATCGCGGCTGGTGCGGGATCCGCAACTTTATTTTTTTAGTGTCTTCGGAGATCCGACCACAAAAAAAACCTGGAGCTGGCGGGCAGAAGGTCATCATGTCTCATTGAATTTTACAATTGCCGGCAGTGAATGGATCGCTCCTAATCCTTTATTCCTGGGTGCAAATCCGGCAGAAGTGCAAAGCGGTTTACAAAAAGGTCTGCGGATCCTGGCAAAAGAAGAAGATCTGGCCCGTTCTCTGCTGGGCACTTTAACCATTGACCAGAAGCAAAAAACGATAATCAGCCCGACCGCACCGCCGGATATTCTGACGCAAGCCTTGCCGAGGGTCGAGCTCGCCGGCGCCGAGGGATTGGCCGCCGGATCGATGACGCCGCCACAACGGGAAATCCTCGCCCGGCTTATGCACGAATACATCGATCGCTTGCCGCATGAGCTGTCGGCCATCGAGCTGCAAAAGCTGAACCAAGCCGGTTTGGATGCGATCCACTTCGCCTGGGCCGGCCCGCAAGACCGCGGCAAGCCTCATTATTACCGCCTTCAGGGTCCCTTTTTCCTTGTCGAATATGACAATACCCAAAACAACGCCAACCATATTCACACCGTCTGGCGCAACTTGAAAGATGATTTTGGCGAAGACCCGCTCCATTTACATTACCAAAAAGAACACCGGTGAAAACGGATTTTACTCGCGGTGTGTCCGTATGAAAAGAGTCTTACGATTTTAAGGACGTCCTCACTCACACTTTTCCCTCGGATGGTTCAAAGATATAGGAAAAGGTGAAATTCATTCATATTGCGGGGCAGCCTTGCGCCTATTAATTCAACCAATCAACCAATCAACTAATAAACGAATTGCCTTTGACCTTTATCCTCAGCTCTGCGAAGAATTTATTGACAATGAAGGCAAAAAAGATTACATTGTCGTCTATTAGATTACAATAAGGGGGTTCATAAAGAAATGCAACAACTTACAATCAGAATGCCTGAAGAATATTTTTCTAAGATCGAACAAATCGCAAAATCAAGCGGTTTAAAAAAATCAGATGTAACCCGGATGGCGATTCGGAAATTCATCGAAGAATACAGCAGTGAAGAAGAAGCAGATCTTTACAGCAAAGCAAAGCGTCTTATCGGTGTGGTTGAAAGCGGCATTTCGGATCTCGGCCTAAATCACCGTGAATATCTACTTAAAAAAATTAAAAGCGCACAATGATAGCGATTCTTGATACCGGTCCATGGGTGGCCTTAATTGATCGCAGCGAATCGAGGCATACCGAATGCGTCCAATGGCTCAAAAATTTCCCCGGCAGACTGTATTCAACTGAAGCGGTCCTGACTGAAGTCCTTTATATCTTGAATTTCTCTATAACAGCTCAATGCGCGGCGTTGGATTTTGTTTTGGAATCTATCGTTGAAATTGTGCCTTCCAGCACTGCCAGTTTGAAGAAAACCAAAAATATGATGAAAAAATACGCTGACTTGCCGATGGATTTCGCCGATGCCACTATAGTCTGCCTTGCCACGGAAACAGGCATGCAAAACATTGCCACCTTTGATAAAAAGGATTTTGCCATCTACAAGTTACCGAAAAAGAAAAGCTTCTCGATAATACCCTAAAATACACCTCGCTTCGAGCCCATAACCACCAAGGATCTGACTTCCCTTTTTTGATACGGTTATTCTTAAATGGAAATATGGAAGGGATGTCCCTGTTTCCCGATAGAAAAGCATAAAATCATAGAATGTCCC
>JAQYWI010000424.1 GCA_030145015.1 Desulfobacterales bacterium
TTACGGAATGCCTTTGATGAGCCTTCGGGTTCCAGTATGGAGGGGATGATGTCATCCAGGTCTTGTTTTTTCCGTTTGCCCCTGGATACGTTGCTGTAAAAGCCATAGTATCTGCCTTGGCTTTTCCAGGCATGGATTTTACCGCAGACGCCCATTGGGTGCCGGAACAAATAGATAAATGCCTAAAACTAAGGATATTGGTCTATTTTACAATGATCGCTTGAAAAACTGGTTGAATTGAATGAAAGCTTTGACAAAAAAAAATGATTGTGAAACAGTCCGGAAAAAAACCGGTTATAATTCAGCCCTGAAATCAACAACAAAGGAGGATTTTTATCAATGGATCCGACCGTGAAACGATTCAACGCAACCCCGCTGGAATATCTATCCCAGGAACAAATGCGTGATATCCACTCGGCAGCGCTGGAAATCCTGGAAGATTGCGGCACCGTGGTTCATCATGAAAAAGCGGTTGCGCTTTTGCATAAGGCCGGTGCTTACGTCAAGGATGATCGACAGGTATTTATTCCCGGCGGTTTGGTCGAATGGGCCATAGGCCGTGCACCATCACGCGTAACCATTTACGATAGAAATGGAAGCCCCTTTATGTTTCTTGAGGGCAGAAACGTCTATTACGGTACGGGGTCCGATTGTCCTAACCTGCTTGACAGCTTTACCGGAGAGCGTAGAAAATTCTTGTCGGGCGATGTTGAAGATGCCGTTAGACTGGTGGATGCGCTGCCCAATATAGACTTTACCATGTCTATGGGATTGGCGCCTGATTATCCGGGTGAACTGCAATATCAGCACAAATATGCAATTATGATTCGCAATTCAACGAAACCCCAGGTAATTACGGCAGCCGACAAGTCATGTCTTAACGATATCGTTGATATCGCGGCTGCAGTGACAGGCGGCCGTACAGAACTCAGCCGAAAGCCCATCTTTGTATTGTATGACGAACCCACCTCGCCCCTGGTGCATATCAATGAGGCCATGGAAAAGCTTATGTTTATGGCTGAAAACAATCTGCCCACGAATTATTCTCCGGGAATCATGGCGGGCGGCACCGGCCCGGTAACCATGGCCGGCGCCATTGCCCAGGCCAATGCCGAAATTTTAGCGGGGCTCGTCATTCACCAGTTAAAAAATCCCGGCGCACCCTTTATCTTCGGCGCCGGAATGTCCCCCATGGATATGCAAAGTATGCAGCCCACCTATTCATCGCCGGAAGCAATGGTGGAGCAAGCCGGTGTTTGTCAAATCGGGCGCTGTTTATACGATCTTCCGACCTGGGGTTTCGGCGGGTGCAGTGCTTCCAAACTGGCAGACGAACAGGCCGTCAATGAGGCGGCCTCCTACATCATGATGTCCGGCTGGATGGGCACCAATCTCGTGCACGACGTCGGTTACCTTGAATTCGGCCTGACGTATTCCTTCGATCTGCTGGTGATGTGCGATGAGTTTATCGGACAGGTTCGCCGCATGATGGAAGGCATCCGGGTCGATCGAGAATATTTGGCGCTGGATGCTATCAAGCGCGTTGGGCCCGGCGGACATTTTCTCCAAGATGATCACACGCTGAATCATTTCCGTGAAAACTGGCGGCCCGATTTAACCGACAGAAAGACATACGAAACCTGGAAAACGAAAGGGGCATCGAGTATGGGACAGCGCGCCAAAGAAAAGGTCAGATATATCCTGGAAAATCACCTACCCGAGCGCTTGCCTGCTGAGGTCGATGCGGAAATTGATAAGATACTCGACAGAATTAAGGGAGGCGGAAACGAATAATTACCCTGTGGTTGCAGGGGAGTGAGCTAAATCTTTCTCTTGATGGAGGATAAATATGAGCAATGAAAAACCATTTTTTATGAGAGACCCGTGGGTGTACAATCCAGCGGCCCGGCAACCGGACCGGGCGGATTCTCAGCTGGGATTCGACACCCGCGCCTTGCATGCGGGTTTTCATCCCCAGCAGGATCTGGAAGCGTTCCGATCATTTGTTCCGCCGATTATCCAATCCATGACCTT
>JAQYWI010000066.1 GCA_030145015.1 Desulfobacterales bacterium
GCAGGCTGTTTTCCCAGCCGGGGAATGAACCTTGGGCTTCATCGCCGGAATAGCCCAATAATTCTTTGAAGCGCTCCGAATACCAGGTCTTGCCGGTCTGCGGCTTCAGGTCCCAGAGACCGCCACCGGCTGCTTTTACTGCCAGCGAGAATCTTTCTTCACTTTCCGACAGCTTGGCGGTTCTTTCCTCTACGCGGATTTCTAGTTCATCATGAGATTTTTGTAAGGCGCGGGATGCCCGTTCTTCGATCACTACCGCAAACGCCAGCGAGCCCAGCGCCAGCAAAGCCGTAATTCCCAACACCGTCAGGATTACCGTGCGCGTGGTGTAATAGGGGCCGAGGGCATCGGCTGCATCGATTTCGGTGGCCAGTCCGATTCCCAGCTTGTCGTCCCATAACCAGGCGCCGTATGCCCGCACACCCCGGTAATCGCGGTATCCGGTCACATTCAGGCCGGCGTTTCCCTGGGTTGATTCCCGGGCCATCAGGGTCAGCGGTTGCTGGTATCTGGGGACCGACGGCGTAAAGCCTTTGGTCATATCCCCGCCGGGGTCGCGCACGCTGACCACTAATATGCTCTTTTCACCTTCCTTGATCAGCCCGGCCTTGAGCAGGTCTGCATTAAAGCGGCTTTCAGAAAGCATTTTGCCGTAGCGGCCAAACGCATAGGTTTCCCCGCTTTTGCCGAGCCGCCCCAGCTGTATCAGCCGGGTAAAATCCCTGGAAGGATCGATCCGCCGGGTGACCACGGCGATGATCTTTCCTTGTTTATTTTTGATCGGGGCCGCGAAAAACATGGACGCAGATTTTTTATTCTTACCATCCGCAGATGTAATCAAAGGGAGGTCCGACCATATCGGAGGCACCATGACCGCCTCACCCTCAAATGCCCGGTTGAGAAGATCCAATGCCTGGCCGGCAATCAAATTTTTGGCCCCGATGTTACCATCACGCATGGATGCGATATTGATGAAATCCGGAGAGATAATGAAAAAACCTGTCTGTCCGGACCGGTTTTTTCTGTATTGAAAAAAAGCACGCAATTCCTGTAAAGCGTCACTTTTTAACAATGCGTTTTTGTTGCGGGGTACTCTCAACTGGCGTTCGGTCAAAGAAACCAGCCTCAGATCATCCGCCAGTTGTGCCATACGGAATTTGTTGGATTCAACCCACAGGTTCAGTGATTCCTCGGTGGTTTGCAAAACGATCTGCAGGGCGTCACCCACATCCGTCTGAATTTTCTGCTCGACCCTGTCAAGCGCAAACCAGGCCAGGACGACCACCAGCATGAGGAAAGCGCCGGCCAAAATGATTAAAATGCTTAATTTTTTTATCGATCCGTATTGAGACGATGACGGATTTTTTCTGAAGTCCTTCAAAATCAGGCGGGACATAATATGCCTCTCAAATTGAATGCTAAAGATTCAAGTCAGCATTTCGCTATCCAGGGATTTATATTTGCCTATCCAGACATTGCCTTGATTGCTGTAATCTTAAAAAAAGACTTCCCCTATATGTTATTGGAAAATCTTGTAAGTGGCGGATTTATCAATATCATTGGATTGTTAATAGATCAATAATGATTAATTAAGATCAGGCGTCATTTTAAATGTTGAAATGATCAATTGAAGTCCTTTATAGTTATTTATCAGCGTGTAAACATTTTTTTCGAGGTAATCTACCATGAACAAAGAAGCGATAAATAAATGGGTGTTGCTGCTGCTGGTGTTTTTTATCTCAGCGCTTTTTTTGTCAATGATCAGTCAGTTTCTGATGGCCATTTTTTTGGCCGGCATTTTCTCAGCCCTGTCCTATCCATTGTATCGTCGTTTTGAAAGGTGGTTCAACGGTCGTCGCAGCCTGGCTTCCATTACCACGCTTTTGATCATCGTCTTTGTCGTGTTGTTGCCGCTGGGCGGTTTGCTGGGAATCACCACCGGGCAGGCGATTAAGGTGGGCGAAGCCGTCAAGCCCTGGGTGGAGCGGCAGCTCGCCGAGCCCGACGCCATTTCAGGTGCGCTCAAATCCCTGCCGTTTTATGATCGGATCATACCTTACCGCAGTCTGATATTAAAGAAAGCCGGCGAGATGGTGGGCGGTATCAGCGGCTTTCTGATCAACCGCCTTTCATCGGTTACACTGGGGACGGTTAATTTTTTGTTTATGTTGTTTATTATGCTGTATACGATGTTCTTTTTTCTGATGGACGGTGATAAGCTGATTGATAAAATTCTCTATTATCTGCCCCTGGAGGATCATGATGAGCGCCGCATACTGAATAAATTCACCTCGGTCACCCGCGCTACACTTAAAGGCACCGCGGTGATTGGCCTTTTGCAGGGTGTCCTGGCAGGTTCGGCCTTTGCCGTGGTGGGGATTGACAGCGCGGTGTTCTGGGGCGCCATTATGGCGGTGTTGTCCTTTATTCCCGGCATAGGATCGGCCCTGGTGTGGGGACCGGCGGTCATCATTTTAGCCGCCACCGGACATGCTGCCAAGGCCATCGGGCTGGGGCTGTTTTGTGCGGCGGTGGTCGGCAGTATCGATAATTTCCTGCGACCCATTCTGGTCGGAAGGGACACCCAGATGCACGAGCTCATGATACTTTTCGGGACCCTGGGTGGAATTATCATGTTCGGTGTGGTGGGCGTCATCATCGGGCCGATTATCGCGGCGCTATTTGTGACGGTGTGGGATATTTACGGTCTGGCATTTAAGGATATTTTGCCCGCAGTGGCGGCCTCCGGGTCAGACAGCAAACCGGAGAATTCAAGTGCTGAAATGCTTCCCGATGATTTTGACTCTGAAAAGGAGCCGCCGCCGGAATAATTGCCGCCGGCGTCTGGCCTCTGGCTCCTGGCCCGTGAGTTCAGTCGATTCGTTAATTGGTCGAATGGTCAAATAGCGAATTCGTTATAGGATTTAAAACATTTGACGATTTGACTACTCAACTACTTGACCATTTAACTAAATCTTGAATCCTCTGACGAATTGACTATTCAACTTATCAACTATTTAACGAGACCCTCTAAACACATGCCGTAGCTGTAATTTCAACTCTGGTGCCGAAAGGGAGGCTGCCGGCCTGAATGCACGTTCGGGCCGGGCGGTTTTCCTTGAAATATTTTTTATAGACTTCGTTAAAGCGGGCGTACTCTTCGATGTCGAGCAGATAAACCGTCACCGTCAGCGCGTTATCCAAAGAGGAGCCGGTTTCTTCCAGAATGATGCGCAGGTTTTCCAGCGCCAGCCCGGCTTCTTCTTCCACCGTTCCGAGTTTTATTTCATTTGTCTGCGGGTCTACCGCTCCCATCCCGGATACATAGATGATGCCGTTGTGGATGATCGCTTGGGAATACGGCCCGCCCGTCACCGCTGCCTTGTCGGTTTGAAACACTTTTTTCGCCTCCATTATAGCCTCCCGATGTGTTGATTTGTAAAGTCGGCTGCTAAAAAAAAATATTTTGGGTCTTAAGCTTTATGGACGTAGCCAGCCCCGATGAGGGCTCAGCTTTGCCCATACGCAGTCCCTCCTTGTTTAGGGTTTAGTCGCCAGTTCGTTATTTAATAATTCCGGGAAAAAGCTTTTTGAAAAGTAATCTTTTTCGCTATTATCCATTACGAAGGCTTGAAAATTGAACAGAAATGAAGATTTAAAGGGTTGTACGGAAGCTGGTTTATATTTTATTTTGATATTCTTTCCTATATAGGTTACACACTGAAGTCAAGACTTAATCATTTGGGCGAACTCTTCTGAATCTGTATCTCTGTCTACAGGAGGTTATCTTGCAATTTAGTTCTCTTAATCAAAATCACATCAAGCATCTGCAATCCCTGGTTGCGCCGGACCGATTTTCAACCGGCGAGTCGGTTCTGGATCTGCATGCCAAAGATCAATCCCAGCACCCGCCCAGCCGGCCCGAAGCGGTCATCTGGCCGCTGGATGCATCCGAAGTGTCTGAAATCCTAAAATATGCCAATGACCACCTTATTCCGATTACGGGGTGGGGATCCGGATCGAGCCTGGAAGGCAACCCGATTCCCGTCCAAAAGGGTATCGTGCTTGATTTTTCGCAGATGAACCGCATTGTGAACATCCGTACTGAAGATTTCCAGGCCGATGTGGAACCGGGCGTGATTTACCAGGACTTAAATGAAAAACTGCGGCACACCGGCCTATTTTTTCCACCGGATCCCGGGGCCCGGGCCACCGTGGGCGGGATGATTGCCAACAACGCCAGCGGAACGCGGACGGTCTATTATGGCTCCACCAAAGATTATGTATTGCGACTGGATGTGGTTCTGGCCAGCGGTGAGATTATTGAGCTGGGTACCCGGGCTTCCAAGACTTCATCGGGTTACGACCTGATTCATCTGATCGTGGGATCCGAAGGGACCCTGGGGGTTGTGGTCGGGGCAACACTGCGACTGGTAGGCTTTCCGGCCGAATATTCCGCTGCCATTGCAACCTTTCCGTCTGTGGAAGCTGCCAGCAAGGCGGTGTTTGAAATTATCCGATCCGGGCTCAACCCGGCCGCGCTGGAACTGATCGGCCCGGAATGCATTGAACTTATGAATAAAGAAGAGCAACTGGGCCTGAACGTCTCGCCCACTTTGTTCGTCGAATTTCACAGCTCCACCGCCAGCCATCTGGAAGAGGTCTTGGAGATGGCCAGGGAAATCTGTTCTGAGAAAGGGTGTACGGCATTCAGACCCGGTTTGGGCAAAGCGGAACGCGATCGCATTTTTAAGGCCCGGCATGCGCTGGGCGAGATGGCGATTCGCAACCATCCGGATTGCGGCACCCTGGTTGTGGACGTGGCGGTCCCCAACACGGCCTACCCGGAGATGATCGCCACGATCACTGCAGAAATGGCGGCCACCCATTTAACAGGTTATACCTTCGGTCATGCCGGTGACGGCAATATTCATTTAAATATTCCCGGCAAAAAGGGCGACAAAAAGGAGTGGGAGCTCATCCACCAGATCGTTCAGCGCCTGGTTTCTAAAGCCCTTGACATGGGCGGTACCGCCACCGGGGAGCACGGCGTGGGCCTGGGGAAGAAAAAGTACATGACGGCCGAACACGGTAAAAGTCTGGAGTGGATGAAGCAGGTTAAAGCATTATTTGATCCCAACGGCATACTCAATCCGGGGAAGATATTTCCGTGAAATAAACCTGGCGCTCTATTCGTTAAATTTTTAGAAGCGATTTCATACCTTCTGCGAATTTTCGATAATCCGCTTCTATGCAAGGCCTGCCTTCTTGACCTGGCCAAAGGTATCAGGTATGTGATTATAGTTACCCATTCCCGGCGGGGTCTTTTAGCGCTTCCCACCACAGCAAGCCGAGCGTGGTCAAGCAAGATGGTTACCTTAGTTAACCTGACTTATTTCGAAAGGGTTAATTTTTCTTTCATACACGCAGCGTTTATTGAAGGAAAACCGCAACATGGGGCATCAGCTTGAACTTATCAATGTCTCTAAATTATTTGGCGATGTAAGGGCGGTTGATAACGTCTCTTTGAGCATCCAGCACGGAGAATTTTTGACGTTGCTGGGTCCGAGTGGATCCGGCAAGACCACCACGCTGAATATGATTGCCGGTTTTGAGGTGCCCACCGGCGGTGAGATCCTGCTGGAAGAGGACAACATCACTACGGTTGCCCCCAACAACCGCGGCATTGGCATGGTCTTTCAGAACTACGCCCTTTTCCCCCACATGACCGTATTTGACAACATTGCCTTTCCGCTGAAGATGCGCAGGACGCCATCCGCTAATATTCGGAAGTTGATCGATGAAGCATTGGAGCAGGTAAAACTTCCGGCTTTTGAGAGCCGGTATCCTCACCAGCTCAGCGGTGGACAACAGCAACGCATTGCCCTGGCCCGGGCGATTGTCTTTAAGCCCAAAATCCTATTAATGGACGAGCCCTTAGGTGCCCTTGACAAGAAACTGCGGGATCACATGCGGCTGGAAATTAAGCATCTGCAAGAGTCCTTAAATATTACCGTGATATATGTGACCCACGACCAGGAAGAAGCGCTGACGATGTCCGATCGGATCGCTATTATGAACGAGGGTAAAATCATTCAGTTGGATACACCCGAGGTGCTGTATGAATCTCCGGCAAACCTTTTCGTGGCCGACTTTATTGGTGAATCTAACTTCCTTAACGGCCGGGTTGCTGAAGTGGACGCAGACAAAATAGCCATCGAGACCAACGAGGGATTAAAAGTCTGGGTTCAGAAGTTAAATCAAATGGCAGCTGGAGAAGCGGTTGCCGTGGCGGTCCGGCCCGAAAAAATTCAAATTCTCTCCAATGAAACGGATGTGCAGGGCGACATCATAAACCGTTTTAGTGGGCGTATCGAGGAGATTGTTTATGTAGGGGAGGCCAGGATTTACCGTATTAATCTGGCAGCGGACTTGATTGTTGAAGTCAAAGTTCAGAGTGGACCGAATTCAAAAAATTACAAGATTGGAGGTGATATCACAATCGGTTGGCGAACCCATCATGGCCTGGCATTAACGTAATGAAAATGTTTGGCCACAATATCGAAAACCAAGGAGGTGTGGAATGAAAAAGAAAAAGGAAACTCAAAAACAAAAGGGCATGACCCGCCGTGAATTTATTATCACCACCGGTGCGGCCACCGGTGCGGCCTTGGTAACTGCATCCGTCGGGCCATTTGTACACACCACCATGGCCAAAGGCGGGACATTGAAGGTTTGTTCTTACGGCGGTTCATATCAGGAATCTCAGCGCAAGGCCCTCATCCAGCCGTTTGCCGATAAATTCGGGGTGAAAATCATCGAAGCGTCCGGTCCGGACATTGCCAAAGTCAAAGCCCAGGTGGACAACAAGGCCTATGAATGGGATGTGGTGGATTTAGAAACCCGTCATATTGCCCGCGGAGAGCTGGAAAACCTTTTAGAGCCCATCGATACCAATGTCGTTAACCTCGAAGGAATCGATAAAAAAGCCATCCGCAAGGCTGCCATCGGCAATATTTTCTGGACCACCTCTTTGGCCTACAACAAGAAAGCGCTTGGGGATAAAAAACCGGCTGCCAGTTGGGCAGATTTCTGGGATGTGAAAAATTTCCCCGGACCCAGAGCACTTCAGGATCAAGCGCCGTTTAATCTGGAATTTGCGCTCTTGGCAGACGGGGTTCCCATGAACAAAATTTATCCCATTGACGTTAATCGCGCCTTTAAAAAAATGGACGAGATCAAAGACAAAATTACGGTCTGGTGGAAAAACGGGGCCCAGCAAATTCAACTGCTGACCAGTGCCGAGGCGCACTACGTATCCGCCTGGAACGGACGCGTCAATGTGGCCCAGAAAAAGGGTGTGCCCCTTGAGATTGTATGGGAGGGCGGCTGCCTGGATTTGGATTGGTGGGCAATCCCCAGGGGAAACCCAAACAAGGATCTGGCCATGAAGTTCATTGACTTCGCACTGGCTCCGGAGCGTCAGGGTGAGCAAATGCAGAAATACATTGCTTATGGTCCGACGAACCTGAAGGCTTTTAATTTTATTACACCGGAAAGGGCCAAGGAACTGCCGTCTTATCCGGAAAACCTCAAAAAGCAGTTTGCACACGATGCGGATTACTGGGGACCGAACCTGGCGCCGTTGACGGAGAAGTGGAAGACCTGGATAATTTCATAGGATAGAATTGGCTTTAATGCCGCGTTGAACGGTTCAATCCTGCCGGGGGAGGCAGAATGCCTCCCTCGGCCAAATTATAAGATAACGAATTGGAAGCAGCCAACCATATCAAAATAGATGAAGGCGCATCTGCCAGCCTGTGGTACCGACAGGATTTCAGGCAATTTATGCTGGTGGTTCCGGCCTTGCTGGCGCTCTTTATGTTTTTCGTCTATCCAATTTCAAGCGTCCTGCTGCGAAGCCTCTTTAGCCCGGATTTTACTTTTGAGCACTATCTCCATTTTTTTAAAACGCCATTATATATGCGGGTCTTATGGATTACATTTCAAATTAGCATCTTATCCACCCTATCCGCTCTGATCGTCGGGTATCCGATTGCCTATGTTCTGCGTCGCGCCCGACCCGGCATGCGTAATTTTTTCTTACTGGCAATCGCCCTCTCTTTTATGATCAGCCTCCTGGTGCGCAATTATTCCTGGATTATCGTTTTACAGCGCAGCGGGGTGATCAACACGGTGCTGACCTACTTCGGGCTGATCGACACCCCTTTTAAATTTCTGCATAATAAATTTGGCGTGATGGTCGGGATGACGCATATCTTTGTGCCCTATATTGTTTTTCCGATTTACAGTGTCATGATGGGAATTGACTTAAACCTCGAGAAGGCTGCCCAAAACCTTGGGGCGACGCGATGGCAGACATTCTGGCGGGTATCCTTTCCTCTTAGCCTGCCCGGCATCGGTGCCGGTGCTCTGCTGGTCTTTATTATGGCGCTGGGCTTTTTCATTACGCCCGCGTTACTGGGTGGGCGCAAAGAGCAGATGCTTTCCAACTTAATTCAGATTCAAATTGTTGACCTTTTGAACTGGCCGTTTGCTTCAGCCATGTCGGTCATTTTACTGATTGCAACGTTGATCGTTTTTTCAGTTTATAACCGCTACTTAGGAGTGGAGCGCCTGTGGGGGGGGATAAAAACGTGAGCAAAAGGTCGCGAAAAAGGGCTGCGCGTTTTGATCCGTTGCATATCAGCTGGCCGCTCTGGATTGTTTCGGGATCGGCGATATTCTTTCTCATCGCTCCGGTATTGTTGTTGATACCGATGTCGCTGGGCTCCGCTGAAATTATCGAATTTCCGCCCAGCAAAATCGGCCTCGATCAATATCGCAAATTTTTCAGCCATCCGGCCTGGCAGAGTGCCGTCTTGAATTCCCTGCAGGTATCGGCCATGACAGCGGTTTTTTCTACTTTTCTTGGGGTCCTGGCATCCCTGGGTTTAGTCTGGGGCCGTTTCAAGGGCAAAGGTCTAATCAACGCCTTTATCATTTCACCGATGATCGTCCCCCTGATTGTCATGGCATTGGCCTTTTATATTAGCCTGGCCAAATTTGGCCTGCTGGGAACCAAGCTTGGACTCGTACTGGCATATACCCCCCTGACGTTGCCCTTTTCGGTACTGCCCATCTCGGCCACGCTGCGTGGGTTTGATCGCAGTCTCGAACATGCCGCCCGGATGTTAGGAGCCAATCGATTCCAAACATTTATGAAAGTCACCTTTCCGATCATTCGGCCGGGGGTTTTAACCGGCGCGATCTTTGCTTTCATGATTGCGTTTGATGAAGTCGTTATTGCCCTGTTTATTTGCGGCTCGACTGCGGTAACCCTTCCCAAAAAGATGTGGGATGTGATCCGTTATGAGATCGAGCCCATGCTGCCCGCCATATCTACGTTGCTTTTATTGTTGGCCGCATTGATTCTGGTGCTTGTCGGCCTATTACAACAGCGCATTGCCCGCCGTATAACAGCAGGCTAAGCGACTTAATAAATCAAATTTCGACAAAATAACACCTGACTGCGAATCTGAGAAAACAGGTGCCCTAAATTGAACTGAGGCAATCTATGTTTCCTGAATTTTCCATGTCAACCCAATATCGGGGAAAATATCCAGGCGTCGGCTTTGGGCTGACCCTGATCAGCGGGTGTCAAAATCAGGAAAACCCGCCGGGGTTTGATCAGTACAAACGCAAGCTGCTGCGTAAAATGAGAAAGCGCGAAACCCTGGCCGAGATCAGCGCGCGTATCGCCACCTATGCCGATTTTTTTCAGAGCTTCGGATTTGTGTGCCCGTTAAGCAAGCATCTCAAGCGAACGATTAACAGCGGTTTTCCGCGCTATGATCTGATCGTGGATGCGCACTTCATGGCCGAAATGTGTGCCGGTATTCTGGTGGCAGTGACGGATTATGATTCTTTTGACGGCAATCTGACGCTGGATACCAGTGCTGAAGGCGAAGTGTGTGCGGGCATGGGCGGTCGTGAGTTTGTTACCAGAGAAGATGAGATAGTGCTGCGGGATGAAAAAGAAATTGTGTGTGTGTTATGCCAGGGGGCGGACGAAAAAACCCGGGCACGCGAGGATACGAGCAGTGTTCTTTTTTACGCCTATGCGGTTCCCGGCATTGAAAGCCAATACCTGAAAGATGGGCTGACCATTGCAGCCGAAACCATGGCTGAATTCGGCGGCGGCAAGATTGAAGGCATCGATGTATTCGAACTGGAATAATGGGCACGAAGTGAAGCTTTAGCGCTATGCTGGAATCTTGGAATGATGGGTTTAAAAAAACAGTAATCAAAACACTCTTTATTTCGTATGTTCTTACCCACTATTCCAGCATTCCATATGGCTCATCAAGAAAATGGCCGGGAAAAATACTGTGATTCCAATAAATAGCAAAAATTCCGATCCGTTTAACTATACTTTCAACCGATTTTGAAATTCTTCCAATGCCTGCCGCAGCATCTGGCGAATAAAGACCTCCTTATCGCTGGTGGCAAGTTTCTGGTAGGCCGCGTAACCTGGATGGGACGGCGCCAACCCCGGCGGATTGTCTTTACGTCTGGTGCGCATCCGCTCGTAGGTCTGAACCATTGCGATTATACTGAATTTCTGGCAGGGTAACGCATCGAGCCATTTCAGGCGGCGCATCATTTCAAACCGCATCTGGTCAGCCAAAAACAGGTGGATATCCACCACCCGCATCTGCCCTTCACTGGCCAGATAGTTGAACTTGGTGGCAGGTCCTAAATCCAGAACCCCCATTATCATCTCATAATAAGCAATCGAGCTGTCTTCTCCGGGCCGGGCCAGAAAATAAAGGGTTCGATCGGAGAGATCGGACAGACGGGTTTCTGAATGGTAGGTTTCGCCAAAGCGTTTTTGCCAGGGGCCGAAGACCTTCTGCTCAACCGCTTTGGTTCGATAGTCGTGGAGGTCAACCAATTTCGGCATAGGGGGTTACCCTTATTTTTTTTTGATAATCTGTTCGAAAATATTCTGGACGCCTTTTTCAAGGGATTTTTTGAGCGCTTGCTCGGCCAGACTTGCGGTGGCCTTTTGCATGCTGCTTTCGTCAATATCCGGTGTTGATGAGTTACCGCGGATGGGGACATCAATGGTCACCCCTTCAAGGGAGCGGTAGGCTTTTTTTCCAACCAGCTTGGGGGTAATCGGCAACTTGGCTATATAATCAAGGCTTTTGTCAAAACCCACCGAGCCACGCAGCTCTATAGGATAGCCGTCGATTACAATTCTTATCGGAGAGGTTTCAATCCGTCCGTTGCGGGCCACAAAATCAATATCCAAATCCCCAAAATCCATTTCATTGCCGCGCACCCCGACCAAGGTCAACAGTTCCGAGAGCAGGCTGGTAGAATTGACCCGAACCCCTTTTAAGCGCAAAGTTCCGGCAAATGCAGCTTTATCCCGGTCCTTTTTATCCAGAGGCCAGCTAAAATGTTGCATATACAGATCCACGTGTCCTTCAGCCTGGACCGAGCCCTGGAAAACCGGATGAATTTTAGACAGAAGTCCTTCAGCCATGGCATCGGTGATTTCAACATCTTTTAGAATGGTTGATTCCGGTGGCAGGGAAAGCATATACGGCTCTTTTCGCAGATCGATTTTGGGCTCTAGATTCAACTGGCCGCCGTTGGCGGTTGCCGCCAGTTTGGCGATTGCCGATTCATTGGCAATTCGTAATGGAACTTCAGTGGCCGAAATACCCACACCGAAAGCGTTAATGGAATCTGCGCGAATGGCCCCGGTAAAGTCGGTCTGTTTGAGCACATCCGTCCAGCGAGTTCCACCGGAGACCATTTTAAGCTTAAAGGGATTGTCGCCTTTACCGGTTATCGTGATCTGGGGGCCGGCAATTTTCTGAAGGTAAGGGGACAACATCTTCAGGTCTAAATTGATGTTGCCGTTGGCATCCAGCGTTTTTGTGTTCCCGGCCTGATCCAGGTTTCCGGCGGCCGAAAGCGATAAAGGGGTGGAGTTTAGCTGAATGTTTTCAATCGTAAGCGCCTTTCCGTCCGGGCTGCGCTTTAAATCCGCCTTCAGCTTGACATGATCTTCGGAAATCGCGGGCAGGGTTTCAGAGGTTAACTGAAAAGGAGAAAGATCGGCATCGACCTTTAAAAACTGAGCCTTTGGAGATGAAAAATCCATATCGAGGTTAAACGTTCCTTTTCCGGAAATCCGGGTTTTTTCCGGTAACTGAATAAAATCACCATAGGCCGTGGTCAGCTTGGCCAGGTCCAGGTTTGCCGTGGCCCGGGTTTTCATCTCCTTTTGTAAGTTTGACCAATCGTTAACCGCCAGTTCGGGTATGATAATATTTCCGGGTGCGCCGCTAATCTCAATCGGTGCGAGAAATAACGATTTTGTATCAAAATTGACTTTACCTTTTGTCTTGACGATTAAACGCTTTTCCTGAAGGTTTTTCGAGCCACTGCGGTAACGAAAATTTTGGGTATCCAGCCGGGCGTTTTTCAATACCAGGGCCTGGCCGTCCAGCGACCCGCTGCTTTGAATATGGGCGGTTCCCGATAGCTGGGTATCGCTCGAAAGTTTGTTAAAATTTTGCAGCAGAGCCGTAATCTGCTTCAAATCAAAGCGACCGTCGATTGACAGGTTATCCGCATCCGGTATTTTTCCGGAGGGATTTAATTTAAAGCGAGTGGCGCTGAATTTTCCGCTGGCCATCGACGATTGAATGGTTAAATTGAGCTGCCCGAATTCACTGGCGCTTAAATCCTCACCCTTGCGGATCGTCGTGGACAGATCGGCTCTGGCATTCTGCTTTGGGAGGATGGGACGACCGTTGCGGCTTAAAGCCAGGTTGCGGGTATCTAAATTTAACGCGGCCGTGCTCAGACCCGCTGAAGCTTCTTTAACTTGCAGCTTGGCAAACAGGTTGCCGGAGCCGTTCCATTCTTTAATATCAATAAACTTTTTGAGTTCCTTGAGAGCCGCTGACAGATCCGCTGAGAGCGTAACCCGCATGTTGCTCAGGTCTCCCTGGCCGTCTGCATTTAAAAAAGATGAGCGCAGCGATAAGTCGTCCAGCCGAATTCCTTGCGCACGCTTTTCTCCGCGGGCTTTTAGCGATATCGGTTTATTCCAGGATATCTTTTTGCCTTTACTGACGCCTCTTAATTGATCGATTCGAGCGCTGCCGTCAAAGGCGGTAATCCCATCTGCCGATTTGGCGTCGGCCGACAAGACCAGTTTGCCCTGAGACAGTTTCGTATCCTCGCGAAGTCTCAATGTATGCGGCAATTGGGTGAATATTTCAGCCAGGTTGAGATCAGCCGTGCCCTTTAAACGCTTTTGCCCCTGATCGGAAATGCTGCCGGTTGCCGATCCGTTTGCCAGCGGGGATTGAAACCTCAGTTGTTTTAAAGACAGCTTGTCCCGGGTGATGGCGCCATCCAGCTGTATATCGATTTGGTTAACAGCGGGCCGATCCATCCCCAGTGGCCCGTCCCATAGCTGAAGCGTATTCAGGGATACCTGACCCTTTATGTCCAGGTTTTCAGAAGCGCTTCCCCGCAGTGTCAGATCGGCGTTTAAGCGCCCTCTGCCTGCGGGATAATCACCCCGGGAAGCCATTATGGCCAATGCATCTTCAAGTTGCCAGTTTGTGATTTTCAGTTTGGCATCCGCTTGAATCGCTTTCAGATTAAGCGGATCATCCGGGGAAAGCGTTATGGTGCCTTCACCGGAAAAGCGGCCGGTGGTATCGCCGGACGTCATAAAGAGGCGATAGTTGATGGGCGCCTTCAGGTCGGATATGTTCAGGTAAAGATCCAGATCTTTGACCACCGTTTTGGGGTCGCGGTTTGCTTTTTGCGTACGGATGGCGCCATCGGTAATTTTGAGTATGCCGGCAAAGGCCGGAAGACCGCCGGTGGCGGCGGGCTCGTTTTCTTGCGGTGTTTTAGGTTGCTTTTTATCAGAAAGATAAAACAACACATCCGGCTTAAGGAGTTCGACAGCCCCAAGGCTGCCGGGGTCGGCTATCAGATGAACCAGTCCGCGGTATCCTTTGAGCTCGGCAACTTCAACAAGGAGATTTCCCTGGCGGTGGTCGTAGGTGATGCCTTTGGCTTCGATACCGCTAAACCATTTAAATTTCCATTCCGATACCCGTAACTTCCCCGGAAGATGCTGATTGACCTCTTGCAATATGCGCGGCTTGAGCATGTCGCTGGATAATATCGCGGGCATAAACACCAACGCGGCAAAGATCACAAAAGATAGCGCTATCAGCGTTCCAACTAAAGTCGACTTTATTTTCATTTGTTACCCCATCATTAAGATAGTGCTAAAACCGGAATTATGCAAAGGCTAGTTGGAAGAGTTTAAATTCTTAATCACTTATGATATTAGAACCACTTTTAAGTCTAATAAGACAGTCAGGATCAGTTTTAAGGAGAAATACAGATGAAATTATTCTTTTTTATATTTTCTATCATTTCCGCTTTGCTGGCGGTTTACATCACCTGGCGGCTTTTCAGCAACGCCGCCCTCAGGCGCATCTGGAAAATGGCAGTCGCCCTGGGAATTGTCGGCATGTTATTTTTGCCGGTTATAATGCTTATTCTTCGTCGAAGAGGCGTAGACAATGGCTTTATCGATGCTCTCGTCTGGTCCGGATATCTGGGGGTTGGTTTTTTAAGTTTCGTCTTTACCTACCTGGTTATCAGAGATGTGCTGTGGTTGCCCGTTGGCGCCTTTAATAAGGTTAAAGCCCGGATATCAAAATCGGCACCCCAAAAAGCCGCATCCAATCCGATCGCAAATCCTTCCCGCAGAGGGTTTCTGATTAATTCCATGAATTATGGGATTGTGGCAACCGCGGCTGTGTCGACAGGCTATGGTTTTGCCGAAGCCAGGCAGACACCGGAAGTCAAAGAGGTACTGATACCGATATCGCATCTTCCGGGGAATTTTGAGGGGTTTAGGATTGTTCAGATAACAGATGTGCATATCAGTCCCACATTTCGTCGATCCTGTGTGGAAGAAATCGTTGCGGTTGTCAACACCCTAAATGCCGATATTGTGGCCTTGACCGGCGATCTGGTGGACGGCACTGTCGCTCAGCTGGCGAACGATGTTGCGCCGTTAGGAGAAATCAAGTCCGCGGTGGGCAATTACTTCGTTACCGGCAATCATGAATATTATTCGGGGGTGATCGAATGGATTGCGGAAGTCAGACGGCTTGGCTTTACGGTTTTAATAAATGAACACCGAATTATTACGAACGGCAAAGGTAAAATGCTGTTGGCCGGTGTTACCGATTATCGTGAAAGCCGTATACTGCCAGACCATCGATCTGATCCGCAAAAAGCCCGGAATGCCGCACCTAAAACGGATATCAAAATCCTTCTGGCCCACCAGCCCAAAAGCATTTTCGCTGCGGCCCGGTCCGGTTATGATCTGCAGATTTCCGGCCACACCCACGGCGGCCAGTTTTTTCCATGGAACTTTGTGGTGGGCTTGACCCAGCCTTATGTATCCGGTTTAAACAAGCACCAAGACACCCAAATCTATGTCAGCCGGGGCACCGGCTACTGGGGCCCGCCGGTGCGTGTGGGTTCTCCTTCCGAAATTACCCTGATTAAATTGGTTTCCGGCGGCGAATCAGTGGGCGGATAGCAACTTGAAAATCAGCGGCGCCGTGAGGACCACAAACACCACCCGGATGAAATGAAAACAGACGACCAGCATGGGTTGCGCCTGGCTCTCTAACGCCAGCACAGTTATTGTGCTCATTGCGCCGGGGCTGGTGCCCAGGTAGGCCGTTCCGATATCAACCAGCCCCAGGCGGTTAAACACCATCGCCAGGACGACGCCGGCACCCACGAGAACCACACACGAAATCATCATGGGGAGCGCAATTTTTTTCATGGCCGGTATCAGCTCCGGTTGAAACGAGGCCCCGACCCCGATGCCGATGAAGACTTGTATAACAAAGGTGAAGTTTTTCGGTATTTCCCAGTGTATTTTCACGAACAGTTTAAAACAGATGATGGTTAACATCGCGCCGATGAGGGCACCGGCCGGTATTTTTAGTTTCGTACCCGCCAATCCTCCCAGCAGGCCGAGACCCAAGTACCCTAGCAACCCCAGGCTGGAACTCATATTTTTTCCTTTCCGATTTGATTAAAAATCTTGCTCTGAAGACCAGGCATTACCGGCTATCCCTGTTGACGCATTTTTCGGGTACCAGAACACAGCCTTCCATGAGACGCCTTGCCGTGCGGCCCAATATCGCCTCCTTGTAATTAAAATTGCCCCCGGTTTCTTCTACAACCGCACCCATTTCAATGATACCGCCGGGATGGCCGAGCCGCATGATTTCTTTTTTGCCTGCTTCCGGTGACATCAGATCGTGAACCACTGTTCCGGGAATCCTGGCGGCACCCGCCGCCGCAACTGCGCCGCTGACGGCAAAGGATTTATGCAGGGTTCCCATGGACATTATACGGGCCACAAAATCGACCTCGGCAACATCGACGGCTTTGCCGCCCAGGGTTTGGTATGATTTCGGCGCACTGACCCATGCAATTTTGGGAACAGCCTGGCTACGTTGGGTGGCTTCTTCGATGGTTTCTGCGATTCCAATTTCAACAGCCACTGCGCACCTGATAGACTCTAAGTGCGCTTTAATGGTTTCATCTGTGTCAATTCTTTCGATCTCTGTTCCTTCCAAATCGAGGACGGCAGCCCGGACCAACACCACCGGGTTGGCCGCATCGATAATGGTTAATTCGATATGACCCATTCCCGCAACATCCAAATTATCTTTGACGTTTCCGGTGGGAAAGAGCTTTCCCGTCAGCGATCCGCCCGGATCGGAAAAACGCAGGATGATTTTGCTACCGCTACCGGGGACACCGGAAATTTCATAGTCCCCCGCTTCATCGAAGCGTCCATCTTTGACCGGTACTTCGGCAACGATCAGTTTGTCGGTATTGATCTGATGGATTCGGACACGGGTGACGGGTTCAGTTGCCGCAATCAAACCTTCATCCACGGCAAAGGGTCCGACAGCGGAAGACATGTTACCACAGTTACCCTTGAAATCCACCAGCGGACGGTCAATTGAAACCTGACCGAAATTGTAAACGACATCATAGTCGGGCGATGCGGATGGACTGATAATGGCGACCTTGCTGGTGGTCGATACCGCCCCGCCGACCCCATCTATCTGACGCCGGTTCGGATCCGGGCTGCCGTAAGCCGCTAGAAGCACGGCATCACGCGCTCCTGGATCAGAGGGAAGGTGATTGGCATGGAAAAAAAGTCCTTTGCTGGTGCCGCCCCGCATTAAAACCGCCGGTATCCGATTTTGCATGTTCAGATCTCCCCATTTAATTTAGTCAAAATTTTAGGATAGAAACAGATCGAAAACAAACCGTTTCATAATTTTTAAAAATGATCAAACAAATTGAACATACAAAACTTGGACACCTGAAATCAATATCCTTTCTTTTTTATTGCGGCATATCCGAATTCCTGTATAAGTTAAAATCATTCTCCTGCTGCTGAGAAAGCAATGCCAAATATTGAACAAATAAAAACAGACGTTCTGGTCGTTGGCGGCGGCAATGCCGCGCTCTGTGCGGCAATGACCGCGCGGGAAGCCGGTGCCAGGGTCCTGGTGCTTGAAAGCGCGCCCCAAGATTTCCGGGGCGGTAACAGCCGGCACACGCGCAACATCCGTTATGTGCACCATCGCGGCAATGACTGCCTGACGGGACCCTATCTCGAAGATGAGTTCTGGGACGATTTGCTCCAGGTGACCGGCGGAAAAACGAATACGCAACTTGCCCGCTTGACGATTCGCGAATCGGCGGATTTAGGCCGATGGATGAATGCCCACGGCTGTCATTTTCAACCGCCGCTGCGGGGCACACTCCATCTGGCACGAACCAATGCCCATTTCCTTGGCGGGGGCAAGGCTTTGATGAATGCATACTACGCCGCAGCCGGCAAGCTGGGTGTCGGGATAATGTACGAGGCCGATGTCCGCGATCTTGAAATACGCGACGGCAAATTCGAGGCGGCGATTTTTGAGTTCCAGGGCGTTCCCCAGAAAGTGCGGGCCAAAAGTGTGGTTGTGGCTTCCGGTGGATTTCAGGCGAATCCCACCTGGCTGAAGGAATGCTGGGGAGAAACCGCGGACAACTTTCTCATCCGCGGCAGTCCTTACGACAAGGGACGGCCGTTGCGGGTGCTGCTCGACCGTGGCGCCAGGCCCGTAGGCGACCCGCGGCAGTGCCATGCGGTGGCGATCGACGCGCGGGCACCGAAATACGATGGGGGGATTGTCACGCGATTAGACTGTGTTTCCTTTGGAATCGTCGTCAACAAGCACGCCCGGCGTTTCTACGATGAAGGTGAGGACTTCTGGCCCAAACGATACGCCATCTGGGGCCGGTTGGTTGCACGGCAACCCGACCAGATTGCCTATTCGATTATCGATTCAAAGTCGATCGACCAGTTTATGCCTTCGGTTTTTCCGCCGATTGAGGCCAATACGATCGGTGAGCTGGCCACCAAGTTGGAGCTCGACCCTTCCGCGCTTGAAGCGGTCGTGGCCGCGTTCAATAAGTCGGTACAACCCGGTACGTTCGATCCATCTATTTTAGATGACTGTGCGACCAAGGGGCTGGAGCCGCCCAAGAGTCATTGGGCGCGACCTTTGGATACCCCTCCATTTTACGGGTATCCGCTCCGGCCCGGGATCACCTTTACTTACCTCGGCATCACCATCAATGAGAAGGCGCAGGTGGTCATGCAGGACGACCGCACCGCGCCGAACATCTTTGCGGCCGGCGAGATCATGGCCGGCAATATTCTGGGTCAAGGATACCTGGCCGGATTCGGGCTGACGATCGGCACCGTTTTTGGCCGTATCGCCGGAAAGGAGGCTGCACGTTTTGCCATCGACGGATCTGCTGAATGAGGCCGAACGAATGATGACGATCTGTAATGCCTGCCGCTATTGTGAGGGATTCTGCGCGGTTTACCCGGCTATGGAGTTGCGCCGAACCTTCTCCGAGCAGGATTTGAAGTACCTGGCGAATCTCTGCCACAATTGCCGCGGGTGTTATTATGCCTGCCAGTATGCCCCTCCGCATGAGTTCGCCGTAAACATCCCCAAGACCTTCTCCGAGCTAAGGCTTGAGATATACCAGAATTTTACCCGGCCTGGTTTTTTGTCCGGCATGTTTCAACGTAATGGAATGTGGGTGGCGATGATCTCAAGTTTGTGCATCCTAATCCTGCTGCTGCTGGTATTTTTTTTCCAAACCCCATCCGTGGTTTTCGCGACGCACCTCGGTGAGAATGCATTCTACAAAGTAATACCCTACTGGTTTATGGTCATACCTTTTTCGGCTCTGGCGATATATATTTTTATAAATCTCTTGATGGGGGTAATAAATTTTTGGTATGAAACAGGTGGTCAGCTGGGTGAGCTAATCGATCCTCGTGCGAACTCGCAGGCGATCAAGGATGTCTTGCAGCTCAAATATCTGGATGGGGGCGGTCACGGGTGCAACTATCCGGACGATCGGTTCAGCATGATTAGACGATGGCTCCATCATTGTGTATTTTACGGCTTCCTGCTTTGTTTTGCCTCTACGGCCATCGCCGCTATTTACGACCACTTCCTGCACCTGAGCGCACCTTATCCGATCCTGAGCTGGCCCGTCATGCTGGGAACCGTTGGCGGCCTGGCGTTGCTGTTCGGAACGGGAGGGCTGCTTTTTCTCAAACGCAAAATGGATACCGCGCCTGCGACGCACCGCGCATTGGGTATGGACGTCGCTTTTCAGGTGCTGCTGTTTTTCGCCAGTCTTACGGGATTGCTGCTGCTGATTTTGAGGGAGACACCGGCCATGGGGACCTTGCTTGCCGCTCACCTTGGTGTGGTGGCCGGTCTTTTCATCACGATGCCTTATGGTAAATTCGTGCATGCTGTCTATCGTTACGCTGCTCTGGTTCGAAATGCGGTCGAACAGTCGCGCGGTGGACCTTAACGCGAATATGTCATTAAAATTATTTGCTAAATCTGTAAAATGTGACAAGTTGGTGATGGCTTGCACTGACTGTCATATGCAAAAATGGAAAACACGGTAACGAAATTGATACGCCCTGGGGCGGATGAATAATGTAGGATTTACACAATTTGTCCGTGGTTTTAAGAATATGATGTGTTTACTACGAAAGGAGGGTAATATGAAAAAGCTATGCGTGAGAATGGCAGCAATGGTTTTGATTGTCGGCTTAGTGGTATGCACCACTTTTGGTTCGGCGGGGAGTAAATCTGCCCCACAACTTGTGGTCGTTACACCGGAGGTGGAGCTCAGTAAAAAAGCGACTGTCGATCTCAAGGGTGTAAATTTTATGCCGGACCAAGAGGTGGCGCTTCTTTTCATAGATGTCGATGGGGTTACGTCGGATATTGGTTTTGCGGTAGATCCGCAACCGGTTGCCGATAAAACCGGCACCTGGGCGACAACCTGGAAGTGTGGTCGATTTGTTGACAAAAAATTAATAAAAGCAGGGAGCTATACTGTTAAAGCTGCCGATGTCGATTACAATGTCTTGGCGGAGGCAACCATCACCTTTTATGCGAAAAAATAGTACCGGATGGCGCTCGTTTTATCCTGCGCTCATCTCGACAACGAATGACGCGCAATAATGGTGTCATAAGCCAAAAGGAGGCCGACATGCGTAAATATCTGCTATTTATTGGTATCGTTTCTTTTCTGGTCGTATCCATGACAATGGTACCTATGGTTGAGGGTGCTGATTTTTCGGGTAAAACCATCAAATGGATTATTCCGTTTAACGTGGGTGGCGGCAGCGATGTCTGGGCCAGGCTCTATTCTCCGTTTCTGCAAAAGTATCTTCCGGGAAATCCGATTGTCGTGGTTAAAAATATGCCCGGGGGCGGCAGCATCATCGGCGGTAACTATTTTCACACGCGGGCCAAACCGAACGGACTGACCGTGTTCGGCTCATCGGGTTCAACATCCTTTCCTTATCTTCTGGAAAATCCCAAGGTCAAATACGACTTCTCAAAATATCAAATCGTATTTGCCACGCCCGTGGGCGGTGTGTGTTACATTAACCCGGATCTGGGCGTAAAATCGGTCAAGGATCTCAAAGGTTTCAAAAAACCCTTGCAATATGCCTCTCAGGGGGCAACTTCGCTGGATATTATCCCGCTGTTGGCATTTGATATGCTGGGCCTGAATGTCAAAGCCGTTTTCGGCTACAAGGGGCGCGGCCCCGGCCGGGTGGCCTTCGAGCAGGGCGAGGTCAACATCGATTATCAGACCACGCCGGCCTATATTAAAAACGTGCGGCCGTTGATCCAGCAGGGCAAGGCCACCCCTTTGATGAGCTGGGGAGCACTGGACACCAAAGGCAACATCGTTCGCGATCCGGTTGAGCCGGATTTACCCAGCATGCCGGAAGCTTACGAGATGATTTACGGCAAGAAACCTTCCGGACCGGGATTTAATGCCTGGAAAGCGTTCTTCATTGCCGGATTCGGCATGCAGAAAGCCGTGTGGTTGCCGGAAAAAACCTCACCGGATATCGTTGCGACATATAGAGACGCGGCGGCCAAGGTGATTGCCGATCCGGAATTCAAGGAAGTCGTCAAAAAGAGTCTTGGCGGTTACCCGCAGCTGGCCGGAAAAGATGCCGTGGCGGGATTCCAGCAGGTACTGGATGTACCCCAAAAAGACAGGAGCTGGCTCATCAATTGGATCGAAACCAAATATAACGTTAAAGTCAGATAATTTGTAAGGGAGCCTTATTTTGGAGGTCGTCCTTCAGTCTTTGGCTGTCGTTTTGCAGCCAGCGCACCTGTTGATGCTTATCTGCGGCGTTGTCATGGGTCTGTCCATCGGTATACTTCCCGGTTTGGGCGGTATTGTCGGGATGACCATTTTGCTGCCGGTCATTTACGGTATGGATCCCCACAGCGCCTTTGGGCTGCTGATCGGGATGGTGGCCGTCATTCCGACCTCGGATACGTTTCCGTCGGTGATGATGGGCATCCCGGGCTCTTCGGCATCCCAGGCGACCATCATGGACGGCTATCCGCTGGCCAAAAAAGGAGAGGCGGCGCGGGCACTGGGCGCCGCCTTTACGGCCTCCTTGATCGGCGGGCTGTTCGGGGCCTTGGTGCTGACCCTTATCATCCCGATTGCCCGCCCCATCGTTCTGGCGTTTGGGTCGCCGGAGCTTTTTATGCTGGCCCTGCTGGGGATGTCCATGGTGGGGGTGCTGTCGGGCAACAAACCGATCAAAGGCATCCTGGCGGCCGGCATCGGCGTGATGATCGGCGCCCTGGGGGATGCCCCGGCGGTGCCGGAATATCGTTATACTTTCGGGATTGATTACCTGATGGACGGGGTTCCGCTTGTGGTGGTCGGTTTAGGGTTGTTTGCTTTTCCCGAAATTGTGGATTTGCTGATTAAGGGTCGTTCCATCTCCGAAGTGCCCACCCTCGGCAAAGGCTGGCTGGACGGGGTCAAAGACACCCTGAGACACAAATTCATCGTCCTGCGCTGCAGTGTCATCGGCGTCGTCGTCGGTTTTCTACCCGGGCTCGGTGGCTCGGTAGTGGACTGGATCGCTTACGGCCATATTATCCAGACCTCCAGGGATCGTGAGAACTTCGGCAAGGGCGACATCCGGGGCGTCATTGCACCGGAGAGTGCCAATAACGCCAAAGAAGGCGGCGGTTTGATCCCCACCTTTTTGTTCGGCATCCCCGGTTCGGGGTCCATGGCCGTATTTCTGGGAGGGTTGCTGATTCTGGGCATTCAGCCCGGGCCTTCCATGGTGACGGAACATGTCGATCTGATGTACACCGCCATCTGGAGCCTGGCGCTGGCCAACGTGTTCGGGGCGATCCTCAGCATCGCCCTGTCCAAACCGATTACGCGTTTGACCATCATTCCCTTCAGCTATCTGGCGCCGTTTATGGTATTGATCATCACTTTTGCCTGCTATCAGGCGACCCGTAGCTGGGGGGACCTGATTGCACTTCTGCTCATGGGGATTTTAGGATGGGTGATGAAGCAATACGGCTGGCCCCGGCCGGCGGCTTTGATCGGATATGTACTTTCGGACAACCTCGAAACCTACCTTTTTATTTCCGTGCAACGTTATGGTTTTGAATGGCTCACACGGACCGGTGTGATCGTTCTGGCCGCCATTATCATCGGTTCGCTGGTCATGGGGGTATTCTATCAGGCCAGAAAGTCTTTTAAAACTAAGGCTTCGGGAGAGGGTAATGGAAAGTAAATTTCACTATCTGGGATTAATTTTCTCAGCCTTCGTTATGCTTGCCTTTGGATACGGCATATACGAATCATTATCTTACGCCTATCTGGCAAAAATCTTTCCGCTATATATCAGCCTGGTGCTCTGTGTCCTGGCCATCATTAACCTTATTCAGGAAATCAAGACTTTTCGCAGAGGCCCCAAAACCGAATCGACCGGAGCCGCCGATCTTGATTCCGAATGGGGTGATTTCGCCATGTCGGAAGTTTTGCGAAGATTCTCTGTTTTTATCGTGGTGATTATCGTTCTTTACGCCCTTGTATGGCTGATTGGATATCCACTGAGTATCACCCTGTTTATCATTATTTTATACCGCTATGTTACCAGGACTAAATGGCACTGGGCGATTGTGGCGGGTCTGGCCGGTCTGGGATTTCTGGCGCTTGTCTCCAAACTGCTCTATATGGATTGGCCGGAAGGTGTTGTTAAACTGCCCTGGCCGCTGGGTTGATGGACCAAAATCTTTCCCTCAGAGCGCCGGAAAGGATAAACCCGCAAGATCGGCCTCTGATTTCAATGCCGCGATCACATCGGGCGTTAACGGGATTCCATTTTTAAGACGCGCTGTTTCCGTTCGCTGCTCGGGTTCCCCCGGTATTTGTATCTCCTCAAAGCCTTCGGCGAGCGTTTGAGCCTTGACCCGTTTGGCCATTGTCTGCATGCGTTGCTTGAATGCATCAAGAGGCATGAATAGATCTGCTT
>JAQYWI010000425.1 GCA_030145015.1 Desulfobacterales bacterium
AGGAGTTACAAGTGACCAAACCCATAAATATAACGTTACAAGTCTGGCGACAGAAAGGGTCCCATGTGAACGGCGGTTTTGAAACCTATCCTGCGACGGATATTTCAACGGATATGTCCTTTTTAGAAATGATCGACGTTGTTAACGAACAGCTGACTCTGGACGGCAAAGATCCCATTGCATTCGATCATGACTGCCGGGAAGGGATCTGCGGAATGTGCGGCGCCGTGATCAACGGCCGTTCCCACGGCCCGGAAAAAGGGACCACCCTTTGCCAGCTTCATATGAGGCATTTTTCAAACGGAGACACCATTGTGATAGAGCCGTGGCGTGCCAAGGCGTTTCCCATCGTAAAGGATCTCGTGGTGGATCGCAGTGCCTTTGATCAGATCATTCTTGCCGGGGGGTATATTTCCGTAAACACCGGAGGCGCTCCGGATGCCAACAGCATACTCATTGCACAGGAAATCGCCGAACTGGCCATGGATGCCGCTGCCTGTATCGGATGCGGCGCATGTGTTGCCGCCTGTCCCAATGCGTCTGCCATGCTTTTTACAGGGGCCAAGATTTCTCAGCTGGCCCTTTTGCCCCAGGGAAAACCTGAAGCCGCGAATCGTGCACTGGCCATGGTCAGAAAAATGGATGAGCTTTGTTTCGGCAACTGCAGCAATGAACGAGAATGTGAAGCGGAATGCCCCAAGGAAATTTCCATATCCAACATTGCCCGATTGAACCGTGAATTTATAAAAGCTGGAATGGTTTCAGCCGTAAAATGATAGAGACCTTTGAAAAACGCCCCCTTTTGCCTAAGGATCGGTTGAGCGCATAGTCAAATTCATTGGGTTTTAAAGTGGTCCCAGCCCGATGGTGTAAAGGATCTGACCTGACCGTTCCAAAGAATCAGTTCCATCTTCCCTGAATCGGTTATTTCGCCGATCCGATAAAGCGGGTTCCGAAACCTCTTCAGATAATTAGCCGCAATATGATCCACTTTATCCGGTGATACGGTGCACAACAGGGTATAATCCTCACCGCCGGCAAGGGCATATTCAACAGGATCAAAATCAAACCGATCGCAAAACTTTTTCAGATTCTTGGAAACGGGTATTTTTTCGGAATACAGACGGACACCCACGTTGCTCTGCTCGGCGATGTGTGCCATATCGGAGCTGAGCCCGTCACTGACATCAATCATTGCATGAACGCCGCCCTGGCGTGCAAGAAATCGACCTTCCCGAAGATAGGGTTTGGGTATGATGTGGGCGTCACGCAGCGCCTTGAATTCCTTGGAATTCGCTTTCATATTATTTGTTATCAGATGCAATCCGGCCCGGCTGTCTCCTAAAAAACCGGTTGAACAAATTATATCACCCGGTTGAGCGGTATTACGGTACAATATTTCTTTTTCAAATGCAGATCCCAACACCAGGATATTTATGATTAAATCAGTTTTTGAACGGGTCGTGTCACCCCCCAGAATATTAAGGCTGAATTCGGTAGCCAGTCTTTTCATTCCGTTATACAGATCTTCAAGAAAATCCACAGAGCAGTTTTCGGGTACGCCGATACTGATGAATACTTCACGACCGATTCCACCCATTGCGGCAATATCACTCAGGTTCACGGATAGCGCTTTATAGCCCAAGTTAAATCCGGAAGTTGTATTTCTGAAAAAATGGATCCGTTCAACAAGCAAATCCGTGGTGACAAGCATAACTTCGTGGGGTGTGGGAATGAAGGCAGCGGCATCATCGCCGATGGCTTTAATAATATTTTGAGGACGGATTAAACACCCCCGGCTGATTCTTTTAATAAAACCAAATTCACCGATATCTCTTAAATTCACAGTAACAACCCGATCTCTTGATTTTTTCTCTTACGGTTATTCCTAAAAAAGATAGTTTTATGGTACAGTTATGTCAAGCACAAAACAATGGTAACTTTAGCACAGGCATGTTACCTTTTCAGTTATGCTTTACTGAAGAATTTATCTTGAAAATTCGTTCCGCATAGTGTTTATGCTGACA
>JAQYWI010000426.1 GCA_030145015.1 Desulfobacterales bacterium
TATCCTTGTTGCCCAATTTACCGGCCAGATGGGCCAGCAAAACCGCCTGATAGCGCCGCACTATATAGCGAAAATCATCCGGATGGCCATCCAGGCAACGCTCAATATAGTATGTATCATTCTCAGACATATCAGCACCTCAAAAAATTATTAAGTATCCGTGTTCTCGCTATATAGTGTGGGATTAGCCCATTTTGCGACATAAAAAAATGAAAATAGTGAGGGAAATTAGAGGAATCAGCCCACAAAAGCGCATAAGAAAGGCCGGACGCTGTTGTCCGGCCTTTTTGCATAGCAGTGATGAGAATACCTCAGATAGTCTGCTTCAGAAAACACTAATCACCTGCCAGCGCTCCGGTTGACCATATAGCTGTTGGGTGCAGGGTGCAATCGGCTGGATGGTTGATTTACCGTCCTTTTCGATTTCAACCTGGCAGGGTACACGAAGGCCGCCCCTCTCCGGCTGGGATTCTGGCTTACCAATGGAAACTAGGCGTATCAACTTAACTTCGGCAAACATTTCGGCAAACCGCTGCCGTTGCTCGGCCCACGCGCCTGGCGGGTAGGCGAGGAGCTTCTCAATTTTGTCATAGTCCTCATCGATCAGGGCATGAATGAACTGCCGAGTAAGCTCTACGGCAATCTGTTCGTCGCTCAATGCGCCCTTCGCCATACCGACGTCCTGGGTGGGCAAATCGAAGATAAAAATGGAGGGATCAATGGGTTGATTGTAATCAAGGTATAGGGTGCGACCCGCAAACTTGTAGTCGCCGTTCTTGAGGACATAGTTTTCATACTGTAGCAGGAGTTTGGTTTTCGGATCCACTTTGTATATCGTGCGAACACCGTTACGCGTCTCTGTAATCGTGATCGGATCATCGTCGGAATGAGATTCTTTGATCGTTATCTGGTTCGCATCCTGGGCCTGAATCCGGCACAGCTCTTCGCCCAAAACCTTGGGATCGAAGTCTCTATATGACATTTTCAGTCGAGCCAACATATTTTTCTCTCTGACCACGGCAGTCCTTTGTTTTGCCTTAAACCAAACTGCGGCTTTTCCTTCCTGCCAAATCACATCTTTGGGGCCGTCCGCTGGATTGGGGAAATTCATACGCAAGCGCTGAAGGTTTCCCTCCGCATCAAACGCCGCCCACATCTCATCCACGCCTTTGCCACCTGTGCCGGCGGATTCATTTTTGAGATGAATGAAACGCAGGTTACGACTGGCCTCAACGGTCTGCTCGATGGCATAAGCCGTAGGTACCGATTGATCGAATAAATTGACTGCCAGTATTCCGGTGATGATGATCACCGCAGCGGCTGCTATTTTTGTAACTGGACTTTTCATAATTTTTCTCCTTAAAACGCCAAGTGGCGTTGTTCGTTTTTGTGATTGCTGTGCAGTTTTGTTAAAGACAGAGAGCACCTCCCGGCGCAGCTCTTCACGATGCTTCGGATCCGGCCCGGTATCTATATTTAATCCATCGATGACTTTCTTGAACTCGGATTCGTCTTTAAACATTTTATGTCTGCCTTTCTAACACACTTTGTAAATTGTTTCGCAATTCGTTAAGTATTCTGTGCAACCTGACGCGCAAAGTTGCTTCTTTAATATCTAAAATCTGAGCTATCTGTTCGTATTTGAGGTTTTCAAAGAACCTTAACGTGACAATGGTCTGGTGCTGGGGCTTTAATTTCAGGATGGCCTCATAAAGCCTTGGCCAATCCGGTGAATTATCAGTGCTGTCAGTAGCAGAAGTTGTCATTGAGCCGGCTGCTTCCGCGAGCAGCTTTTTGCGTCGCGACGCTTTTCTTATATATGCGTACGCCTGGTTGGCCGCTATGGCATACAGCCAGTTTCGAAAATCCTGCACGGTCCGGCCTTTGAAAGTGCGAATCCCGCGGGCCACTTCAAGGAAGACCGTTGAAGTTACGTCCTCTGCAATTTCTTTGTTAAAGAGCCGATGTACACAGAAGCGGAAGATTCGCTCATAGTACAATTCGTAAAGCCGAGACAATGCTTCGGC
>JAQYWI010000237.1 GCA_030145015.1 Desulfobacterales bacterium
CAGGCATCGATACAAAAGGGCATCTCGGTCACCGATGTTAAGAAATCAATGAACGCTTTGAATTCCTGGCCGGTGTTGGCAACAATGTCAGCCATGCCGGGAACACCCGTCTCAGCAGAAAGTTTATCCTGGGTCCTGAGAAGCGCGGCGGCCCGCCCCTCATCAAATCCTTCCTTGCGCTTGCCCTTAAAAATCCGGTCGCCTTTCTGGAAAATAGAAGAACAGATAACCGTAGGGTAGTCTCCGGGTTGCCCGCCAAACTTCACGCCTCCGACTTCACAAACTTTTTGTTCGGTTTCAAATGTAAACATGTATAGCCTCCGCATGTAAAGCGTTTAAGCGATACCTTATACTCAAACCTCGAAGCATCCGTCAACGACTTTAAAAACTGAGCGTTGCATGCGCCTCGGTAGCAAGTACGATTAAGTTCATCGCCCCCGCTGCCTTTACCTCAGGAAGCAAATCAGCTTCTGCTATTTTTTTGTTGGCCATTGTCTGGGTACAGCACTGAATCTCAACACCCATCTCCAATGCTTCCTGAAGTCTCAGGGCAAGCGTAGGAACTCCGGGCACAGGCTTTTCATTTTTTTCGATACTCCCTTTTACCATGATATCAACCGCATTCTGGACGCAAAAAAGTATCGTTTTAAGACTGGCGGCGGCAGCCAGCGTGGCAAACATCAAGGCCGAACGGGCGCTGGCACTTCTTTCGAACCCCGCAGTGCATAAAACAATAAAATGCTTTTGCGGATCCTTAGAATTTGACTCTTCTAAATTAGAGTCTTTCGTGGTTGTCATATCGCCCCTTTCCTTTAAAAATTAAATTGATCGATCCGCCTTGAGAATTAAGATTGGTGGTAGTTGTCAATGCCAAGAAAGCCCCCCCCCCTGCTGCTGATCGAAATTATCCTTAAAAACTCTGGCTGTGGTATATCACGTTTTGGATTTGGCGCAAAGCCGCTTACCCCTCGAAGTCACATTTAACATAGACTGCCCGGCAATCGAAAAAATCGATTAAAATTATATCTTAAAAAAAACCTGGGTGCAGGCCATAGGGCCTGCACCCATCGATGTTTCTGGGCTGACTAACTGGCCTTAAGTACAATGGGCCCACACCTGTTTGATAAGACTTGCAACGAACCAGCCTTAGAAAACGCCATGGTCGAACTTTGGCGGTTTCAGGTATTCCCAGTCTTCGCCCGCTTCCATTTTTTGGGCAATTTCAACGCACTTGGCGGCATACTCAAACGCATAGGGGATGCCGTTGCCGTTCGGTACGAAGCCGGCCAGCATCATGCCCACCGCCGCGGCCTCAAAAACCTCCCCGACGGTTGCGCCGGCCTTGACAGCCGGAACCACATGAATGATACACCTGGGTGACATGTAGGCAACTCCGCCGGCCATAAAAATCAATTCCTTAATTTTCCGTGGCAGGTTTCCATCCGCCCAGATCGAATTATAGAAATCGGCAAAGGTCTTGCCGCATTGAGGAGCCAGCTGGTTAATCACTTTGAACATTCTGGGGGTAAAGAGCATTTTTTCTTCCATATATTTATCAGCTTGTTCCGCAGTTAAATTCTCAGCCATGATTCTCTCCTTTCCGGTGCTTTCCGGCCCCATAGCCGGAAATGATTTAAGGGTTTCAAGAATACCCATTTTTACCTCCCCAGTTCGGGTCACTGGTAAGCTTCTTTCACCTCCTTTCCGGGTGGGATTTGACAGATCACAGTTTGCATTCTTGGGCCACCTGTATGAATTTCGTAATGTTCTCATAAGGAACATCGGGTGGTATATCGCAGCCCGGCATCAGGACAAAAGCCCCATCCGTGCCGGCGGCCCCCACAATTTGTTTGCAGGTGCTTTCGACGAGTTCAACACTGCCCTGAAGCATGACCTCGACAGGATTGACATTCCCGGCAAAGCACATCTTGCCGTACAGCAGTTCTTTTGCCTTGGCGATATCTGTTTTGTGATCGACACTGATGCAGCTTGCCCCTGTTCCGGGGAACAGTTCAATGCGGTCGGTGGTATCACCGCAAATATGTAGGAGTGTATGGACATTCTTTGATTTCGCCCAGTCCGTGAACTTCTTTAAATAGGGCGCGGCAAACCGTTCAAATTGTTTTTTGGATACTAAATCCCCTGATGCGGTGGGATCAGCCAGACTGATGACCTCTAGGGTTCCATCATTGACAACAGGTTCGTAGAGGTGAATGAGCAGTTCGGTGGCAAAATCAAGGATTTTTTCAACCAGGTCTGGATTTTTATATGTTGCTTTCATCATGACTTCTTCTCCAAAAAGCCGGGCCGCATTCGTAAAGGGGCCCCAGGCCGTCATGGTAACAACAAACTGATCTCCAATTGCTTCCTTGGTCCGCCGCAAAGCCTCCTTTACCGTGTTTGTGGTTTCATCCTTATCGAGGTCCTCTATATTTAGTTTTGCCAGATCTTCTTCCGAACTTATTATGGGGTCCTCAAGGTCCGGTGCACCCACTTCGCGAAACTTAATCTTGCCGCCAAGGGCGGCCGTGTGAAAATTGTTATACCCTGAGCCTGCATAAACAATATCGCACTGAAGCGTTTTACTACTATCGACAAGCATCCGGGTCATCTTGTCAGCATCTGTTGAAAGCGCTTCAAAGGATGACCCCCATTTATGAATGCTCCACATGCCGCCACCGAAAAGGGTTACCGGAACCCTCTCGGGTTTTCCGCCTTCAAAGGCGCTCAGCATAATCTCTTTTGGTGTCATAAAATCCTCCTTTCGGATCCTTTTTTTGATTACAAATTTATCATCCTGTTGCTTTTTTATGGTTCCGTGGATGTAGGCTTGCCAATTTGTTTTGGCAGTTGGGATTGATAAGAAGTCCAGGGCAGCAACAAACCAAGGGCGGTGAGGACGTAAGCAATTATTGTTGTGGAAAAGGCCGGGTGCACACCCCATAAGAAAGGCCTCTTAAGGCTTAAAAGAATACCCAAGATTGCCACCACGAGGATAATTGCAGAACCGATTCCCTTTTTCAGCTTACGCGGTGAAAACCAGGCGGCCAACAGAGGTCCAATGAAAAGCGCTCCGGGGGCAATGAAAAGCAAGACCAGCATGATAATTTCCTGCCGGGCCTTCAATGCAAGCAACCAAGCAAAAGCGCCATACAAAAGACAAACAAGCACGGAATAGCCGAATACCCTTCGGTCAGCAGCCCGGGGGTTGATGTAGCGTTGATATATATCTCTTACAAATATCGTTGCAGAAGAATGGATCCAGGAATCGGCGCAAGACATACATGCAGCGATAACGGCTGCTAGAAATATACCCCCAATTACAGGGGGAAATATGGTGAGCATGACTTTAGGGACTGCCATTGCAGGGTTGATTTCCGGAAGCGTGATCCGGGCTATCAACCCGGCAAACACCGCTAAAAAGCCGATAGGGAAGATAAGGAGTCCGGCGATGAGCCCTGACCATTTTGCTTTGGCAGGGGTTTCAACAGCTGCGGACTTTTGGATCCACGCCTGACTTATAAAGCCGAACATCAATAACACGCCTAAATATGCGGTTAAACGAATAGGTCCTATGGCAGACCACGAGCTATGACCTTCCGGGAGCTGAGCCAGTATCGCCCCATAACCGCCAAATTTTATAATGGAAAAAATCGCCAACAAGGTGAGACCGAGATAAATGAAGAGCATTTGGAAGGCATCGGTGTAGCCGATTGCCCACATCCCCCCGATCATAACATACGCAATAATGACAAATGCGGCGATGCTAATGGCGACCCCCTGCGAGATTCCTGTCAGGGTCGACAAAATCATTCCCGCTACCAAGAATTGAGCTGCAGTTGGGGGGATAAAAATAATTATTCCAATGATGGCGACAATAATTCTGGCACTAGAACCGTAGTAGTCCTCAAGCAATTCGGGGATGGTATATTTTAAGGATTTTCGGAAGCGCGCCGCAGCGATCCACATGCTGAAAAACAAACAGGTGCCAAGAATAGTGGGATATAAAACAGCTGAGATCCCGACGGAATAACCAAGTTCCCCGACGCCCACCGTGACCCCCGAGCCGACCAGGGTTGCGGCAATACTCAATGTTGCCATCCACGCCGGCATCTTTCTTCCGGCAAGCGCATAATCTTCGGAGTTCTTGGTGCGGAACTTGCCGGCAAATCCCAATAGCATACACACGGATAAATAGATGACTACGATTGACAGCGTCATACCAGCCTTCTGGCTTCAATGATGATAAGCGGTTTTTTTGGGTGGGTATATACCACGGAGTGGCATAGACTTCAACGCTAAAGTTATTATTCTCAAAAAGGTCAGGCTGCCCGATAGCGTGCGGGAAAAGATAAGTCTACAGCAAAGACTCAGAAACCCGGAATTAAGTTGAGATAATAACAATATGAAGTTTCTTAGATGGTTGCGAATGTCACACCGGACTTGAATACATCGGCTTACGCGACGAGGATAGATTCACGCGACGCTGTCTCAGGGTAAAAAAAGCGCCTTCACCATAAATTAGGGTGGACTTATATTACCTGTAAAGAGGTTGAAACCTCTACCGGTCGTGTTAAGGCTACGTCCACGGGTGACGTATTGATGACATGTTCGTGTAATTCTTGAAGTGCCTCAGCAGCGGCATTTCCTTTAAGCTTTACGTTGGCCTTTATGCTTTTGTAGCCGGGCAATTTGTCCATGTTTAAGTCTTCAGGCGGCTCCAGCCCAAGAAAACCGGGCAAATCAACAACCTGATTTATAAGCCAGCGCTAAAGGTGCGCCGCCAATTCAATACGGTTGCCACCGTGTCCGCGTAACATTACCATCCTCCGACAGAAGCCGTTAGAAACAATCCCGCTTCGGTTAATTCCGTCATGGCGCCCAGCATATCACCCGTGATGCATCCCATCCGCTTTTTATAGAAGAAAAGAATTGAACCGATGATGATCGCAAAGGCCAGGTTCAGCCAGAGTGCCTTTAGTCCTAAAAGCAAAGAAAAGCCCATGGGCAGGAGCAAACCCCAGAAGTGCTTCCATGATAATTTTTCATGAAAAAAGGGTTTGCCGGTGCCGTCAGGTCGGCCGTATGGCAAATAGCGCATACCAAACAGAATTCCGGCTCTGGCATAGGCCGGAACAATGATCAAAAAGATACTGCGGTGGTAACTTAGGCTTGCAATACCGCCCCATTTTATTGCCAGTCCGAATAAAATCGCTACCAAACCCATGGTTCCGATGCGGCTGTCTTTCATGATCTCAAGCGCTTTATCCCGGGGACGCGATCCCAAAAGACCGTCGGCGGTATCTCCCAGCCCATCAAGGTGAAAGGCGCCGGTTAGCACGGCCAGTAAAATGATATCGAGCAGGGCCACAACCGGTGGTGTCCAGAATCTGACGACGATGGCGTCGAAACCCGCCACCAGCAGGCCCAGTAGAATACCCACCAGCGGGAAATAGGGAACCATTTTGGGCGGATCAAACGATTGGGCCTTTCCCAATGGAAGTATCGTGATGAATTGTAGAGCTGAGATTAAGTTGCGCATAAGTTCAAAGGTTCAGGGTCAATAGATAAGTAATGAGGGCTGAGGACTGGGCAAAAAACCAGCCTGCCAGCCGACCATTTCCACATGACTTGCGTGCCCGCAATAGCTATAGCGACGGTGGGTCGTTTTCCGCCATGGATCGCTTGCCAAGGCGTAGCTCATCAGAGCGAAGACTGGTCCTCCTGGGGCTATGAGTTGCCTGCCGCGGCGAAGCTCGCCAGAGCGAAGAGGGGTCCTTTTCCATCATGAGCTGGCACGGTCATTTTTTTGCCCTTTTATTTCGATATACCTCAGACCTCAGTCCTCAGCACACAGCCCTATCCTTTAACGATTACCGGGATTCCGGCAACCATCCAGATCACTTTACCGGCGGTTTTTGCCACGGCCTGGTTGGCCAGTCCAATGATATCTCTATATTGCCGGGCGAGCTTGTTCTCCGGAACGATGCCGGCTCCGACCTCATTGGAGACCAAAACAATGGGGCAGGTGGCTTTCTCAAGGGCATCTATTAATCGGGAAATTATCTCCGTTAATTTTTTTTGATCGTCGGTTTTCATCAGAAGATTACTCACCCACAGGGTCAGACAGTCTATCAGAATAACATCCGCCCCGGGGCTGTTTTGCAGAATGGCCTCCGGCAGATTCAGGGGCGCTTCAAGCGCTACCCAGTTTTGGCTGCGCTCCCTTTGATGTCTTGCAACCCGCTGCTTCATTTCATCATCCTGCGGGACGCAGGTAGCGATAAAAATTTTCCTGCTGCCAGGTGTCTTTTCGGCTGTTTGCAAAGCAAGTGTGCTTTTGCCGCTTCTGCAACCGCCGATAATAAAAGTGATTTCCGTCACCTTCTCAATTCCTTTTCAGATTTTCAGGTATTATCTTTATCTCCTGATTGGCACCAGTTTTACTATACTTTCCACATCGACGTGTTTTTCAAAATGCTCGGCCAGCAGATCATATTCCCGGTTGCGGGCTTTTATTCCGCCGACATCGGATACTTCGATGCCGTTTAAACCGATATGGTTTAACCAGAATTTCAAGATCCCCGGGTTGTCAAACAGACCGTGAATATAGGTGCCCATAATTTTTGAATCACTGGAAACGCAACCCTCCTCCTCCCGGCACGGTATATGATTGCGCTCCGTAATCTTAAACAGAGGGGTTCCGCCAGCCCTGATGGTTTGACCCATATGAATTTCGTAGCCTGAACCCATGCGGCCGCTCCAGGAAAACGTTGTCAAGATGGTCGTCTTGGGTGCTTTCAATGTTGTTTCAATTGGCAACAAGCCAAGGCCCTCGCTGGAGCCGGGTTGGCCTTCCAGGCCGGTCGGATCATGCACGGTCTTTCCCATCATCTGATACCCGCCGCAAATACCCAGCACATGACCGCCGCAATTCAAATATTCGGACAGCGCTTCGCTCCAACCCGCAGCTTGGATCCAATTTAGATCAAAGCGGGTGTTTTTAGAACCGGGCAGGATAGCGGCTTTAAAAGCGGAGAGGGTCTGAATCTTTTCAAGGAAATATACATCCAGATGATCTAAAGCCAGCAGGGGATCAAAATCGGTAAAGTTTGAAATATGCGGCAGGCGTATGACTGCAACCGCCGGGTTTTGATGGTTTTTAACGTTTACTTTTTTGGGATTTTCAATGACGACTGAATCTTCGGGTTCTATGCGGATATGGTTATACCAGGGAAGGACGCCGAAAACCTGCTTTTCCGTTTTTTCCTCGATCCAGCGGACACCATCTTTAAAAAGATGGATGTCGCCCC
>JAQYWI010000067.1 GCA_030145015.1 Desulfobacterales bacterium
ACCTGCCTGGGCGCACACCTGGGCAATACCGCTTCCCATTAAGCCGGAACCAACGACTAGTACTTTTGTTACCTGCATTGCTTTCCTCCAACGGTTTTGAGCATTTATCAATATTCGGATAGGCGAATCTTTTTATTTATAACCTAACCTTAAACATCTTCGAAGCCAGAGAAAAAAAGTTCCAAAGGTGCTCTAAAGTTAGAAATGCCTAAAATGCCTAAAATGATCTAAAATGCCTAAAGTTAAGGATTTCCACCCGTCGAGAGCCTCCCTTCGAGAGCCTCCCTTCGAGAGCCTCCCTTCGAGAGCCTCCCTTCGAGAGCCTCAGGGTCTAACGACAGGGTCTAACGACAGGGTCTAACGACTGGGTCGAACGATCATTTTTATAATAAAAGATGGAGCGCCACGAGGCGAATTGCCTGCGCTGCGCGAGCGAAACCATAACTTTAGGCATTTTAGATCATTTTTAATTTTAGCTCATTTGTTGTTGGAAGCACTTTTTATAGGCTTAAAACTTTACCATCGGGTGTTAAATGCATTTTTGAGATAGGTTCTAAAGACCCAGGTAGGTTTTACGCAGGACCTCATCTTGCAGCAATTGTTCCCCCGTTCCTTCGGCAATAATCTTGCCGGAAGAAAGGACATAATTACGGGAAGCCATTTTAAAGACCGTGCTGACCTCCTGTTCCACCAGCAGGATCGTGATTCCCAGATTTTGGATTTCAGAAATTTTTTCAAATACCTCTGCCCGCAGAATAGGGGCGAGTCCGGTGGACGGTTCATCGATACACAAAAGTTTGGGTCCAGACATCAATGCTCTGCCGATGGCGAGCATTTGCTGCTCACCGCCGGATAGTGTCCCCGAGATTTGTTTCGACCGCACCTTCAAGTCCGGAAACAACTGGTAGACGCTTTCCAGGTTTTCCTGAATCCGGCTGTCGTCTTTATCCAGATAAGCGCCGGCATAGAGATTATCCAGAACCGACATCTCGCGAAACGGGCGTCGGCGTTCAGGGCAATGAATCAGTCCTTTTTTTACAATTTTGTGGGCCGGGATCTTATCGATCCTTTCACCCATAAAGCTGATGGTCCCTTCGATGGAGACGTCTTCTCTGGTAGATCGACGGGTGATCTCCTTTTCCCAGTTTACCAGGCCGGTGATGGCTCTGAGCAAAGTGGATTTTCCGGCGCCGTTGGGTCCTACCAGACTGACGAGTTCACCTTCATCAACCCCCATACTCAGATTGTTAATCAACACCGCTTTATCATAACGAACCGTCAAATTGGCGACTTCAAGCAGCAAATCTAAATACCCCCTTTGCCGAGATAGGCCTCGATGACCTGCGGGTTGTTGACAACTTCCTGCGGCGCTCCAGCGGCGATGATGGTACCGAAGTTAAGCACAATAATCCGATCAACGATTTTCATCAACTGCTGCAGCTTGTGCTCGACAATAATCATGGCCGGCCCTTCGCTGTGCAAGCGACCAAAGCGGCCGCCTTTGTGCAAGCGTTTGATGGACTTGGCCATCAATTCCGTCTCTGCCGGGCTTAGGCCGCCGAAAGGTTCATCCAACAGGAGCAAATCGGGCTCGGTGGCAATGGCCCGGGCCACCTCCAGCCGTTTCAGATCGCCCTGGGAAAGGGTGGAGGCTTTCTCCAACGCCATATCGGATATGCCCGCAAACTCCAGTGCATCCATGGCCTTGGCTTCTACGCGTTTAACCCACTCACCGCGTTTCATGGCCCGGGGACACAGACAGGAGACCATGACATTGGCAATAATCGGCAGGCGGCGGAATGGCCGCATGTTTTGAAATGTACAGGCAATTCCCAGATTGACGATATCCCATGTCTTAAGGCCAACAATTTCTTTGCCTTTGAAACGAACACTGCCTTCATCGGATTTCAAAATCCCTGTGATCAGACGCAGCAGGGTTGTTTTGCCCGCACCGTTAGGGCCGATCAATCCTAAAATTTCATGGCGATCAACACAAAAGCTTGCACTATTGACTGCTCGCAGGCCGCCGAATTCCTTGGTCAGTTCTTCAGCTTCCAAAAACGGCTGGTTCATATCAGGCTTCCTCCGCCTCTTCCCTCAGTTCCCGCCGCGATATTTTGCCCACATCGGTTTTCGGCAGCTCACCTCGAAGCTCAATAATTTTAGGCACTTTATAGTGCGCCAGGTTCTGGCGGCAAAATTCTATAATTTCTTCCTCGGAAATCTTGCCGCGGGCTTCGCTCTGCAAAACCACGTACGCTTTAATTTGCTGTCCCACAGCCGGATCCGGTACACCGACGACACCGGCGGCTTTTATCTGCGGATGCTTGTAAAGAACTTCTTCCACATGCCGTGCAAATACAGAATAGCCTTTATATTTGATCAGGTCTCTTTTGCGATCAAAGAAGTAGAAATATCCCTCCTCATCCATACGAACCAGATCACCGGTTCTGAGCCACTGTTTTCCATCAATCTCAACAAATGATTCGGCATCGGCCTCCGGCCGCTTCCAGTAGCCCTGCATAATATTCGGACCGTGCAGGATCAGTTCACCGTCTTCGCCAACAGGCTTAAATTCTATACCCTCGACATCAATAATTGCAGCGCTGACTCCGGGCAGGGGAACCCCGAAGGAACCCGCCTTGGGTCTATTGTAGGGACTGGTGTGGCTGACGGCGGTTGTTTCAGTCATTCCGTAGCCCTCCAAAATCCGGGTGCCTGTCCGGCGCTCCCAATCTTTTAAAGTGGATTCATGCAGGGTGTCCGCCCCGCAGACAATGAGTTTGAGCCGCTTCCAGTTGACCCGATCCGTTTTGTCATATTCTTTAAGATACTCATACAACGTCGGGACGCCCAGAAAAGTCGAGGCTTTATAACGTTCGATGGCTGTCAGGATACTGTCGATGTCCGGAGTGGTGAATAATACCAGCGTGTGACCCTGGGCCAGGCCGTTGAGCATCAGCACTACCTGGCCGTAAATGTGGAAAAACGGTAGAAAGGCGATATCGACCTCATTGCCCTCTTCCAAAAAGGGCCAGAGGGTGCTGACTTGCGCCTGCAGTGAGACCATATTGTAATGGGTCAATACCGCTGCTTTGGGCAGTCCGGTGGTCCCGCCGGTATAAGGCAGCGCTGCGATGTCCGTTTTGGGGTCAATGGTTACCCGGGGTTCTTGGGGCGCATAGTGTTCAATTAAATTTTTGAATAAATGCAGGCCGGCCTGTTCAATAGTTTGAGGTGAGGGCACCTGCATCTCACCATAGGCTTTGCCCAATGCGCTTCTGCCAAACATTCTTTTAAGGGGGGGCAGATAATCTCCGATACTGGAAAGAATGATATTATTCAGTGAAACGTCTGCTTTCTCCACATTATCATACAGGATATCTTCACAGACGATGGCCCTGGCTTCACTGTCCTCAAGCTGATGTTTGACCTCCTTGCTGGTGTAAACCGGGCTGATCGGCGTTACTTTGGCGCCCACCTTCAGGGCACCCAGATAGGCAATGACATATTGGGGAGAATTGAGCAAATATAGCGCCACCGTATCTCCTTTGGCCACGCCGAGACCATCCAGAGCTGCTGCAAAGCGATTGGTCAGTTCTTTCAGCTTGCCGTAATGGATCTTTTTGCCGTAAAAAATCAGAGCGACTTTTCTGCTATACTTATCTGCCATTTTGTCAAAAATATCCGGTACGGTCGTTTCAGGAACATCGATCTCATGGGGAACACCCTCGGGATAGTACTTTAACCAGGGTTTAGACATATAGACTTCTTTGGGATCCATTGTTAACCTCACAGTTTATTTGCAGTGGCCAAGAATTCTTCATTCTTGTTATTCGATCTCGGCCGAACAAATGCGGCACGTTTTGCGGGTGGCGATATTTCTGATTTTGCACCGGGGGCATTCAGTTTCGATTTTATCGCGTATCCACGGAAGCAATCCCTCCGGCATGTAAAGCAAAATTAATAATATGACGATCGCAAACATGAGTGTACGGTACTCCGGCCAAAAGCGGAAAAACTCGAGTAAAGGATATAGAATAAACACCGCTCCGATCGGGCCATATATTGTTACGATACCGCCAAATACCGCCCAGATAACGACCTGGAACGACATCGATACCTCCAGGGTTGAAGGCCCGGCAATCCGCATGAAATGGGCGTAGAGTCCTCCGGCGATGCCGGCAAAAAACCCGCTGAGACAAAACGCCAGCAGCTTGTACCGGGTGGTGTTGATGCCGGAAGATCTGACGGCCAGCTCGTCCTCCCGAATAGCATGGAAAATGATACCGGTATTCGAATCGGTGATCTTCCACATGATGGTGCATAACACCAGCATGAGCACCACGGTGATATAATAATTCGTGATCCGGGATCGGGCCAGGCGCTCCAGTCCGGTTATCCCCAATTCACCACCGGTGATACTGGGGAGGGCAAAAATGATTCCCATCAAAATAATCGGAAAGGCTAACGTGGTCAGGGCCAGGTAGGTGCCCCTGAGCCTGAGACAAGGGATGCCGATGATTAAGCCGGCCAGAACTGCACCTAAGGCGCCAAGGGGGATACTTGCCCAGGGCGGCAGGTGCGCGTGCAGATTCAGGAGGGCGGCCGTGTAAGCCCCCACACCGAAAAAAAGGGCATGGCCGAAGTTCATCTGTCCGGTAAAACCGGACAAAAGATCCCAACTGGCAGCAAAAATGGCAAAGATGCTGGTTAAAATCAGGATGCGCAGCAGGTAGGGGTCTTGAGTAAAGACAGGCAGCAGAAGCAAAAGCAAGCAAAACAAAAACACAATAATCCGGCTGGGAAGAACGAGCACTTCATTTTTAACGATCATCCAAAACTTTCGAATATAAAATCCAAGGATTCCCATGCCTATCTCTCTTCTTCAAAAGCAACGCCGAAAAGCCCTTCCGGTCTGATCAAAAGCACCAGGATCATTATGGAAAGCGCCACGGAACCTTTCAAAAATGACCCCATGGGTATCAGGAACACCACCAGTGCTTCGGCAAATCCCAGGATGTAGGCCCCCACAAAGCTGCCCTTGATACTGCCCAGCCCACCCAGAACCACAACGGCCATCATCATAATCAACGGGTTCATCCACATGAAAGGGGAAATCGTAGTGAGCGGGACCACCACGGAACCGGTGACCGCAGCCAGTCCAACCGAAATACCCATGGTGATCATGGCCACACGGCTTTCGTTTATTCCCATCAGATTGGCGACTTCCCGGTCTTCGGCTGTGGCGCGTATTGCCAGCCCCAGCTTGGTATTCATTAAAAGCATCCGGAGCGCACCCAGAATGATCAGGGCGGCCACAAAAGTTAGAAGTTGCTGATAAAAAACCTTTACATCAAAAATCGTAAAATATCCTTTAACCAGAGCGGGCACACTGAGGTAGTCTCCCGTGAAAATAAGCAGCATGATCTCCTGTATGGCAATCGCCAGGGCGATGGTTCCGATCAAAACCGCGGCTTCATGTTCACGGATGGGATCGATAAAAATCTTATAGAAGATGAGCCCCAGTAATGTGATTAAGGGAACGGCAACCAGCATCCCTACGAAGGGATGATATCCTAATTTTTGGACGATCAAATATATGCAATATGAGGCCAACATGTAAAAGGCTGTATGGGCGATATTTACAATGCGCGCCACGCCAAAAATCAAGGAAAAACCAATGGCTAAAAGGGCGTAGGTGCTCCCGTTGATCAAGCCGGCAATAATAATATCCAGTGCCATATATCCTCATAAATAAAGACGCTCCCGCCCCTCCAAGCTCGGAGAAAAGCGCAAGGAGGAGCAAGAGGACTTACAAAAAATTTATTTTTTGTACTTTTCGATCATCCACGGCGGAATCTTATAGGGCACAATACCCTTATAGGTGATCTCCGGTGCCTCTGGGACAGCTTTCCACTTATTCGGCCAGACGCCGACCAGCTTGCCATCCTGCCATTGAACCCCCAGGCTGGTCAGATAACCCGGACCCCATTTTACGTCATGGATCGGTTTGCCTTCAGGGGTGCTCACCATTTTTATTCTGCCCGCCGGCCCTTTAAACTCGCGGGTTTCCATTATGGGGATCAGCTTGTCGGCATCGAGCGTTCCGGCCTGCTCGATGACCGGGACCAGGTTATAAATGATAGCGGTATATGTATCCGCCGTGTAGGTGGGTGTCTCTCCGAAGCGTTTAATGTATTGGTCCATAAACGGTTTGGAGGTTTCATTGGGATAAACCCCCCGGGCGTAGGTATTCAAGGTCATGACATAGTTGCCCATTCCCTGGGTGGCTTCCCAGAAACCGTCTTTTTGGGCCTCAACGTTGATGCCGACCTGCACCGCCGGTATTTTGAGCTCCCCGGCCTGCTTGGCGAAAGGAATGCCCACCGATGCAGAAATGATGGTAAAAATCAGAGGGGCTTCTGTGCGCTGGATGGCCGAAAGTTCGGCGGATACGTCCGTTGCTGCTGCGGAAGGCTGCCAGACCCCGGCGACCTCCATGCCCACCTTGGGGATAAATCCTTTGGCGGCGGCAATCATCGGCTCGACCCACATGGCCTTTTCGGCCACAATGGCCACTTTTACCTTGGGGATGTTCAGTGATTTTTTGAGGATGGTTCCCACGGTGGCCAGATGAATAAACGAGGTCCGGCCCAAAAATTTTTCATTGAAAGGGGTGAGCCGGAACCAGTATTTATACCGATCGTAATCCTCGGCCAGGCGCAGGCAGAGTTTAGAGTGTGAGGCGCCACAACCGATAAAGATTTTTTTGTAGTCCATGGCAATATCCTGCATCGCGAAAACTGCCTCGCTGCGGAAGCCGCCCACAACGAAATCGACTTTATCGCGGGAAAGCAGCATTTCCATGGCATTGGTGGCATCGGTAACGTTTAAAAATTCGTTCGAATCCGCCTTGACCAACTCGATTTTCATTTTTTTGTTACCGACCTTGACGCCTCCGCGGGCATTAACTTCCTCGGCCGCCATGGTGGCGCCGTTCCAATGGCCCTTGCCCTGCACAAACTGCATCGGCCCGATCACGCCTATTTTTATGGTGTTGGCACCCAGGGCCGGAAAACTGATGGTCATCACGAGAAAAAACGCTACTAAAGCGGTCATCAGCATTCTACGTCTATCCATGGCCTCCCTCCTTTTGGTTTAGGGTTTAGAAATAAACTTACCGAAACAGGTATGTTTTTTTGGAAATGGGATTTGTTAATTTCGGGAATAGGAAAGATGGGTTGAATCATCGGAGTGATTGAATTTTTGGCTAAATTCGACGTTTTATAATTCAACACCACCTCCAGATTGAGCTCAGGGAACTGTCATCGAGAAGTTATTCTATTTTTTCTATACGAATATCAGCACGTTTTAGGAAGTTGGCCTGTTCATTGATACAGTAACCATTTTATAAGTCAAGCCAAAAAAACAACCGGATTTCAAAAAATGAGCATGATTCTTTTGACATCAGAAGCAAATTGACCTTTAATGATGCAGCTAAACATAATTCCAATTTCGCATTATCTTTCATGCAAGATTCAGGAAATAGGAGGTCAACATTATGGTTTTTGACATTTCGGATAAAGCTAAAGATCTGCGAGAGAGGCTGCAGGCATTCATGGATGAATATATCTATCCCAATGAACCGGTCTATTTTCGGCAACTCAATGAGAGCGATCGCTGGAAAATCATTCCCCTGATCGAAGAACTCAAAGAAAAGGCCAAAGGCAAAGGTCTGTGGAATCTGTTTTTGCCGGAAAGCGAGTACGGTGCCGGACTGACCAACTACGAATACGCCCCGATGTGCGAGATCATGGGGCATGTGTATTGGGCGTCGGAAGTCTTTAACTGTTCGGCGCCGGATACCGGCAACATGGAAGTACTGGCAAGATACGGCACCCCGGAACAAAAGGACCGATGGCTAAAGCCCTTGTTGGCCGGCGACATCCGCTCCGCCTTCTGTATGACCGAACCCGACGTCGCCTCTTCGGACGCCCGCAATATCGAAGCCCGTATCGAACGCGACGGAGATCAATATGTGATCAACGGCCTTAAATGGTGGATATCCGGCGCCGGAGATCCGCGCTGCGAGATTTTCATATTTATGGGTAAGACCGATCCCGAAGGTCATCCCTACCGGCAGCAGTCCATGATTCTCGTGCCCCGGGATACCCCGGGCGTGAAAATTAAGCGCATGCTGCCGGTTTACGGTTATGACGGTGCGCCCCATGGACACGCCGAGATCGAATTCAAGGACGTATGCGTCCCGATCTCCAATCTTCTGCTGGGAGAGGGCCGGGGATTTGAGATCGCGCAGGGACGCCTGGGCCCGGGTCGGATCCATCACTGCATGCGCACGATAGGTGTCGCCGAAAGAGCCCTGGAAGAGATGTGCCGCCGGGTTAAAACCCGCGTAGCCTTTGGACGGCCGTTGGCTGAGATGGGCCAGATCCGTCAGGACATTGCTCGATCGCGCTGCGAGATCGACCAGGCCCGGCTGCTGACCCTGTATGCGGCCCACCGCATGGATACGGTCGGCAATAAGGTGGCGCGCACCGAAATCGCCATGATAAAAGTGGTCGCCCCGAATATGGCGCTTAAGGTCATCGACCGCGCAATCCAGGCCCACGGGGGGCTGGGCGTGTGTAATGACATCTGGCTGGCCGGGGCCTATGCCAGCATTCGGACACTGCGGCTGGCCGATGGACCGGACGAAGTCCATCGTGAAGTCATTGCCAGGCTGGAACTGAGAAAAGAATCATGAACACTGAAGCCAAACTTACGCCGGTAAGGGAGGCGCATCGTTTCGATGAGGCCGCATTAGCGCAATATCTAAAAGCTGAACTTGACGGTTTTTGCGAACCGTTTAGTATCCTGCAGTTTGAAGGCGGGCAGTCGAACCCGACCTTTTTGTTGGATTGCGGTGATCACAAATATGTGCTGCGCAAAAAACCGCCGGGCAAACTTTTGCCGTCCGCACACCAGGTAGACCGTGAGTACCGCGTTATGAAGGCGCTTGAGCACACAGAAGTGCCGGTGCCCGGGATGTACCTTCTGTGTGAAGACGAGACGGTGATCGGGACCATATTTTTCGTGATGGAATATGTCGAGGGCCGTTTGTTTGAGGACCTGACCCTCCCGGGGTTGTCGCCGCAGGAGCGCAGGGCGATCTATTTTGAGGTGAACCGGGTGCAGGCGGCTTTGCATTCGGTGGATTATGCTGCGCTGGGCTTATCTGATTTCGGCAAGCCCGGAAACTACTTTGCGCGCCAGATCGCAAGATGGTCCAAACAGTATGTTGCTTCCCGAACCGATAATATCCCTTCCATGGAAAAGCTGATGGCGTATCTGCCGCAAAACGTGCCGGAGGATGACGCCAGCTGCATTGCACATGGCGACATCCGTCTGGGGAATATGCTGTTTCATCCGAACAAGCCGAAGATGCTGGCGTTGCTGGACTGGGAGCTGTCCACCCTGGGCCATCCCCTCGGTGACCTGGCATACAGCTGCGGACCCTATCACTTTGGGATGGCCGGCATCCCCTGTTTGGCCGGTATTTGCGGGCCGCAAACAGGGATTCCCACCGAGGTGGAATTTGTTGCAGAATATTGCCGCCGAACCGGCCGGGCGGGCATACCCAATTGGAACTTCTATATGGCCTTTGCCTTTTTTCGCCTGGCCAGTATTCTGCAGGGAGTTTATAAGCGGGGACTCATGGGAACTGCCAGTTCGACCCATGCATTACAACGCGGGAAACTTGCCCGGAAAACCAGTGACCTGGCCTGGTCGTTTATTGAAAATGGGGACTGAAGTTTTTCAACCTCCGTTGCGTGTTACGGGTTGCGAGTTGCGGGTCATGCACTGCAGTGTTTAGTATGCCATATTTTAACCCGTAACCCGTAACGCGAAACTCGTAACGCTTCAATTTCGATAGTTCGGTGCGCCAACGCTCCGAAATTAATCAATTTTGAAAGTTCTCAATTTTGATGGGTTCTTGTGGTTAGTTCTTTCCGGATTCCAGATTTTGTATTTCCTTAACGATTTCTCGGCTCAACTGGGCGATCGCCCGGCTGTGGGCCGCAACGAGGGCCGCGTAGTCCGGCTCCGGCGATAAGGGCTCGTTAATAACAGACTTTCGCTTGATGTGCGTTTGTTGGCTCTGCCGCCCCGACACGCTCCAGATCGCTTCCAAAAGGACATCTTTGCCCCATTGCCCCTCAAAGTACCTGATTTTCAACGCAATTCTATAGTGCGGCTTGAAATCCGTTTGCCAGGGATATACAGCCACCTGCTCGGTGGCGAGCAGCAAAGAGATGTTTTGCGCCAATACCCCCGCGAGACTTTCGTTCATGCGGCCGGCCCAGCGGTGAAACTCATCTACATTTAGCTTATTCGGACCGCTGCGGGTAACGATCTGGGGCCGATCAAGAATTTCAGGAATTTCCACCGGACCGACACCGATGGAAAGCTTCTGATCGGTTGCTGGGGTATTTGCCCCAGCCTGAATACCGCTAAGGGGATTTAAGGTGTAGAATTCTACCCTTGGACTGCTGCTACCACATCCAGCAAGCAAGAGGGGGGTAAATATAACCACAAACGTGACTGCCTTAAGAAATCCTATGCGCATCATTTTGCTTTTCCTTTCCCGAAGATGAGGGCTTCCGGATGTCGTTCCAGATAATCGGTGAGAATACGAACGGCACGCGCAGCCTCTCCCAACTCCTGGATCGCCTGCCTCATTTCGTGCTGCAGAGGTGAATCCTGGCCCAGTGTGCCCTCGACCGAAACCAGCGTTTTCTGGGCCTGGTCCAGGGTCGAATTGATCGCAGGGGTTACATTTGAATCTAAGTTATGCACCAGTTGCCGGGTTTCTTGAAGGGTTTCATTGAGGGATTGAACGGCTTGCAGCAGTTCTTTGGATTCCGACAGGTGTTTGAAGTTTTGGACGGTATCCCCTAAGTCTTTGCCGATCTGCTCAATCGGCAGCGTTTCGAGCTTGGCCAGGAGTTTATTGACCCTGGCCGTGATCATCTGCAAGGGTGCCGGTATTGTCGGTAGCTCCGGAAATTGTTGCCCGTATTTAACCTGTGCTTCGGGTGCGTCGGGGTGAAAGTCTAAATCAACGAAAAGTTGGCCGGTAACCAAACTTCCGGTTTTCAGCTGGGCCCTGAGCCCTTTGGCGACAAGAATCTGCATTGATTGCTTGGAGTCGTCTTCCATTCCTGTTGGCGCTTTACCGATAACCTCCCATCGCTGAGGCTCGGTTTCAATCAATACGGTAATCTGAGGTGTGGAGGTTTCCTGGTTAAATTGAGCTTTAATATCGACCACCTCGCCGATCCTGATACCCCGGAATTCCACCGGAGCGCCAACGGTCAGTCCTCTGGTCGACTCGTTAAAATGCAATAGGAAATACTTTTTTTCCGTATAGGTTCTTTCAAAAATACTGTCGCGGGTTTCATACAGTCGGAACACGTGGTCCGGTTCTGCAGGTCCACCGGCTTCAAGACTGGTGGGCGTGTCAAAAGCGATGCCGCCCATCATGATCGATACCATCGATTCGGTGTTGAGCTTGAGGCCGGAGGCATCGAGTTTCAAGTCAAATCCGCTGGCATTCCAGAAGCGCGTGTTCTTGCGCACGCGCTTGTCGTGGGGTGCGTTGACAAAAATCTTGACTTTCAGGGACTTTCCCTCATCATCCAATTCATAACCGATCACCTGGCCCACCTGTATCTGCCGGTAATAAACCGGAGCGCCGATATCCAGTGAGCCGAGCGTGTTTGCCCTCAGCAGAAAATCGCGGCCCGGCATGCCCGTGGTAACAACCGGAGGGATCTCGAGCCCTTTGAACCTTCTCGCCGGCTGCCCCTCTTTTCCCGGGTCCATGCCGATATAGGCACCTGAAAAAAGGGTTCCCAACCCGGAGACGCCGCTGGCGGTTACCCGGGGGCGCACCACCCAGAATCGCGTGTTTTCGGTCAGGTAGGGCGTGGCTTCCTTTACGAGATCAGCCGTTACAATAACCCGGGACAGATCCGCGTTGAATCGGATCGTGTCGACCAGTCCGAGTTCGACATCCTTGTACCTTACTTTCGTTTTACCGGCCTCAAGTCCGTCAGCGGATTCAAAACTGATCGTAACTATTGGACCTTTTTCCGATAAGCCTTTATATGCCAGCCATCCGCCAATCAGGATAGCGACAATGGGGACAACCCAGACGATCGAAAACTGCTTTTTTTTCTGAACAACCGCTACGGGTAAATCCTGAAGTTCAGGTTCATTGTTTTTTTGTTCACTCATAATTTGGCTCCTGTGTATCCCAGATCAGTCTGGGATCAAAGCTCATGGCGGCAAATATGGTAATAATAACCACCCCGGCAAAGAAAATAGCGCCGGGGCCGGCTTCGATGGTTGCCAGCGAACCCAGTTTAACCAGTGCCACAAGAATCGTCACCACGTAAATATCAACCATTGACCAACGGCCCACCGCTTCGGTGATGCGGTAAAGCCGGGTGCGATCCTTTCGACGCCATTGGGATTTGCGCTGTACGGAAATCAATAAAAATGTGAGTAAAAAAAGTTTCAGCAACGGCACGAAAACGCTGGCAACAAAAATCACCAGCGCAATCTCCCAGCTACCGGATTTGACGAAGTAAATCACACCGCTCATGATGGTGTCCGACTGGGCCTTTCCAAAAGAGATAACCCGGGTAATGGGCAGCACGTTGGCGGGTATGTAAAAAATAAAAGCCGCGACCACCAGCGCCCAGGTTCGCGCGATACTGTTGGGTTTGCGTGCGTGCAGCGTGGCACCGCAACGGGGGCAAACCGCATAGGCGCCTTTTGAAACAGACGTTGCCTTGCAAAGGAGATGACAGCTGTGACAACTGACCAGCGAAGCCTTCAAGGCTGTCAGCGAAGATTTATTCATAAACGTTTTTCTAATCTATTCCAAACGATGTGCGGATCCAGCGAGGCTGACGATGCCGCCAGAACGAAAATGAGTGCCAGAAAAGCATAAAGCGCGATCCCCGGGATAATATGGGCCATCTTGGAAAGCTTTACAAATGCAACCAGGATACCGACCATAAAGACTTCCATCATCCCCCAGGGCTTGAAGCTTCGAATCAAACGGAAGAAAGTAGGAAGCTTCCATGGCTGCAGGTTGAATTTTAAAGGCAAAAGAATATACAACGTTCCCGTCAGTTCCAGCAGCGGCATGAGTATGCTCGTCAACAATACCACCCCTGCCACGATCCACATCCCCTGGTTATAGAGCTCAATTATCCCCGTAATGAGATTTGTTTCCTGTATTTGGGCTTCCAACCTGAATGTCAAAAATGGATATACATTGGCGACAATGAAAAGAATCAGGCCCGCAATCGTCCATGCCAGCACGCGGTCCAGGCTGTTGCGTATTCGGCTATACAGCTTTGCTCCGCAACGGATACACCTCGCCGTTGCGCCCCGGGGCAAGGGTTGTCTCTGATGCAGCAAATCACATTCATGACAGGCAATTAGAGATTCCATATTTCTTTCTTATCAGAAAGAGCAGGTGTTAGTCGACACCGCTCTCGTGCTGTTTTTGCTTATTGAGATTTTTAGCGTTTAAGGTGCTGCTTTTATAACATAGAATTCAACAATTAGCCAACACTTCGAACGGATCTTAGGGCTCTTTTAGATCTAGCTTGACACGGGGCGGCCATATGTATACACAAAGTATTCAAAAAGTGCTCCAGAAGTACTTTTTTGTAAAGCTTTGCAAAAAGGATGTGTCATGCAGATTTTTAAACCCGCCGAAAAAGAAGAAGGTTCTTTAACCGAGCAAGTCTACCGTAATCTTCGTCATGGAATTATTACCGGCGCCATCCGGGGCGGGACGCGGCTGGTCGAAACCGCGCTGGCTTCGGAGATGAAAGTCAGCCGAACACCGGTAAGGGAAGCATTACACAAGCTTGCCCTGGAGGGATTCTTATATTCCATCCCCCGGGCGGGTTATATTGTTGAAGAAACCTCCGAAATCGATATTAAGGACCTGTTTACGACCCGCACGGCAATTGAAAAAATAGCGGTAAAATGGGCGATCGCAAAGATTACGCCTGAAGAGCTTCAGCGGCTCGAAATGAATTTGCAGAGAACGGACGAAGTACTGAAAAGCGGTGCAACCGAATCGATGATGGACCTGGACGCTGAATTTCATCAGATTATTTATCGGGCCGCGCGCAGTAAAACATTGTATAAAATCAGCCAGACCCTGAGTGATCATACGCTTAGATTCCGGTTGGCCTGCATCCATATTCCCGAGCTCGCCCAGCGAGCCAAACAGGGACATATGAAAATTTTCGAAGCCATCCAGGCCAAGGATTCGACTGCGGCCGAAGAGATGGTTGAAGACCATCTTGATACGGTCACAAACGATATTCTTAATCAGCTGGAAAAAATGCGGCAGGATGCATTTGTCGGGATGTAAGCGGCTTTTGAGGTATTGTCCCGGTCTCCGCCGCCCGGTTCAAAGATCAGGGTTCAAGGACTTGTTCGATTTGTTTGATTGGTCTTATTGGTTGAATTGGTTGGCTTAAACCGAACCAATGCAACGAATTCAACCAATTAAACCAATGTAACATTGGCCAGATGGCTGACACCTGCTTGTCCTGCGTGGCCTTTAAGGCGAAGGAGGGAAACCTTTTATAGCCTGACACTATGATGAATCCTCGACCGGGGACCCATGTATTTGCCTCAGCACAGCCTGAGTCAGCGGACTCCGGGGGTGGGCGAGTTCATCGACTATAGAAAAATGATGAAATCCGGCCATCTGAATGACTTCCAAGGGAAAATCTTTAGATCGCCAGCACTCGGCATACATTTGCGTTTGCCGGTGGAACTCATCGGTTTCCAATTCCCCGACGGCCAGAATCAGGGGCATGCCTTTTTGAGGAAGATCGTAAACGGGACTGTTGCGTTTGCTAACCGTTGCATTCATTCCCAATACCTCGTTCAAGTAGCAAAGCCTGATGGGCTCCAGGTCAAAAATGCCGCTTATAGCGCAGATGCCTTTGATGAGATTTTGCGGAAGGTCCTGGCCGAAAGTTAACCAGTTCGTTGCAGCTAATACAGCGGTGAGATGCCCGCCGGCAGAATGACCACAGACGTGAATTCTGTTCGGGTTGCATTGGTGCTCCTGTGCGTGGCGCCAGATCCATGCAAGCGCTTCACGGCTTTGCTGCACAATTTCATCCATACCCACCTCAGGCGCTAAACTGTAGTTTATGACAATAACGGTTACACCGGCATGCACAAATCCTTCGGCGATATAACTGAACTGGCTTTTATCAAGTCTCTGCCAGTATCCACCGTGAATGAATACCGCAACGGGCGCATTATCCCGGTCTGTAAAAAAAATATCTAAAACTTCGATAGGCTTACTTCCATAGGCCACATCAAGTCTGTTTCGTAAGATATTGCGTGCCTGCTTGCTGCGATAATCCCACTGATCAAAGTAATTTTGATAATCCGGTACGGCAGCCCGCAGGTTATATTGGGCGTCAAGCCCGCTTTTATCATACTCAAGAAAATGCATATGGTTCCCATCCGTCGTTTATGGTTTAGATGCTAAGTATGCAGGTGTCGATCGGTTTTCGAGGACGAGTACGAGTGCATTCCACTAATACCGTTGACACCCGAACCTGAAATCTAAAAATAATTCCATGTTACGTAAATAACCTTAGCAATCCAATACTATCGCAGCATAACCGATGGCAGCCAGGTTGCCAATACCGGAAAGATAATCAGAAGCACGATGGCGATTAGATCCAGGATAATAAATGGCAATGCGGCGCCATATATTTGCTGAATGGATGTCTTTGGCGGCGCCACGCCTTTCATCACATAAAGCAGCAGGCCAAAAGGCGGTGTTGTAAAACTTACCTCCATGATCAACAACATCAAAACACCTAACCAGGGCAAATCGATGCCCTGGGTTTTGGCCAGCGGTATAAAAAAAGGGACCGTAATCATGAGCATGCTCACCTGATCCATAAATGCGCCCAGAAATAGAAGGACCAAAAGCATTACCAGCAAAACGCTAAGCGGGGACAGGCTAAATTGGTTGACCAGGTTAAGAAGACCGTTTGTGGCACCCGAAAATGCCAGAATTTGAGAAAACGTGATTGAAGCACAAATGATAAAAAGTATCATTACGGAAACTTTGGCTGTTTCTCTGAACGCCGTCATTAAATCTCTGATTCGCAACTCCCTGTAAAGCGCCACGACTAAAACCGAAGCAACACATCCCAGCGCTGCAGATTCTGTGGGCGTGGCGATGCCGTATATGATACTGCCGACCACGACGATAAATATGATAAACAGCGGCATCACATAGATCAGGAAAGGGCGTATCCGATCCCAAAGCGAAAGATGCTTCACATCGTATGCCGGGGCTAAGCTTGGATTGATGAAGCAGCGCGTCATGACATAACCGACATACAAAGCACTCATGATGAGGCCGGGAATGATCGCAGCGATCAGGAGGGTGGCAATGGAGATATTCGCCAGGCTGCCCAGCAATACTGCCAGGGCCGAAGGCGGGATTAACATGGCGATACCGCCGGTAGCCATGATGGGTCCCATAGCCATTGATGGGTGGTAACCGCGTTTGAGCATGTCGGGAAGCAGCACACTGCCGAGGATGGCCGTGTTCGCAATAGTCGATCCTGAAAGAGACGAAAATACCGTACCCCCGACCAGCGACACCAAACTTAAGCGTCCGGGCACTTTGCTGATCAGCTTGTCAATGGCATCGATCGCCTTAAAAGCGACGCCGGTGTGAAACAAAATTTCCCCCATCAGCAGGAATAGGCAGATAGGGACCAGCGTAAAGCTGGTAATTGAAGCCATGGCATTACGGGCCAATTGATTTAATCCGGCTTCACCGCCCAGAAACACGATGGCCCCGATCACATTGACCCCGAAAAAAGCAAACGCCACCGGCATTCCGGAAGCCATGAACAAACATAGGAGGCCCATCAGTAAAATCAGCGCCAGCGTCCATTCCATGACTTAATGTTCCTCTTGGAGGCGGGCATCACCCTCATCATTTGTAGGATCCCAGCCAAAACGGCGCAAAATACGGTATGCAAATTCGATTGTCAGCAACAGACCCGAAATCGGAATTATCGTAAACAGCCACCATTCCGGTACAATGAGCTGCTTTATGATCAGCGATTTTAAATGCAGTGCCTCTAATGCCGTTCTGGCGCCGTAGTACAGTAGAAACAGACAGATAAAGAGGGCAAAGCCGTCAGCAATGGCCTGGGTGATTTTTCCGGCCCGCGATGGCAGCAGGCGGACCACCAGATCGACGCGCGTATGGCCGTCTTTGTGCATTACCCAGGGGGCCGCCAAAAAAGTGGCCAGATACAAAATATATTCAGAAATTTCTACCACCCAGGGAAGGTTGGCTAACTCGAGGTTGCGTAAAATTACATCAGTTGAAACGCCAACCGCCATGAGAAATATAGCCAGGCAGCCGATGATCAGACCGGCGGTCAGCACTTTTTCATACCATGCGTAAATCTTTTTCATTGAAGCTGCCGGTAAAGTTTGAGTAAAAATAAATTAGGAGAGACAGAAATCTGCCTCTCCTAGATTCTATCGTTAAGCCGCAAAGCTATTTTTGGAAAAATTTCCTTAGTTCCGCACCTTCTTTGGGACTGACTTTCATGACCTTATCCCACCCGGCTTTATAGGCGGTCTCCAGATATTTTTTACTTACATCCGCAGAGAAAGTAATGGTTTTTATGCCTGCACCGGCCTGTTTTTGCGCTTCCGCTTTGTTGATGGTGGCATTTTCAGCGTTTAGACTTTCAAGCCATACTCCCATTTTTTTGAGAAATGCCTGCTGTTCGGGCGCAAGACCGTTCCATTTATCCAGATTAATGAGTACATTGACATCGACCTCATAAAAACCGGGATCGACACGGTACTTGGTGACTTCCTGCCAGCCAAGATCCAAAATGCCCTGGATGGGCCAGCCGTAACCGTCGACTACTCCGCGCTCCAAAGCCGTATAAACCTCACCCGGAGCCGTACGGGTTACGGTTGCGCCCATTTCAACAAAGAAAGCCCGATAAACCGGGGTAACGCGGATTTTTAAGCCGGTCAGGTCGGGTTTGTTGATTTTTTTGGTCAGGTAAAGATGGAATGGCGTGCCATCGCCCTGCCGGGCCAGAAAATATGAGTTTAATTTATCATTGTGGAGTTTATTGATATACGCCCAGCCGCCGTTTTTACGCAGTTCCTGGATCGTACGCTCGGTTAGCTTTAAAGCGTCGGCTTCGGGCATCAGGTTGGTGTAAAAGGCACCGGTCACGTTGGCCACGTCCACGACACCGCCCCGCACGGCGTTGCCGACTTCAAAGGGGCTCATTACTTTACCACCGCCGCCAATATAATTAATCTGCACCAGCCCTTTGCCTTCTTTGTTTACCTTTTCTACGAAGCGTTCGAAATTTTTAGAATAACGGGTTCCTTCGGCAAAAGAGCTGACACCTTTCAAGGTGACTTCTTTTGCAACTGCCGTGTTTGCCAACATAAAAAACAGTGCCAGAATTAAAATGCTTATTTTTAAACCTTTTTTGCTCATTGAGTGATCCTCCTTTTCTTGCCGGAATATTATGGAATTTTTAAATATAATCTAACGGCGGTGATTAAAGTCAATATGAATAAACCTGGGCTGTGATTTCCAAAAAATGGGATGGGGCGGCCTTGGTCATGGTCGAATTTCTTAGGGCAGTAGCGGTCTGAAATTGGAATATACAAAAGGTCTTCACCAATAAACATATAAAAAAATGGGTGTCAAGGGAATTTTAAAGAGGTTTGAAAAGATGCCGAACGTCCGTTACGATACGGAAACGCCTATAAGTTTGAAGAATTTGCTTGACTGAAAACCCAAGGCTTGGCACCAATAAATAACTGCAAATTTTGCTTGACACCAACTGGGCCGTATGCTTTTTTAATGGGTACGCTTTGTATACAAACTGTATGTCAGCGGATGCAAAGATTTTAGGAGCGACAATATGTACGAAATTCGAATCCATGGACGCGGAGGGCAGGGGGCCGTGATGGCCGCTAAGATTTTAGCCAAAGCCATCGTTGAAGAGGGCAAGGTCGCCAAGGCAATACCCGCCTTCGGCTTTGAAAGACGGGGCGCACCGGTGGCGGCATTTTTACGATTTGACGATAAGCCGATTCGGCAGGTCACCAATATTTATCATCCGGATTGTGTTATCTGTCTGGATCCCACGCTTGGAAGGGCCGTGGACATCTTTGAGGGCATGAACCCGGATGGGATTTGGATACAGGCTACCAAGAAGTCTGTAAAGCAGATCGAGATTCCCCGATCCATATCCAAAGTCGGACTTTTCGATGCTGTGGGGCTCGCTCTGGAAATCTTCGGCAAACCGATTACCAATACGATCATGCTGGGGGTTTTTGCCCGGACCACCGGGATTGTGACGCTGGATTCGTTGAATAAAGGCATGGAATCGGCGGCTTTTCGAGATGCTGCCCTGGATCAAAACATTAAGGCCGCCAAACGCGGCTTTGAAGAAACACAGGTGCATGCAACCGCTTGAAAGGAATTCCCATGAAACGACAGGCAAAGAAGCCATTTGATGAGTCAAAAATCCCAAACGACATGTGCCCGATTGCAACCAAGCTTATCGAAATGAAAACCGGCGATTGGCGGGCCGAAAGACCGGTAGTGGATCGTGATAAGTGCGTCAAATGCGGAACCTGCTGGGTGTATTGCCCGACCCAATGTGTACAGGAGAGAAAACGGTGGTTTGAGGCCAATTTAGATATATGCAAGGGATGCGGCGTATGCGCTAAAGAGTGCCCACACCATGCCGTAGAAATGCTCGAAGAAAAAGAGGAGTAGCCAATGCCAAAAATGATTGTTTGTGATGGAAACGAAGCGGCGGCCTGGGGCGTTGCCCGTGCACGGCCGGATATGGTTGCAGTTTATCCCATCACTCCCCAATCCTCTCTGGCGGAATATATTTCGCAGTTCGTGGCTGATGGAATAATCGATGCGGATTTAATGGACGTCGAAGGAGAACACAGCGTGCTTTCCGTATTGCAGGGTGCCTGTCTGGCGGGCGCCCGTACCTTTACGGCCACCTGCGGCCAGGGATTGGCCTTCATGTTTGAGCCTTATTTTCGAACACCGCCGTTGAGACTCCCGATCGTGATGTCTTTGGTCACCCGCGATGGCATAACGCCGCAATCGGTCTGGGGTGGGCAGCAGGACGCCATGACGGTCAGGGAGGTGGGATGGATCCAGATGTATTGTGAAACCAACCAGGAGATTTTGGACACCATCATTATGGCATACAAGATTGCAGAAAACCGTGATGTGATGCTGCCGGTGAACGTATGCCATGACGGCAACTATCTCTCCTACGGCGTTGAAAAAGTGGAGGTTCCCGATGCGTCTGAAGTCGATGCCTTTTTGGGTGAGAAGAATACCAACTGGCATGTCGCCCTGGACCCGGAAAGACCCATGGCCGTCGATCCGCTGACGGGGGGCGCAACCGGAATCGGACCGGCACTGTTTGTCAGATATCGCAAAGGAAACTGCCGAAGTATGCAAAACGCCTTGAAGGTGATTGAAAATGCGCACGCAGAATGGGGGCACAAGTTTGGGCGTCAGTATGCGCCGCTGATCGAAGAGTATCGTCTGGATGATGCGGATTATGCCATTGTGACTATTGGCGGAATGACCGGTGCCGGAAAAGATGCCGTCGATGCAGCGCGTGAGAATGGCGAAAACGTGGGCCTCATTAAAGTCAAAACGTTCCGTCCCTACCCGCAGCAGGCCATTTTGAATGCGGTTTCTAAAGTAAAGGCGGTCGGCGTGGTTGATCGCGCCGTTTCTTTCGGCTGGAATTCAGGGCCTGTTTTCCAGGAGCTGCTGGCAACGCTCTACCGTATGCCGCAGCAAATTCCGGCCGTCAGCTTTATCGGTGGTCTGGCCGGCGCAGACATTACCATCGATCATTTTCGACGGGTTATAGCAACCACGGCGCGTGCGCTCGACGGCGATGTGCCCGCGGAACCTATTTGGATAAACGAGAAGGATTAGCATGCAGGACACGACCAGGATTTCCAATACCCAGTATTTGATCATTGGCAGCAGTCATGCCGGGATAGCGGCTTTAGAAGCGATTCGCTTGATAGATGAAAACGGCTCCATTACGATGGTTACCCGCGAGGAGAGCTTGCCGTATTCACCCACTATTTTGCCTTATGTTATCTCCGGAGAAATGGCCCCGGAGGTTATCCATTTGAGGGATCAATCCTATTTTGATCAGCTATCCATAAAATTCATGAGCGGATCGGCGGTCATGCGTATCAACCTGGATGAAAAATGGGTTGAGCTCGAGTCGGGAGAAAAGATTAATTACGAAAAGCTGCTACTGGCCACCGGTGCAGATGCGGCCATTCCTGCGTTTCCAGGTATCGAGAGCGTGCCCTATCAGGTGGTGCGCACGCTTGAAGATGCTTTAAAGCTGCGGGATTCTATTCAGACAGCGAAGTCCGCTATTGTCATCGGCGCCGGGCTGATTGCCATGCATACGGCCGAAAATCTGGCCCAATCCGGTTTGCAGGCGACGCTTATCGTGCGCAGACAGGTCTCGTTGTTCGCTTACTTTGATGGTGCGGCTGCGCGTATGATTGAATCCATATTCAGCGATCATGGCGTCACACTTGCGACCGGCAGCGGGATATCTGAAATTTCAGCCGCGAACGGGGGGTGTCAGGTCACCCTGGAATCGGGCAAGGTGATTTCGGCCGATCTATTGCTGCTGGCAGCCGGCGTAAGGCCGCGCATAAGCTATTTAGACGGCTCGAATATCGAAGTCGACCGGGGTATATTGGTAAACGAAAAGATGCAGACAAATGTTCAGGATGTCTGGGCCGCCGGTGACGTTGCGCAAGCTCCCGGATTTTTTGATGCGGGCAAGACCATCAATGCAACCCTGCCAAATGCGTCTGTCCAGGGGCGTATCGCGGGCATGGATATGGTGAAAGACCCGGCCTTGAAGCCCTATCTGGGCAGCAGCGGCTTAAATACATTTAACTTTTTTGGTCATCACGGATTTTCGTTGGGGTTGGCCACGGTGACGGAATCGACCGATGAGATCGAAGTCAACACCGTATATTTGCCCAGCAGTCAGCGTTACCAAAAACTGGTATTTAAAAACAACCGCCTGGTCGGCGTTTCAGCGATTAATGCCGAGCTCGATCCCGGAATTTTGCGCGAATTGATCCAACGACAAGTGGATTTAGCCGAAGTCAAAGAAAGGTTTGCCAGCGCCCCACTGGATACCGGCCGTCTTTTGATGACGAAACTGTGGCGCTAAGGTTTAATTTATCAGAAACAATTGAGGAGTATCAGCCATGGGAAAAGGATACAATACCATCGCGTTTTACCCGGATAAGTGTGATGGCTGCAACGATTGCGTAAAAACCTGTGCTTATCTCCATACCGAAACCGTTGAACCGGCCCATTCGCGAATGCATATTGTGGCGGATACGATTGCGGGGTCTTATGGAATTGCCCAGTGCAGACAGTGCGGCGAACCCCGCTGTGTCATGGATTGTCCGGCCAAGGCACTCACTAAAGATGAAGACAGCGGTGTCATTCGATGGGATGAATCCCGCTGTGTGAACTGTCAGCTATGCACCCTGGCGTGTTCTTATGCCGGTATCACCGCTAACCCCATTACGCGTCAGGTCATGAAATGCGATCATTGTGATGGTGATCCCGGCTGTGTCAAGGCCTGTAAGCCGGGTGCGCTGGAATATATTACCGCCGCCGACATTTACAATAAATGGGGTGAACTGGAAGATCTTTTCGTTCCCGGGCTTTCGGCCTGCCTGGGGTGTAATTCCGAGCTTTTGATCCGTCATAGTTTACGAAGAATCGGACCGAACACCGTCGTCGCAACCCCACCGGGATGTATTCCCGGGGTAGGCACGGTTGGGGTGAACGGCCTCACAGGGACCAAAACCCCGGTGTTTCATCCCCTGTTAACCAACACGGCATCCATGTTGGCCGGGGTACGGCGCTATTATAACCGCATCGGGCGAGATGTGACCATGCTGGCCCTTGCGGGAGACGGCGGCACCGCTGATGTCGGATTTCAATCGCTCTCAGGCGCTGCCGAGCGCGGCGAACAGATGATTTATATCTGCGTGGACAATGAGGGTTACATGAACACCGGTGTCCAGCGTTCCAGTACGACACCTTTTGGCGCCTGGACTTCAACAACGCCTGTCGGGGCGAATTTACGTGGAAAGACCCGAGATTCAAAGTACCTGCCGGTTATTATGTTGATGCATAATTGTGAATATGTCGCCACGGCATCAACGGCTTTTATGGAAGATTATTACGCCAAGCTGGATAAAGCCATGCAGGCCTCCAAAAAGGGGATGGCCTATATCCATGTGTTTTCTCCGTGCCCCACGGGCTGGCGGTTTCCACCGAATCAGTTGATAGAAATCGGGCGCAAGGCGGTCGAAGCAAACTTGGTACCTTTGTGGGAGTATTCACTTGAGGAAGGTCGGCTCGAATTTACCCATCCCATTGATAAGCCGCTGCCGGTAAAGGCGTTTTTAGCACTGATCGGAAAATACCGTCACCTCAATGAAAATGAGATTGACCATATCCAGAAAACATCCGATCACCGCATTGAAATCCTGACAAGCTTTCAACGCCAAAAGGCATAATCAACATTTCTCTATATTTCAATAAGTTATGGTGGAAGATGATCTCCCTTTGAATTTAACAATTTAATTTTGAGCAAAGTTTAGCAATTTTAAATGATAAGAGGGAAAGATAAAATGAAGAATAAGGATGAGCAGGTAAAAGCAGTTTGGAAAGAGGGTGTCCTGCTAATGTCAAAAGGGTATACCTGAGCTGAGGCTATCCTGCAAGTTATGCGGAAGACCAAAAGTTGGGATGCAACGCCATATC
>JAQYWI010000068.1 GCA_030145015.1 Desulfobacterales bacterium
CGATAGCCATTTTTCAAGAATTCCTCAACCATAAGAAATGGAGTCTGCAGAAGATCTTTACAATGATTACGGAAAAATATATTATCATATTGCTGTCTTCCCTGGGGATTGCGTTTTAATCCCATTGCTGTTGTTTCAGGACAGGGATATTGGATAATACCTACCCGTAATTTCATTAAATAATCCATTAATTCATGTGACAAAGGAAAATTCTGTCCAAGAACATGCACACGGCAGTAGGGATTAATTAAACATTGTGCAACTAAAATGATTTTTTTGTCTTTTTTACTCATAATTATCTTCCTTTACCGCATCTTAATTAAATATGGTAGGGTTCACAAAATTGTGACTACTTACAAGTATCACTATTACCATTATCCGGTGATATATTGAGAATACCACAGGTTGGCCATAATTACAGATATCCTAAATATCCCAACTTTTCAAACCGGTCTATTTTTGCCGATAAGTTGGAGAAATCGCAGTTTTCAGAAATCTGAAGAAGCTTGCGTCTCACAGCAGGCATTAAAATGCAGTTGCTAAATTTTGATCAATGCTTTTGACAGTTGATTCGAAAAAACCAGCCAGTCATTCTTAGGGAAAGTCTATTGCACTTATCGATAGCCTTCCATAGAAAAAACTGCTGAGTGAAATTGTACCGGTCTGGCATAGTTTAAGATATAACTTGATAATTTGGCGTATTAACGCACAAGTTTAACTCGGAATTCCCCGCTCCTTGGAGCGCGGGATGAACTACAAATCAGAAAAGATCCTTATTATCGGCGAAGCATAGCGAAGCCGACCTGATACCCCGCAGCTTGCTGCGGGGAGAGTTCATAAGTACAAAAATTTCTTACCATCAATAGAAGTTATTGAGTCGCACCTTCCGATAATAAATCAGATAGGGGTCTAAAAGTTTCAGATTTAAGTTCTGTTGAAACGGGCTCTGACACAGGAAGGTCATTCTCATCCAAACACGAGAATTCTATTCTTACCCATGTATCATAAAAATTTTCCTCAGTAATTAAACCCTCAGGTATCGTATGGCTCAGAGGGTCATTGATGATCGAGGATCGATAGAACTGGTCATCGGAACTTGTAAGTAAACGGAGCCTATGTTGCAAAACGCACCATTCGGGTATGAATTTTTCTTTTGGTTCCCTCCAAGTAACAGTAGGGGCAAACGGATCTCCGTATGCAATAATCCCTTTGACATATGGCATGATTGCTTCTTTGTCCAAATTATGTGTTACAGCGGTTGCTAATTCGTTACCATCTCCATCAAAAACTGCAATTTCCCACTCTCCCAAATGTTTATCTGGATTAAAGGGTGGTAAGGGAAAGACTTGATAAAGGCCTGAGAAGATGCCGCCAATCTCAAGAGCAGTTGGATAAAGCACTAATCCTGATCTACGATTTCTAGCAGTAACTTCTATCAGTGGATCATCTGAAGTTATAAGTGCGAATACCGCCAATAAGTTTCCTTTATCAAATCCTAAGTGCCTAGAATTACCGGGGAATCGGTCTACAAAGACAGACGGAATTAAAATGCTTACCTCAGCATTAGCCGGAATAGAAACAAGCACAAATAGGCTGAATAAAGATAAGGTTTTGAGTATACACCTATTTTTCATTATAAGCTTCTCTCATAAGATTATAAGATTACTTCAGCATTATCATTTGATAATGTTCGTATTTTGTTCGAGACAAATGATTTTTTTATAAATTATATTTTTTGTCAAGGGATTGCCTGTTAGAATTTGATAAAAATAATATAGTTATATAGGTTTCTATGGATAAACACGCGAGAAAACACCATGGATGCGATTTCGTTACAATCGGAAAATAAGGTGGATCGGAGAAACAAGACCGTTGAAGGGATTGTAACTGCTTTAAAAACTCATTTGGTAAAAATTTATTTTTATTTGAAAACTATTTCGTTTCATTATGTCGTCAAACCAGTAAGTGCCAAGTGGTGATATATTGAGATTACATGCATTTTGGCAATTTTGCAGGTATTATAATTTGCGGTTGTCAAATCAAGTAAATCTTAATTTCGAATACTGCAAAATCATCTCCGTCCACCGACACTTCAATATTCTTACCTGTGTGATCCTAACGGCTCTTTTCTGCCGCCAGATATTACTTCTCAATCTTCTCGGCGGCATCCAGAATGGCTTCCACATATTTGTTGTAACCGGTACAGCGGCAGAGATTACCGGCGATACCATGTCTGATTTCCTCTTCCGTGGGGCGCGGGTTTTCTGCCAGGAAGCCCTTGGCCGTCATCACCATACCCGGGGTACAAAATCCGCATTGAAAGGCACCATGATCTATAAATGACTGCTGCAGGGGATGCAGTTCATCATCGCTTGCCACACCTTCAACGGTTTCAATGGCTTTGTCCTGGGCTTCCACAGCCAGGAGCAGACAAGAGGCAACCGGCTTGTCATCGAGCAGCACGGTGCAGACACCGCACTCGCCCTCATTGCAGGCCCTTTTTGTTCCGGTCAAACCAAAGTTCTCCCGGAGGACCTCGAGCAAGGTCCGCCGGACGTCAATTTCATCTTCATAGATTTCACCGTTTATGGTGAAACGCATCAGCTGTTTCATTTTACTTCCTCCTATATCTTTCAAATCAACCGCCACCAAACATCTTTTCCATGATGAGGATTTCGTCAACATCGGGTTCAAGTTTCCAGATGACCTGGCGGGTCTTTGCATTCGCGACGATCCCTCCGATGGGATCATCCAATACCTGCTCCATTATTTTCCTGGCCTCTTCCAGCGTCACCTGTTTAGTCTCTTTTTTACCCATAACGCGCACGGTAATTAATTTTTCCATTTTTTATCCTTTATGCGATTTGCGCCCGGGCGCTCAACAAAGCCCTGCGGGTCAGTGCGCCGACAGTTGTTTTCCTGTACTCGGCCGAGCCTCTCAGCGGGGATGACCGCGGTTGGGCCTCCTCGGACGCCTTTTGGGCCGCTGCTTTTATTGTTTCAGGGGTAAAAGGGTTGCCCTTCAGAACCGACTCGGCCTCAACAGCCCGGATAGGGGTTTGACCGACGGCACCGAGGCAGATCTTTGCCTCGGTACAAATATCTTGATCCAGGGCGATCCATGCGGCCACATTGCATATTCCCAGGGCCTTGGCCCCTCTCTGGGCGAACTTGATGTAAGTGCCGCCGCCATGTGAGGGCAGGGGCGGCACCTGCAGTTCTTCCACTATTTCATCCGGCGCCAAAACCGTCTTGCCCACGTTGGTGATGAAATCTTCAACGGGCACCAGCTTTGCGCCGGCCGCGTTGATGATCTTCACCTGCGCACCCAGCGTCACGAGGCTTGGGACCATATCGGCCGAGGGCAGGGCACTGCATACATTTCCCACCACCGTGCCCAGATTCCGGATTTGAATGGATCCCAGGGTCGCTGCGGCCTGGGAGAGAATGGGATAATTGCGCTTCACTTCCGGGGAGGTCTCGACGGCGTGGATCGTCGCCAGGGTTCCGATCCGGAGTCCCTGCCCCTTTTTATAGGTAATGGCGTCCAGATCCGGAATACTTTTGAGGGCCACCAGATATTGGGGCACTGCCGCCCGCCTTTTCATATTTAACAGTAGGTCCGTCCCACCGGCAAGGAGCGTGGCAGCCTTATTGTGCTTCGCAAGGAAGTCGACGGCCTCTTTCAGGGTTTTGGGCGCAACGTATTCAAACTTCGGTAATCTTCTTACAGATGGATATTTCTTCACTTCTTGCCCTCCTTTTTGGCCTTAAGTGCTTCGAATACCTTTTCCGGTGTAAATGGCGGCTCAACCAACCGAACCCCCACTGCATCTTCAATTGCATTCCTGATGGCCGCCATGATCGCGGTGGTGCAGGTTTCCCCGGCGCCCTTGGCACCAAAGGGCCCCAAAGGATCATGCACCAAAACATGATGATTTGTCAGTTTGGGGACATCCAGGGCCGTGGGGATCTTATAGGTCCGCATGGATCCGGTGAGGGGCACCCCTTTCTTATTATAAAGGCTTATTTCGTAAAGCGCCTGGCCGATCATGTGAGCCGATCCGCCATCCATCTGCCCTTCTACCAGCAGTGGATTTATGGGCCGGCCGCAATCGTCCGCAGCCACAGAACTCAGCAGGGTGACTTTGCCTGTCTCCGGGTCCACCTCCACTTCCACGGCCTGGGCCACAAAACTGAAGGAGGGCGTAAATTTTTCGCAGTATCCCTGCGAGAAGTCTGCAATCTCAGCTCCCGGAAAACTCCAACTCCCGCTGCCGTACAGGGATTTACCCACGCCGTAATAAGCGTTTCGCACCGCCCGCAGAAAAGAGATTGACTCCTCGGGGGTGTCTTTGGAAAATATCTTCTTATCCCTGAAAACCAAATCCTCCGCTCTGGCATCCAGCATGTCTGCGGCAACTTCCGCCAGTTTGCGCTTGGCGTCTTCGGCCGCCGCGATCACCGCATTGCCGCTCCATGTGGTGCATCTGTCGCCAAACATTCCGGAATCCAGAACACCGTCATGGCTGTCTTCCATCTCTATCTGAACATCTTCAAAATCCACTCCCAAAACCTCAGCCGTCATCTGGGCAAAAACCGTGTCGCATCCCTGACCCAGTTCTGTGCCCCCGTGGATGAGCTGCACGCTACCGTCTTCTCCGATTTTGACAACCGCTGATGAAGCAAAGTGACCCCCCATGCGGCACCCGGAAATCTGGGCCCCGCAGGCGAAACCGATTCCCCGGTTGGGCACCTTGTTGGCGCGCTTTTCTTTCCAACCGATGACGTCCACCACCTTTTCGATTGCCTGTTCAAGACCGGTGCTGGAGACCTTTGAGCCGCTGACCAGGGTTTCACCCTCCTCGACAATGTTTTTGCGCATGACCTCAAGGGGATCGAGACCCAGGTCTGCGGCCATCATATCGATCATGGAGTTAAATACATACCCGGCGATGACCTGTGACTGGCCGCGCACAGCACCGCATACGGGCAGGTTCGTATAAACCCTGGTGGCATCGTATCTTACATTTGGAACCCTGAAGGGCAGGGCATTGAACAATCCAAAAAGATAGAGATTAAGGGCAGCGACACTCAGGTAGGCACCGCCGTCGGAAATATATTTGCAGTCCATGGCCACCAGGGTACCGTCTTTTTGCATGCCCGCTTTCAACCACACATGCTTTTCGTGCCTTTGACGGTAGGTGCCGATGATATCTTCCTGGTTGACGACGATTTTTACCGGTCGTTTCGTCTTCTGGGCAAGGCGTACGGCACAAAAATCAAGGTCCAGGGCTTCGTGTTTTCCTGAAAAGGCGCCTCCGATGTACGGATTCACAATTCTGATTTTGTCCAGGGGCATCCCCAATCCCCAGGCCAGATGCCGCCAGGTGATGTAGGGGCTTTGCTTGGAACCCTGGAAAAGGACCCTGCCCGAGCCGTCCACCGTGGCAAGGGCCGCATGGGGTTCGATAAAGCCGATGGCAACCCGCTGGGTGGCTAACTTTTTCTCCAGCACATATTCACACGTCTTAAAGGCGTCATCCACATCCCCGTATTCAAACTGACAGGTGGTGCCGATATTGTTTTTGGCATGATCATGGACCAGCGGGGCGCCCTCCTTGAGGGCTTCCTCCCAACCGAGAACAGGGGGCAGTTCCTCGTAGGTCACCTCGATGAGATCGAGGGCATCCTCGGCGGTGTCTTCATCCTCCGCAGCCACAGCCGCGACTGCCTCCCCATAATGGCGCACCTTGTCAAAGGCAATCGGCGGGCGGTCCGCATACTGCTTCATAAAACCAACCACGATTCCGGGGAAATCCTTTCCCGTGATTACCGCCCTGACGCCGGGCAACTTCTCGGCCTTACTTGTGTCGATGTTCTTGATCTTAGCGTGCGCATAGGGGCTTCTCAGCAGCTTGCCGTGCAGCATCCTTGGCATGAACAGGTCATCCGCAAAAGTCGCCGTTCCGGTCACCTTCACCTTGCCGTCAATCCTCGGCACGGGCTTTCCTACAACGCGATAGTCATTATCATGCATTTCTTCCTCCCCAATCTCTATTTTCACTATAACCCATCTCATTCCGCCTCTGGCGGACTGTCTCCCGATGGTAATGTTCTAAACCTATATAAAGTGCTTACAAGACCAAATGAGTTAAAATTTAAAATGATCTAAAATGCCTAAAATTGAGGAATTCTACCCGTCGAGAGCCTCCCGTCGAGAGCCTCCCTTCGAGAGCCTCAGGGTCGAACGATCAAATTTAAAATAAAAGATAGAGCGAAGCGAAACCATAACTTTAGGCACTTTAGCTCATTTTAGGCATTTTAGGCACTTCTAACTTTAGAGCACCTTTAGAACTTCTTTTCTCTGTCTTCCAAGATGAACTGCTAATTTTGAGATAGTTTATTACCCGGGCATTTTGGTTAATTCGATCTTTTCTTTACCCGATATCACATCATCGATGCAGATTTTCTCCCGTTTGAGATATTCATCGCCAAAGGCTTTTTCGATTAGCCCTTCCTGGAAGAGCTTGACCGAGATAAGGACCCTCAGGCGGCGCTTGTCGATCTTGTTCACCCCTGTCAGGGGCCAACCGTCGAGGATTTCCAGCCTTTCGGGCCATTGGAAAATAGCGGTGCCCTGTTCCTCCATAAACTGTTGGATTTCTTCAAAGGTGATGGTCTGCCCCGCCTCCGGCTGAATAAAGGCACATAACTTTTCTCCCAGCCTGTCGTCCGGCATACCGACAACTGCAACGTACATCACCTTGGGGTGCCTCACCAGCAGATCCTCGACCGCCTCAGGGTAGACATTCTCGCCCCCCCGGATAATCATATCCTTTTTGCGGCCTTCCACAACAAAGCGTCCATCAGGCCTTTGGGACATCAGATCTCCCGTATGAAAGAAACCCTTTTCGTCAAACGCCGTTTCATTCTCTTCAGGGTTTCTGAAGTAACCTTTGAGGTTCAGGAACCCTTTGGCAACCATCTCGCCGATTTCCCCCGGTTGCACTTCTTCATTTCTGTCATCAAAAATCTTGATTTGGACGAGGGGGTCCATGTACATCGGGTAGCCGACCGTATGCAACTGGGGTTCTTTCGGGCTGTCCCAGCGATTGCAAATCAGCGGGCCCTCGGCCATTCCAAAATGATTGACTAGATCCACGCCCAGCTCGGTCAGACAAAACTCGGCAAGCTCGGGTTTTACCTTCTGGGCGGCCACACCCATAACTCGCAGGGTGGAAAGGTCATATGTCTGCCGCAGCTCGTGCGCATCCTTCCAATAGGTCACCTGCACGGGGATCAAAAGGGTATGGGTCACACCATATTTTTGGATGAGTTCATAGCTTTCCCGTGGCCTGGGGGATTTTGTCATTACAGTGGTGGCCCCCATGAAAAGGGCCGGTCCGGTCATGCCGGTGAAGGCGGCATTGTGTTCAACCGGAATAACGATGAGGGCCACGGACTCCTGGGTATATCCGGCTAACTTCGCGTACCCCTCGAATTGGCAGATATAATCATTATGGGTTCTGGGTATTCCCTTGGGCAGACCGGTTGTCCCTCCCGACAGTTGCTCACAGGATATGTCATTGGGATCCGGTTTGACGTCATCGAGATAATCCGATGGAACTTCAGCTTCAATCGCTTGCTCCAGAAGCGCATCCAGACTCAGCCAGCCTTGGGGTGGCTCTCCGCCGGCGACCATAAAGACTTCTAAATAGGGGTGCGGGTCCTTTATTTGCTCCACCATTTCCACAAAATCGAACTTTTCGGCGCCCATCACACAGATCCCGCGGGCACGGTGGAGTCCGATTACATGATTGATTTCAAGCTTCCTGTGTCTTGGGAGACACATTACCGGTACTGCGCCGATCCGGTTAAGTCCGAAAAAGAGATAGAAAAATTCAATCACATTGACCATCTGGAGAACAAAGAAGTCCCCATACTGAACCCCGATTCTTTTGAGGTGAATGGCCATTCTGTTTGATTTTTCATACAACGCCTTCCAGGTAACCGCTTTGGTATCATCGGCAAAGGCCACTTTGTCAGGGAAAATATTTGCATTGCGCTCGAGCAGATCAAACAAGGTCCGGTTGCGCCAGAATCCTCCGGAAACATACCGGTCTATTTCCTCCTGCGTGAAGGGATGCCAGCCGTCTATGATTTCTCGGTGGGTCATTTTTGTCACCTCCTTTGCAAATTGAAAACAAACCTTCTATGGGTCTAGCTCGCTTGAAAACCCAGCTGATGGGAAAGGGATTCAGCCGCCGCTTTTAATGCCGGCTCAATTATTTTTTGTTTTTCTGAACTGAATCGAACGACAGGTACCGGAACGGTTATCGAAGCCGTCGCTCTGCGGTGCAAATCAAATATCGGGGCCGCCATGGCAATAATATGCTCATCATTTTCGCGCAGGCTGTAGGCAATGGCGCCCGCGCTAATTTGCTTGAGCTGTCGTGTTAAAATCTTTTTACTCGTGATCGTTTCCGGGGTTAGCGGATTTAATTTGACCGCAGCAAGGTAGGTTTTTAACTCTTCAGCACTAAAGTAAGCCAGGAAGGCCTTGCCCGCGGCAGTGGCGTATAAGGGCGCTCTTTCTCCAACGTCAATCACTTGCTGAATGGATTCCGAGCACAGTTCTTTGGAAACGACCTGAATATTATCTTGCTTGCGAATCGCTATGAGTGCGGATTCGCTGATAGAAGTCACAAGCGCTCTGAGAATAGGCGATCCCAACTGAACGATATCGAAGCTGGCCAGATACCGACCGGCAAGATGAAGAATCTCCGGCCCGATTCTATAGCGCCTGCTGACGAGGTCAAAGCTCAGGTATTCACGCGAGACGAGAGTGGAGAGCAGAGCGGACAGGCTGCTTCCGGGGATGCCCAGGGACCGTGAAAGGTCTTTATGACTCAGGCCCTCTTTTGCATCCGCAATGAACTCTAATATCTGAAGGGATCGGTCTGCGGATTTAACCATAAATGCCAACTCTATTCACATATATGAATACATATCTCATTTATGAATGATGGTACGGGAAGCCATCCTTGCTGTCAACCATAAAATGATCCATTCGATATGGAAGCCGTAAGCCGCTTGACGAAAAGAAAAAAAATTGATTTAACATCGACGCTTGCATATTATGAAAATGAGGCCATATCGAAAACCATAAGGAGGATGAATCTATGGACACCTATGAATGTACGATATGTGGTTATTTGTATAATCCGGATGAAGGCGACCCCGATAATGGTATCGACCCGGGGACGTCATTTGATGATATCCCCGATGACTGGGTCTGCCCGGTTTGCGGCGCATCGAAGGATCAGTTTGAAATTGCGGAATAGGTAAAATTAAACACGGACTTGCGGAGTCTCACCCGGTTCGCCCCAGCGATTGAAAAGCTCGTGTTCAATGCCAATGTAGTCGAATACCTTTCCGATCGTTTGATCGATAATATCCTCAATGGTCTTCGGCTGGTGATAAAATGAAGGCACCGGCGGCAGCAGATGGGCCCCCATCTCGGCGGCCATGGTCATCAGTCGAAGATGCCCGATGTGCAACGGGGTTTCTCTGACCACCAGAACCAGTTTGCGCTTTTCTTTTAAAGTCACATCCGCAGCCCGTACCAATAGATTTTCATTGTATGCGTTGGCAATGCCCGACAACGATTTTATGGTGCAGGGGATAACCACCATGCCTTCGGTTAAAAAGGATCCGCTGGCGAGTGACGCGGCCATGTCTTTATGATCATAAGTGAAATCCGCCATGGCTTCAACTTCGGCGGGTTTGTAACTGGTTTCGATTTCGATATTTAACTTGCCGGCCTTGGATATAATCAGGTGCGTTTCAAAATCCGTTTTGCGCAGCAATTCCAGCATGCGAACACCGTAGGTGACGCCGCTGGCACCGGAGATTCCGACAACGATTCGTTTGGCCATATATACTCCTCTTTAAGTTTTTACCGTCCGTTTGTCCTGATTATGGGTGGCCTTGCTCTCGCAGAGGTCTCATGGTGCAGCTCAAAGCTGAAAGCTCAAAGCTCAAAGCAAAAACGGACTGTTTTGGCTTTCAGCATTCGGATTTAATTGCCACTTTTTAACAACTGACAACGGACGACAGACCCCTGACATTGAGCGTTTTCGCTCGATTAGGGTTCTATTGAACAGCTTTTTTAAAAATTTGATGAAACAGTTCAACGGCTTCTTTACCGAACTCCGGCGTATTCAGATGAAGATCCACTTCTACGAAGGGCACCTCGGAATTCAGATGTTTTTTAAGCGTTTCCGCAAATGCGCGGTCGGCATCGGGATCATAAAGGGGCCCTCCTTCCCTGTCAAGGGAGCTCCAGCCTTTTAATGGAATCAGGACGGCGCAAGGGGCCTTGGCAGCGTTTAAACGATCCGCAATGATCCGGGCGGCCTGTTGTAACTCCTCTGCGCTGGTTCTGACCTCAATTCTGAGTTTATCAATTACGGCTTGAGGCCTTCCATGATAACGTTCCAATAGCTCCGGCCGCCCGCCGACACTGAGCATATCCAGTCCTGATGGCGCCACAACCTGTGGGACACCGGATTCACCGGCAGCCAGCAAGCGGTCATCACCGGCGGCACAGTTGCCATCCAACATCTCTTCAATGATACCCCGGCTGACCAGATCAATGACGCCGCTGAACCAGCCATCGCGTATAAGTTCATCCATGGCCCGATCACCTCTGCCCTGGGCATGGCAGGGGACCGGGATATAACCCTTGTCGCGCAGGTAGTGGATGGCCGGTTCCACGCTTCGTTCCGCAAAACCAAAGCTGGTGATGGCCACCACCGGCTGTTCAAATTCGGCTTTCCAGCCCGGTGATAAATCAACCATACCGCATATGGCCCCAACCGCATTAATGAGCTGGATTTTTAGGATCGGATTTATTTCGACCACATCGACCACGGTATTCAACATGGTAATGTCTTTGGTGCCCACATATTTACCCACGTATTTGGGGTGGGCCGCCATACTCGATGCCATCAGTTTGGGCATCCCAAAAGGCAACTTACGCATGACACTGGTGGCAACCAGCGAGGCTGTCCCTCCGCCGACGCCAAGCACACCATGCACTTTTCCTTCTTCCATCAAGCGCCTAACAATTTTGCGTGCGCCCCGTATCTGATTTTCCGTCGCCTTTTCACGTTCGGTTCGATAAAATTGGCGCACCGCTTCAATGTTGAGACCGCCTTCGTTGGCAACTTCTTCACAGGTAATATCACCTGTGAAAAAAGGTTCCTGTTCCATGCTGAAATCCAGCAGCAGGGCATTATGGCCCTGGGACTCGATGAGTTCCTTGACCATTTTAAACTCGGCCCCACGCGTATCCAGATTCGCAATAATCAAAATTGTTTTTTTAGCCATTTTCATTTAATCCCATCATTTTTTTTGTCTTTTCTTAAGGCTGGCTCTGAATGTGTCCCAGAATTCCCTGTCGTTATCCTTCCAGGCGGCACCCCAGCGTCGTTCAAAATACGAGGTCGGCAAACGTTCGTGCCAGGAATCCCATGGGTTGCGGCCTTCCTTTTTAGCGATCAAGACATCAGCTAAATAGTCAGTGATGTTGGTCAGCTCTTCTTTGGGTAAATACGAGACCGCGCCCTCCTTGATCGATCGCACCAGATTATCCGGGCTCCAGGCATGTGCGGTCAGCATGACCGCCGGGATGTTTTTGCGGGTCGCAATTTCCAGCAGGCCGTAACCGTCAACCCCCATAATATCCAGGATAACCAGATCAAACTGCTGCGATTCCAGCAGTTCCTTGGCCTCCTCAAATGAAGGGGCGGTTACCATCTCACACATCGGCAGTAAATCGACTAATGTGTCCAGAACATCCTGCTCGTCATCGACCGCCAGGACCCGTTTGCCGTCCAGTAGTTTATTTTCTGCCATCTTCGCAATTCCTTTTAAAGTACGTCAAAAACAAGTGCCTAAATTGCCTAAAGTGAGCTAAAGTGACTAAAGTTAATGAATTCTACCCGTCGAGAGCCTCCCTTCGAGAGCCTCCCTTCGAGAGCCTCAGGGTCTAACGACAGGGTCTAACGACAGGGTCGAACGATCATTTATATAAAAGATGGAGCAAAGCGACGCCTTAACTTTAGTCACTTCCCACTTTAGATCACTTTAGTCACTTGGTATTTAAAGCTTCTAAAGCCCCAACTCAGACCATTTGGCCTTAATTTTTTGGACCATTTCCGCGTCCAGCTCAATGGGAATAGGCTTATTTTTCCAGTCATAAGGAATGGTCGCATCCAGTAAAAGCCGACCGGTTATTTCCCTGGCCTCGATCGGAAGGGATGGATCCAGAGGCGTCGATCTGCCGCGTTTGATCACCTGGGATCGGTTCGGTTGGAATCGGAAACTGAGGGCATACATGACTCTGGGGATATCCCATGGATCAATGTCTTCATCCACCACGATAACCGTTTTAAGTCCATAGGCGCCCATCTCGGTTGAGATGGCCGCCGTCAGAACCTGATCGGCATGTCCGGGATACATCTGCTTCACGGAGATGATGGCCAGAAATCGCCCCGAACCTTCCGGCGGGCAGTAAACCGCTTTTAAACCGGGTATTTTCATGGCCAGCAGCTGCTGCCACAGGGTTGCGCCGTATGAAAGCGCCATGGTCATATGGGTGTCGGTGACCGCTCTGCCCACGGTGGTCCCCCACAAAATCGGATTGTTTCTGTGGGTGACGCATTTGACATCGATATAATTGCGCGGATCCGCACCCACTCCGGAATAATAGCCGGTATACTCGCCAAACGGTCCTTCATCTATAAATTTGTCGGCATCCACTTCGCCTTCGATCACAATTTCAGCCTGGGCCGGTATGGGAAGATCCACGGTTTCGCCCGCAACCACTTCGACGGCTTCGCCGCGCAAGGCCCCGGCGACATCATATTCCGATGTAAAGGCAGAAATCCGGGCGGCACCCAGGATAAAAAGCAGCGGGTCGCAACCGATAACGGAAGCCACGGGCATGGGTTTGCCCATGGCCTGGTATTTCTTCAGCATGAGGTCGGCGTGTTTGCCTTTGATGAACTGGGTGCCCATCTTGTCTTTCTCAAGAAGCTGGCTGCGGTAAGTTCCCAGATTAACCCATCCGGTCTCAGGATCCTTGCTGATGATGAAGTGGGCCGTGCCGATAAAACGCCCGCCGTCAAGGGGATACCACTGGGGGGCCGGGAATTTGAAAAGGTCGATATCATCACCGGTCACGATGTTTTCTTTACAGGGTGCGGCTGAAGCTTCCACCAACTTGGGCGGCGTCAGGTTTTCACCCAGTTTGGCCCACTCCTCATAAAGATCCACCAGCGTGGATTCGAGGGGCAGCCCCATAATCAAAGCCAGTCTTTGGGTTGTGGTGCATACACTGGTGATGACCGGCGTATCATAATCCTTCACGTTTTCAAAAAGAAGGGCCGGCCCGCTCTGCTCTTCATTTAGCTTGGCGATATGCGACAACTCCAGGTTCCAGTCTACTTCGGCGGTGATGCGTTTACACAGACCCGCTTCTTCACCTTTGGCAATAAAATCCCTCATGTTTCTCATAAAACAGTTCCTCCTTACGGTATTTTGATGCGTTTCATGGCCTGTTCCATCAATAACTGTCGACCGGTCTTTTTTCCAAGAATCGATTCTGTTTTGCGCTGGCTCCATACCGTTTCCGGTCGCGCCTGGACGATAAACATGTTTTCCGGAAAAGAGATATCTTTATCAATGGCCCATTCAATATCCATGGGTCGGCCGTAATGGTTTTCGATATTTTTGCCGGCGCTGACGAGTGCTTTTATTTCATCGTCGGCCAGACAGCAGGTGCACTGCATATTTTCATCGACATCGGCGTTAACCACCTCGCCCTGTTCCAGATCATACACACATTCGATGTGTTTGGTGGATACGGTTCTTTCATTAATTTCCAGCATCACCTTATCGACCACAAATTTATCCGGGTTGACAGAACCGGAGACTACGGTTTCTCCCAGTCCCCAGCTGCCCTCGATGACCACTTTGGATATATCGCCATCCGTCGGGTTAATGGTAAACATCACCCCGGCGGCCTTTGAGTTGACCATTTTCTGAACACCCACGCTGATGAGTACCTTTTCATGGGGAAAGTCATTTTTAATGCGGTAGGCGATTGCGCGAGGGGTGTACAAACTGGCCCAGCAATTCTGAACATGGGTGATAACCTGATCTGCTCCCTGAATCCAAAGGTAGGTATCCTGCTGGCCCGCAAAGCTGGCGGTAGGCAGATCTTCAGCTGTCGCACTTGAACGCACCGCCACGGGAACAGATCCAACGTCGCATTTTTCACACAGCTGGTGGTATCCCCTTTCGATAGCCCTGGCAACCGCTTCGGGGATGGCAGTCTTTATGATCAATTCCTGAACGTCGGCACTGGCCTTGTTGAGGGCCGTCAAATCATCGGGATTTAATGTTGATACAATTTCGAGAATCCTGTCTTTAATTCCGGCTTCGGTAATGAATAATAAATAGCTATCGGTGGTTACCGCAAATCCGGGCGGGACCCGAATATCGGCTTTGATCATTTCACCCAGGCTGGCATTTTTGCCGCCGACGATGGGTAGTGAATTTTTATCCAGCTTTTCGAAATCCAGGATATAATCCATATTTACTTCCTTCAATACCCTTCCATCTGAACCCCCTCCCTGAGGGAAGGGGTTTCAGAATAGAGGTTCGTCTTACATGACGCAGGCTTACGATAAAGGGTGAAGCTTTTCAGGAAAACCGCGTAAAGTGGTTATCCTGCCCTTTTGACGATTTCGACCACCCCGCTGTCACCGTCGACCTTGAGAATATCGCCGGTTTTGATGACCGCAGTAGCCACCCCGGTGCCGGTCACAGACGGAACTCCGTACTCGCGGCAGACAATGGCGGCATGGCTGGTCAGACCGCCGATGTCGGTCACCGTAGCCTTAATTTTGGTAAACACGGGTGCCCAGGATGGATTGGTGGACGGACATACCAGGACCTCACCGGGCTGCAAATCCACAATGTCTTTGAGCCGTTTCAGCACCCGGGCCGGGCCCTCGACGACACCGGCCGAAGAGGCGAAACCTTTGATTTCAGAAACATCCTCGGCTGCGGTTGTGTCGACACCCTTGAGCCATTCTTTCACTTTATCCGTGGTGATACCCCACAGCATAATGGTAAAGGGTTCGGCGATTTCTTCGGGTGGGATCCCTAGAGCCGGGGTCGGGTTCCACTTGTTGGCTGCTTCAAGGATTTTTTTGCGCTTTTCGGCTTTAGCTTTATAGTAGCTCCCTCGCATGGGGATATCCACACCCAGGGCCCAGCCGGTTGATACCTCGGTCAGTAGCTGTGGGATTTCATAGCGGTTAAACATGAAGATGTCATCGACTTCGTTTAACATCCCGTTGTTGACCAGAAGGGTTCCAAATTCTCTTATCTTGGCAAACCAGATGGTGTGAAACCAGTGCTCAACCCAGAAGAGGTGATCCTCGGCGTAGGTGTAAATGGTTCGAATCGTGTTGTAAGCATCATCAAAGGCCTTACGATCGTCGTCGGTTTTGATGAGTTTGCGATATTCGGCAACGATTTCATCTCTTTGCTTTTCGATCTCATCCAGCGAGCGCTCGATATTCTCACCGTTTTCCAGCCGTTCGACATAACCTTTAATGTAGCTGTAGGGGATGTCCGGATCGGTCAGCCAGCTGCCCTCATAGTGAAACCAGCCGCTGCCGCAGGATACATAAAACCAGGGGTCTTTGGCTTTTTCATACTCTGCCAGCCAATTTTTTCCATCCTCTGTTTTTTGAAGTTCAGCAACCTTATCTTGCGCCGGCTTGTCACTCTTGAGAACAGCGGAAACTTCCTTGGCAGAAGCTGCCAGTTTGGAAAGGCGGCAAAGTTCTTCTTCAGGCTTGAACATGGATACATAGGCGCCGGCGACCATCTTGCCGATGGCACTTTCACTGATACCGGGAAAAAGCTTGCGGGACACATCGGCAAACATCAGATAGGCCAGGTAGGTGAGGTTCAGCATCTCAAAATGATACTGCCAGCCCTTAAACATCTGGTTGACCAGCTTGTCAAAGGCCTCGATCAAATAGTAACTGTCGTACACCCCGGTGGGCGCCGGCAGAACCTGGTCCTCGGGAACATATTTCGGCAACTCGGCGGGGACTCTCACCGCGACCATTTCTTTGCCGAGCGCTTTAAACTTGGTCAACCATTTGTCCCAGAGTTCATTATAATGTTCAAATACATAAAATACGCGTTTCTCAAAAAGTTGGGCTTTCTCACCGATGATTTCCTCCGGTGGCGGTGCGATGGCGCAGATGTACATATAGCATCCCACCATTCGTTGGGCGATTCCCTGGGCCGGTGGAATACAGAATACGCGGGTGGTGTACTGTGACAGGGAAATCTGCCAGGCTTCCTGAAAAATCAAATCCAAGGGCGGCACCGGTTCCGGGGCATGGATTTTGTCCTGATACCAGAATTGGGCTTTTTCCCAATCGGCTCTATCTTCGGAAAACAGGTGGTGGGAGGGATACATTTCTTCCCAGCCTTCAAGTTCAGAAGGGACCTCAAACTCGTGAGGGTCCGGGAATCTTCCAGCGTTTTCGGCCATTTTCATTCTCCTTTCGGTGGTGGGTTAACGATACCTTGAGAAGCATATTACGAAATAAAAGAAAGGTTTAAAGGCTTTAGGTCGGAGGAACTGGATCTCATTAATTAAACTCAGAACCAGCAAAGGTGCACGCGCAGTAGCCTGAAATGAAATATAATCTAATATCTTATGAAGGATTAAAAATAAGCTGTCAAACCAATTATTTTTATGCTAATCATAAGTTTTATTTATGGGTTGATTAAAGGTATAAAAAAAAGTTAAGTAACCAACACCAAACACCCATTACCGAAACCATGTTAAATTTTAATCAACTGCGAGTCTTCTATTATGCCGCCAAAAACTTGAATTTTACGGCGGCGGCCAATGATCTGTTTATAACGCAACCGGCGGTTACCGCCCAGATCAAGTCTTTTGAAGCGTTTTGCAATCTGAAGTTGTTCAAGAAAAGAGGGCGCCGGGTCTATCTAACCGACGAGGGCAGGTCACTCTTTGAATATGCCGCAAGAGTTTTTAAATATGAAAAAGAAATCGAAAACGTCATCGACGATATGCGCGAACTCAAGAGGGGAATTCTCAGCCTGGGGACCACCAAGGCCTATGCACGTTATTTTATGCCTCTGATGATTACCACATTTCACAAAAACTATCCGAATATCAAAATTCAATTAAATGAAGGCAGCTCGCTGGATATGATTTACAGCCTGCTCGATCTTAAAATCGAGGTGGCTGTGATTGCCAAAGCCGAAGATAACCCGGAGATCAATTTTATACCTTTCAGTCAGGAAGAGATGGCCGTGATTGTATCGCTTGATCACCCCTTTACCAAAAGAAAATCGATAGCATTCAGGGATCTGGCCGCAGAACGATTTATTATGAAAGAAAACGGCTCCGGTACCCGCAAACTGGTGGAAGCGTTATTCCAGAAAGAAGATTGCACGCCTAACATCCTGATGGAAACCAGTAATACGGAATTTATCAAACAGCTGGTGCAGCGTGGAGAAGGGATCTCGCTCGTCGTGAAAGAGGCCGTAGCCGCCGAACTGAGTGAAAACAAACTGGCTACAGTTTCTTTAAGTGGACCTAAGGTCTATCTGGATGTAAGCATTGCCTGCCTCAAAGATCAAATCCTGTCCACGCCGGCCAATGCCTTTGTCGAGACACTTAGAAGACTGAAGTCAGAAGATATGCATCCGATGGGTATCGGTATGTTGATGACAAGAATCCTGGCTCAGCGAAGAAAATCGGAGAAATGAATTCCAATCTGGAGGGTAGTTATGAGGACATTTAAAATCGGCTTATTATTCATTTCAATAGCATTGATTGCCTGTCAAGGTGTGCAAAGGACGGTTGCCCCCGAGGATCGTATTCCTCTGCGCCAGGGTGGCCCGCACACCGGAATCTGGGAATCAAAAACGATCCTGTTGGAATATCAATATTATAAGGTGCCCGCTGAATTAAAATTAAGCGTGCAGGCAAAAGTCAAAACCGAGGTCCGATATGACGGCATAAAAGTTCATGTGTTATTTGTTGATGCCGGGGGCAGGATCCTGGTGAGAAAAGAGGTGGCGGTTTACCGTTTGGATAATACTTTTGAAATGCCGCCGGAAACCGCCTACATTTCTTTTAATGCGAATACCTATAGGCGACCTGTTATTTATTCGCCACCCGAAGGTCTGTAATCAACAAATTGAATTGCCGCGAGAATGTTCTGCTGGTTATTCCTTATTCTTTGGTTATACGCGATAATTCTGTTAGAACCTTTTCTAAGTTTTCCAGTTCCCTTCCGTATTCAGCCCAATTCCCCTGGCTTAGGTAATCTTTGGCTTTATTATAGTGTTCCAGAGCCATCACGCCTAGCTGCGTCGTCTCCTGATCCTGGGGAATGGATGCGGAGACCACTTTTTTCGATAATATTTGCTCATCCAATACACTGTTTAAGGCCGTATCAAGATTATTCTCCATAATTATGCGATTGCTAAAAGCGACGATAACTCTTTTTAATTCCGGTAAGGCGGCTGTCAATGGTTGGTCCCTTTTTGAAGAAACTGAGCCGGCGCCTTTGCGGGATTTTCCAAAACCTTTTTGTTGCGGTGCTGCGGTTGAAGGCGGTTCGCTTTCTTCCTGTTTGGCTTCCAGATAAACCGGCTCTACATAGATAAAGGTATCACCGAGGGGAATGGCTAAAAGGTTGCCCCGGATGACTCTGGAACCTCTTTGACCCCATAAGCTCAACTCACGTGAGATTTCCGTTTGCTGATCCACCCGGGCTTCAATCTGCATCGGCCCGTAGACCAGTTTTTCCTTGGGCAGCTTGTAGACTAACAGATTCCCGTAGTCGGGCAGATCACTTCTGGCAGCGAGCCAGCCAATCATATTATCCTTGGCGGCAGGGGTGAAAGGCAGCATCAGAAGAAATTCCTCTTTTTCCCCTTCGGGCAGTTTGATAATGATATAGTAAGGCTCCATTTCCTGCCGGCTATCCCCATACAACTCATCCGGAATTTGCCAGAGGTCTTCCTGGTTATAGAATACCTGGACATCTTCCATATGATATTTTGTGTATGTTCCCACCTGGATTTTAAAGAGGTCCTTGGGGTACCGGATGTGCTTTTTCAAATCATCAGGCATTTCAGTGAAAGGCTTAAACAGGTCCGGGAATATGCTCGCATAGGTTTTAATAATAGGATCTTCTGCATCAATAATGTAAAAAGCGACATCTCCATTATAGGCATCGATGGTTACCTTGACGGAGTTACGGATGTAGTTTAATTCTTTATTTCTAAAATGGCCGGAAGATCGGCTGGAATAGGGATACATATCGGAGGTCGTGTAAGCGTCTTGAATCCAATAGAGCTTGCCCCCGGAGACAACCAGGTACGGATCGCCGTCATAATCAAGAAATGGGGCGATCAAATGCGAGCGCCTGCTAATCCGGCGTTTATACAGGATCCTGCTCTCCGGGCCTAAATACGTGGTGAATAGTATCTGGGGATCCAAAAATTCTATGGCATATAAAAGTCTTCTGAAAAACGATTTGATCGGGACACCGCCGCTTCCCTGATAGATGGTATAGACATTCTTGTCTCCCTTGGGGTAATCAAATTCCTCGGTCTTCGTCTTTGCAAGAACATACTCAACCGTTTTTTCTCCATAATAGATCTCGGGGCGCTCTATCTTCAGATCCGGTATAAAGGAAGGCGGCAGGTCTTTGATGAAGAGGCGGGGCAGTCCTTCGCTGGTGACTTCATTGACCGGACTTAATGCCAGTCCGTAGCCATGGGTATAGATGAGATGCCGGTTGACCCAGGTATCTGCCTGGGCCGGAAGTTGATCTACGACCAGCTCCCGGGCAGCCAGCATAACCTGCCGGTACTGGTTATCGATTAGATAACGATCAACGTCTACATTGTTAAAATTGTAATATAGCCGTATGGTTTGAATCTGCCGGTAGGTTTGAAGTAAAGGACGTTCATCCCAGATCCTGATATTTTGAATCGTGGCATCGTGCCGCTCGATGTCCGCTGCATTTAATTTGTCATCAACCTCAAAATCGACTACTTTGATCTTATTCAGATTATAGGCCTTACGGGTATAATCAATATTGTAAGCGATATAGGGTGATTCTTTGGCCAATTCATTGGGTTTAACCACAAATTTTTGTACCAGGATGGGGAGCAGGGTCCCCAGCACTACCATCGCCCCTATCCAAATTGCGCCACTGTACAAGAGTAACTTCAGCCTGAATTTAAAGGCGTTCAGAAAAACAACCACAGCAAAGCCCAGCGAGACAATAATCAGAAACCGATAGGCCAGGATCTTGATGTGGACATCGGTATAGCTGGCACCGAAAGCAGGTCCCTGGGTCGAATACAACAGTTCATATATTTTCAGGTGAAAACCCCAGGCCAAAAGTATAACAAGGATTCCGCCCAAGAAAATAAGGTGTTGCTTGGCTTTGGGTTCAACCGTTATTTTAGGCAACGAGGGCGGGGCACCCTGCGTCTGACTGAATTCTCCCTCTATTTGAAGGGCGCCATTTTTCAGATACCAACCCGCTGTGACCAGACCGGACAATACAAGAAGAACTAACAGGCCGTTGCGGGCGAACATGTAAAAGGGAAGCGAAAACACATAAAAACCGATGTCCCTGTTAAAAACAGGATCCGTGCTGCCAAAAGGTTGCTGAAACAGATAGCGCAGGAGCAAATGCCATTGGTCGGAGCCTTTTGAGGCAATATAAAAGCTAAGAATCAGAATTAAAGCGATCAGGAGTGAATTTAAAGACCGGCCTGAAAGGCCGAGTTGGGCGACATAATCATCGGCCGCCTTAATGCCCAGGCCTGACCCGCGGCTCGGGTTTAACCGACTGGCAACGTAAAGGTTAAGGCTTATGATCAAAATTAGAAGCACACATATGATCAAACCAAAACCGAATTTGCTCAGAAGCATGGTCCAGAAAACAGGTGAAAAGTCCAGATTCTCAAACCACAGCCAGTCAGGATAGATTGAAACACCGGACCACAGCAATAGGAGAGCCACAAGCCCGCCGCCTATAATAATTAATTTCTTATTCATATCTTTTGTCCCCTCGGGGTAAGGTTAGTGGACCTCTTAAATGTTGCCGGTACAATAAAACCGTAAGCAATAGTTGCAGAGAGTAACAGTTTTCTGCATGGAAAGGAAGCAGAAAGTGTTTTTAGAAAAAAAGCGATTTCTCAATCAATAAAGCGGTTTTTATGAGAACTTGTTTTGCCTATTCTTTTATGGTAGGCAATTTTTCGATAATACGATTATTGATACTTGGATTTTGCACGAGTCGGGTCATTAATTTTCAGGAGGAGCCCTTTGGTATCATAAAACTAGACGCTTCATCCCACGAAGCGGGGCAAGATTCAGGTGATGTAATGTTCGGATCAGAAGATGGGCTGCAGTCATGATCAATCTAAACCAGCTCAGAGCCTTTTATCAGGCCGCAAAATGTCAGAATGTCAGCATCGCGGCCAAGCATTTATTTGTCAGCCAGCCGGCGGTTACCGCGCAGGTAAAGCTGTTTGAAGAGAACTGCGGTCTGAAGCTTTTCAAAAAAAAGGGTCGCTACCTTCATCTTACAGATGAAGGCAGAACCATTTTTAATTACGCCAGGAAGATCTTCGAATATGAGCAAAGAATAGAGGATGCTGTCGAACAGATGAAGGAATTAAAGAAAGGCAGTTTGAGACTGGGCTCGGCCAGAACTTATGCACGCTATTTTATGCCCTTTTTACTCACCGGGTTTCGCAACGATCACCCGCATATCAAAATTCATCTGGATGAAGGCAGTTCTTCGGATATGATTCAAAGTCTGATTGATTTAAAAAACGAAATCGTCATTATCGCTAAAGCCGAGGAGAATTCAAATATTGCCTTCATTCCCTTCAGCCAGGAAGAACTGGTGCTCATAATGCCGCCGAACCACCATTTGGCAAATAAAGACACGCTAAGTTTTAAACAACTCGCCGACGAGCCCATTATCATGAAAGACCCGGGTTCGGGCAGCCGCAAACTTGTAGATGAATTATTCGAAAACAATGATTGCAGGCCAAATATATTGATGGAAACCGGAGATGCCGAAATCATTAAGCTGCTGGTGCAACATGGAGAAGGGGTCTCGTTTCTGGTGAAAGAGGCAGCGGCGGTCGAACTTCAAGAAGGAAAATTGGCCACGGTCCCCTTGAAAAACCAACCGGTCTTTTTAGATGTCAGCATCGCTTACCTTAAGAATCAACCGCTTTCACCGCCGGCACAGGCTTTTCTAAAGAGTATGGAAAATTTAGGAACAAAGAAAATGCGCTTTCAGGGGATGGGTGCCCTCATGGCGGAAATGCTTGCCGAAGAAAAGTGATGATTTGTCTTTAAATATAGAAGATTTCACCGTCAAAACCGGGAGATACGTGAATGGAAAATTTGATTTATCTTGACAATGGCGCAACTTCCTATCCCAAACCGGATGAAGTATATACCTTTATGGATTCTTTTTACCGGAACTTCGGGGTCAATCCGGGAAGATCCGGATATGACCTGTGTATGGAAACCGGTGCATTGGTAGACACAACCCGCAAGATGCTCGCCAATTTTTTTAACGGCAATGATCTAAACCGGCTATGCTTTTCGTATAACTCCACCGACGCCCTTAACCTGATCATTTTCGGTATGTTAAAACAGGGCGATCATGCCATCACAACAACCCTCGAACACAATTCCGTCCTCCGGCCTCTTTATCATCAGAACAAATTTAACGGTGTAGAGGTCGACTACATACCATTCGATACAAACGGATTTGTCGAACCTGATGATATCAAACAAAAAATCAAAGCGAATACCCGGCTGGTGATCGTCAACCATGCCTCCAATGTGATCGGTACGGTTCAGCCTGTGGGGGCCATTGGGCGCATCTGCCGCGAATACGGCGTTCCGTTTGCTGTTGATGCCTCTCAGTCCGCTGGTAAGATTCCCATTGACATTGAACAATTGCAGATTGATGTTGTTGCCTTTACCGGCCACAAATCCTTGTTAGGGCCGACCGGCATCGGTGGTCTGTACGTAAGAGAAGGGGTTGATATCCGGCATACGCGTGCCGGTGGGACAGGCGTCCGGTCTGCTGAGCGAATGCACCTGGAGGAATATCCTTACAGGCTTGAGTACGGTACCGGCAATATCGCGGGCATCGCCGGATTGCATGCCGGTCTGAAGTGGATATCCGAGAAAGGTATCGACTCGATTCACCATCACGAAATGAAACTGACCCGCATGCTAAGGGACGGCCTCAGTGAACTGGATGGTGCGTCGCTCTATTGTCAGGATGATCTTGCCGATCATATCGGCGTTATCAGCTTCAATATAGACGGGATGGAAGCACTCAATGCGGGCACCCTTTTGGATGGCGATTACAATATTGCCTGTCGCACCGGACTCCATTGCGCGCCGCTTGTGCACGAACAACTGGGTACCGCTCAAATCGGAGGTTCGGTTCGCATCGGTATCGGTCCTTTTAATACCGAGGACCACATCAAAACTGCAACCGAAGCCATAGGAGAAATCGTCGATTTTCAAAAGAAAAGGTAAAAGGAGGTTCCAAAGAGGCTGATTTTTTTGGTAATATTAAGGCAAAAAGCATATCGGTTGAGGAGGGGGCCTTTTTCAAGGGGTTCATTGAATTGGATCGAGAACCCCGTCGAAAGGTTGCGTTGACCGGAAAATCTTTAGATATGGAAGTTTTCGAATTGGACAAACCATCCTTTGTTTCATTAGATCAAGCGAAAAGCGAGAATTGATTAATCGCCAATCTCGATGTCATAAATGTGCACCTGCCCATCTTTGACGAAGTCAACGAAATGTATGGTC
>JAQYWI010000238.1 GCA_030145015.1 Desulfobacterales bacterium
GGATCGCAGGTTTTGTGATAGAGCCGGACATGCCGGGTGTTTCAGCAAAACCGGCTTACAACATGCTGGGTAATCATGCCATGGGGGTTAACGAGTTAAAATTTTCCAATTGTACTGCTGACGCCGAGCTGATGGCATTTGCCCCGGGCGCGGGTTTTAAAGCGGCAATGAACGCAATCAACATCGCGCGTTTCGGAGTTGCCGCCATGTGTAACGGAGCGCTTGAAGGCGGTTTAAACACTGCCGTGGATTATGCCAAAAAACGGGAAGCCTTCAGTCGCCCGATCATCAACCATCAAGGTCTCCAGTGGCAACTTGCGGAAGCCACCACCCAACTCGAGGCAAGCCGAATGTTGACCTATCGTGTAGCGGAAATCATCGATCGTGGAGAAAATGTCACCGTTATGGCCGCGCATGCAAAGAAATTTGCGACACGCGCCGCATTTGAGGGGCTCAGTACTGCCATGCAGGTCATGGGGGCCAACGGTCTTTTGCGAGAAAATCCATTGGCCCGGCAGATGTCCGGCGCAAGAGTAACATACTATATGGACGGAACAACTGAGATTCAAAATGTTGTCATTGGCCGTTCCTTACTTGCATAATGTTTTATAAAATGTGGTTTTCACACATAAGAAAATATATAACGTATAAATAATACCATCACTCCTCTTGCTTTAATGACTTGTCGTTTTCCGGCCTGAATTGTCTTCCTGGGGCCTTGAATGGTCGTTTTCCGGCTTAATCTGGCAAGCGACTCTTTTCCCTATCCTGGCAAGGCAACTAAAATGAGTTGCCGTTTACCTTTTATTCTCAAAAACAAAAGAATTATATTTTTTTGACCAAAAAATGTAACCGATTGGAGGAACCTGGTTCTTTAAGGGAAACGATTCCAAAGGAAGACTTACGCACGGCTTTTTTTCCTGAAAGGAGACCAAATTGGGGCAAGAAATTTCAAGAAGAACATTCCTACGAGGCGGGATTGCAGCTGCAGCCGGCCTGGCTGCCGGCAGCATCCCGGGGGCTTCCGCAGCAGCCGCACCGCAGGAAAAAAAACAACTGGCCACCTTATTGGACATCAGCAAATGTGTCGGCTGTGAAGCATGCGTTGAGGCTTGCAACGAAGTAAACGCCCATAAATATCCGAATCCCCAAAAACCATTTCCCAAAATGTATCCCCAGCGGGTGCCGGTTGCAGACTGGTCGGAAAAGCAGGACGTTACCGATCGTCTGACCCCGTATAACTGGCTTTCTATTCAACATGCCTTCGTCAATTTAAACGGTGAAGAACAGGAAATTACGATACCCCGGCGCTGTATGCACTGTGTCAATCCTCCGTGTGTCAAACTCTGTCCCTGGGGAGCTGCGCGGCAGCTCGAGAATGGTATTTCAAGGATTGATTCCGAAATTTGCCTCGGGGGTTCCAAGTGCAAAAAGGTGTGCCCCTGGGATATCCCCCAGCGCCAGACCGGAACGGGCCTGTATCTTGATATTCTGCCTTCATTTGCCGGCAACGGTGTGATGTACAAGTGCGACCGTTGCTACGACCAAATCGCAAAAGGCCAATTGCCGGCCTGCATCGAAGCCTGCCCTGAGGACGTGCAGACCATCGGGCCGCGCGATGAAATCATCCAAAAAGCCCATGCGCTGGCCAAAGAATTAAACGGCTATATTTATGGTGAGAAGGAAAATGGCGGAACCAATACGATTTACGTTTCGCCGGTGCCGTTTGAAGAACTGAATAAGGCCATTGAAAAGGGCAAAGGGAAACCCCATCTAAAGCCGGTAAAAGACACCATGGCCCAGGCCAACAACCTGACCACTGCAATGGTCCTTGCCCCTGTGGCCGGGATTGCGGCGGCAGTCGGGAAATATGTCAAGCTGACAAAAAACAGCCAATAGCACATAAGGAGCCTGTTGAAATGAGCGTGCAGCAAATCGCTATATCCAAGACATCAAATCGTGCCCTTCGTTATGTCTACCTGATTACTGTTTTTTTCTTAACCCTTAGCGGTTTCGGCCAGATGCCCATCTTTAAACGGTATTACATAGCCGATATCCCCGGATTTGGATGGCTGGCGCAATTTTTCGTGACCCATTATATTCATTACCTGGGGGCTATTTTAATCCTGGTGCTGGCGACCTATATGATCAGCGACTACCTGATTCTGCAAAAAAAACGCATTCGCTTGACCGCCACCGGTTACGTCCGGGGTACCATCCTGGCTGGAATCCTCGTATCGGGCCTTTTGCTGGTGATCCGAAATCTGGCAGGAAGCCGGTTTACACCGGAGTTCATCATTTTCCTGGATATCGCCCATCTGGGAATGGTCATGACATTTTTGATCGTCGCCGGTTACTGCCTGGTACGCAAAAGGCGCTGGGTTACACAGCGATGAGTCACCGACTACCCGCGCAGCGGGTGGCTTGTTTTTTTCTGCCATAAGCGCAAAAAAACAAGTGGACAAATGCGCCATAAAAACTTATTAATTTACGAGGAGCATAATTATGAAAGAAATTTTCATTATGATAGCAATCGCAGGAATCTGGATTCTTCTCCAGGCCTATATTCTGCCTAAATTGGGCATATCGACCTGACTGAAAGATTCTTGTCAGGTGACAAGCAAACATGACAGCACCCCAGCGAGCGAACCGCAAAAAGATAAAAGATAAAGATTTTGAACTCATTCGGGCCATCAATTCGGGCCAATTCGATCGTTTCCCGGACCTTGTCAAACGCTATGAGCAAAAGCTGTATAATTTCAGCCTCAGAATGTGCCGGGATGCGGCCGATGCCGAAGATACGGTTCAAGAAACTTTTCTAAATGTCTTCCGATATTTGAAAAATTTCCGCTACGAGACCAAATTTAAAAACTGGCTTTACCGGGTGGCGGCCAGCACGTGCATTAAAAAGCGGCGAAAATCAAAATTTGCCCCGCAACGGGAACTGTCTCTGGATGAGTTTTTACCCCAGGATGAAACCGAGGTTCCCCATCAGGTTCCCGAATGGGCACTGATGCCCCTGGATAAACTGCTAAACGATGAGCTTTTAGACAAGATCAACGCGGCCATTTTTACGCTTCCCGAAAAGTATCGACTGGTGATCGTGTTGAGGGACATTGAAGGATTCAGCACGGCCGAGACCGCCCAGATTTTGAATTTATCGGATGCGAATGTGAAAGTCAGATTACACCGGGCACGCTTATTTTTGAGAGACAGATTGAAAGGGTATTTTGAAAATGAATAAAGATGAGCACGATCATAAACACTGCCTGGAGCTGTTTGAAAAACTTTCCGAGTACCTGGATAATGAGCTGGATGAGGTGACCTGCAAAGACATCGAAACACACATCAAAGATTGCGTCCCCTGCTTTATATGCCTGCAGACCCTTAAACGAACCGTTGACCTGTGCAAACAAACCGAGAACAGGCCGGTCCCCAAAGACTTCTCTAAAAAATTAAAAGCGATTATTCAGAATATGCCCAAAGGCCCGACGCCTTAATAAATAACACCTCCCCCACGGTATTTTTAGCTATATTTTTACCCCGCTTGTTCACAATTCAAAACTTTCAGGAAGGTGTCGTTCGATGCGAGGATAGGAGTTTGCGTTCTCTTTTCTTCAAATCTTCAAGACATGCGGATATGTGATTCGGGCACAACTTGGACGTATCCCCGTCTTCGCAATGGCGCCGGAATCCTTTCAGCCATTCTTTCCCGCCCCGGGGGCATATTTCCATAAACTCCACAAAATTAATCAGCCGATCAATAATGTTTTTTGAGACGGTATGCTCCACCTTGCAGGCGGCGTCTTCGGCTTCGCCCCGATCAATCAGGAGAACTTTGATAAAAAAATCCTTCAGGGCTGCATGCCTTCTGACGATTTCTTCCGCCAGTCTTTTGCCTTTGGCCGTCAGGGTAATGATATCGTAAGGCGCATAGTTGACCAGGCCCTTTTCGGAAAGCGACCGCAGCGCACCGGTTACGGAAGATTTGTTCACCATCACCCGATCGGCAATATCTTTGGCTCTGGCAGCCTGTTTTTCTTGCGAGATGTGAAAGATGGCCTCAAGGTAATCTTCCATATTGGAACTTAACACTTCAATGCGGTCCATTTTAACTTTCCTTTAAATTTACATTAAGAACCTGTCTCAAAAATGCATTTAACACCCGATGGTGCAGTTTTAAACCTATAAAAAGTGCTTACAACAACAAATGAGCTAAAATTAAAAATAATCTAAAATGCCTAAAGTTGAGGAATTCTACCCGTCGAGAGCCTCTGGGTCGAACGATCATTTTAAAAAAGACGGAGCGCTGCGACACCATAACTTTAGGCATTTTAGCTCATTTTAGGCATTTTAGGCACTTCTAACTTTAGAGCATCTTCGGAACTTTATTTCTCTGTCTTTGAAGATAAACTGCTATTTTTGAGAGAGCTTATAGAGTTTTCCGGATTTTCTTCACAGGACGTCGGATCCGTGGGGCAGGAGGCGCATCCGCAGCCGCACTGATCTTTCTGTTTAAACTTTTTCAAAAAATTCCGAATAAGAAATGCGGCGGCAATTGCGACGATTAAAATGACAATAAGGGTTTGCATTTTACTTCACCAGTAATCCGAAGGCCGATCCGATTTGAAAAATGAGCACTGCCAGACCAAAGGCCAGGGCCGTGTTAAATGCCATGGCAAACACCCCCCATTTCCAGGAACCGGATTCTCTGGATATACAAATAACCGAAACAAAGCAGGGCGAATAGAACATCGTAAAAACAATCAGCCCGATGGCCGTCAACGGCGACCAGTTGGGGTCCTTGGCCAGGGTTTCGGACAGAGAGCCGGTTTCTTCCGTATCCACTTCTCCTAAAGAATAGGCGGTGCCCAGGGTTGAAACCACCACTTCTTTGGCGGCAAAGCCGCCGACCAGTGCAATATTGGTCCGCCAGTCAAAACCCGCCCAGCGCGATACGCCTTCCAATGCTCCCCCGATGCGACCGGCAATCGAGCTTTTCAATCCGGCCTCAGCTTCGGCGGCATCGATGCGTTGCAGTCTTGCCTTTAGATTTTGGGCCGAATCGGAAAGTTCGGCATTCTCTCCGGCAAATTCCAGCTGTTGAGCAACCATGGCCGGTACGCGCTTTATTTCGGTTTGCCTTAATTTTTCAAATTCCAGGACTTTTGAATCCGGAAGACCGGGAAACGTCATCATCGCCCATAGGACGATCGACAGGCCCAGAATAATCGTGCCGGCTTTTTTGACATACTGCCAGGTGCGCTCCCAGGTATGGATGGCCAACCCTTTAAAGGTCGGCATGCGGTAAGGGGGAAGTTCCATGACAAACGGGGTCGACTCTCCTTTAATTACCGTAATCCGCAGCAGCTTGGCAACCAGAAGTGCGCCGGCCCAGGCACCGATGGTGATCAAAAACATAATCGCGGCCTCATATTGCGCAAAAAATGTGGCGATCAGTAAGGCAAATACGGGCAATTTGGCACCGCAGTTCATAAACGGTACGGTCAGCAAGGTGGCCAGACGCTCGCGCGGCGACTTGAGCGTTCGGGTTGCCATCACACCCGGTACGGCACAGCCCCCGGCGATGCCGCCGGATACAATAAAGGCCATCACCGAGCTGCCGTGCAAACCGAATATCCGAAATACCCGATCCAGCATAAAGGCCACCCGCGCCAGATATCCGGAATCTTCCAGTATGGCGATGCCGAAAAACATAAACATAATGAGGGGCACAAAACCCAGGACGCCGCCGACACCATCGATGATTCCGGATACGATCAGCGATTGCAGCAACCCCTCCGGCAGGACGGTCGACAGGGCTGACCCCAGCCAGCCAAAAAAGCTTTCCAGCCAGCCCACCGGCACTTTACTGTAAGTAAAGGTAAAATGATAAAGCCCGGCAATCACCGCCAGCATGATTAAGGGGCCCAGAAAGCGATTGGTAACCACCTTGTCGATTCGATCCGAGCTGTGAAGTCGGTTCTGATCATATTTGTGGTAGATGACCCCCCGTTTTAGGATCGATTTGATATAGCCGTAACGTTGATCGGCAATCATGGCCTCAGGATACGTATCCAGGGTACTCAGCAGATGGTGAGATACGCTGCGCACCGCTTCTTCCAGCCGGCTGGCCAGTTCCGGATTTGCCTTTTTACCTTTGCTCAGAATCTGCTCATCATTTTCCATATACTTTAATGCAATCCAGCGCGCCTGATAGGTGTCGGTCAGAAAATTGTCGGCCTTGATTTCCGCTTCCATTTTTGAAAGGGCCTGATCGATATCGGTCCCGTAGGAAATTTTAAGCGGGGCCAATTCATGATCGGCATGCATCATCTGAGCGGCGCTATGCATGAGCTCCTTTTTGCCTTGGCCTGTACGGGCGACCGTCGGGGTCACGGGCACTCCCAGAAGGGACGCAAGTTTTTTGGCATCGATTTTAATCCCCCGTTTTTTGGCGACATCCATCATGTTGAGGGCAATGCATATGGGAATACCCATCTCAAGAAACTGGATCGCCAGATAGAGATTGCGCTCCAGGTTGGAGGCATCAACGATGTTGATGACCACTTCCGGTTTTTTGTCGACCAGAAAATCACGGGCCACCACTTCTTCCAGAGAATAGGCGGTCAGGGAATAAGTACCGGGGAGATCGACAATATGAAGCCTAAATCCTTCACGGACATAGGTGCCTTCTTTTTTTTCAACCGTCACGCCGGGATAATTTCCCACGTGCTGTCGGGAGCCGGTCAGTTCATTAAATAGGGTGGTTTTGCCGGAATTCGGGTTTCCGGCCAATGCAACCGTGGCTGCCATCTGTTATTCAACCTCCACTTCGATATAGTCGGCTTCATTGTTGCGCAGCGTCAGGGTGGCGCCGCGGATTCTTAAGGCCACAGGATCATATAAGGGCGCGCGCCCCTGAATTCTAATTTCCGTACCCGGCACAAGCCCCATATCGCGGAGGCGCCGGCCAAGTTCCCCGCTTACTTTAACGCTGGCAATCGTGCCTGCTTGATTATCTCTCATGTTGCGCAAGTTTATTCGCATCCCGATTCAATCCTCCGTAAATGGGCAAAAAAATAAATTGAAAAAGTTAGGTACACCAAACTTTATGCGGTGTCAAGAAAAAACTTTAATGCGCAAAACTTATGCCCGTAATTCTCTGATAGTGTTATGGTATCCAGATTTTTTTGAAACGATGTGGCGCGCGTGCGTAGAATAAAAGAATGCGGATCTCTATGAAGCTCCAGTGATTTTAAAGTTTGTCCGTATCTGACAAACTACCATG
>JAQYWI010000069.1 GCA_030145015.1 Desulfobacterales bacterium
CGCAAGAAGGTTTTCAGGTGGAAAGAAAATCTGGGAACCGATCCGAAATTCTGGTATTTTATTGATTGAACCAACAGAGGCCCTATGGAAACGACCCAAGAAAAAGTTATGATGGATAAGTCTTCTAATAAAGGAATTATATCGTTTGTTTGGGATGGCATCTTATGGAATCTATCAGGCGGGATCGTCTATCAGATATATCTTTGTTGTTTGGCCGCTATGGTGATGCTGGGTATCTATGCCTATTCCGTTCAGACGAACTTAGGCCTTGCGGCTACCAACATGTCCGATATCGTCAGCTGGGGGTTCTATATTGGCAATTTTACCTTTCTGGTGGGTGTGGCGGCAGCGGCCGTTATGTTGATTCTACCAGCTTATATTTTCAAGGACAGGGATCTCCATCAGGTGGTGATCATCGGTGAAGGTGTGGCCAATGGCGCGCTGGTGATGTGCCTGCTGTTTATCATTGTGGATACCGGCGGGCCCACGAAGCTATGGCATCTGATACCGGGTATCGGTATTTTTAATTGGCCTTCATCGCTGCTCACCTGGGATATCATTGTACTAAACGGTTATCTGGCCTTGAACATGCTGGTACCTGCCTATATCCTTTTTTGTCAATATAACAATCGCGAACCCGACGAAAGAAAATACCGTCCATTCGTCTTTCTCTCGATATTCTGGGCCTTTTCAATTCATTTGGTGACGGCTTTTCTTTATCAAGGGCTGCCTGCCAGGGCGTTCTGGAACAATCCGTTGATGGGTCCCAGGTTTTTAGCGTCGGCTTTTGCGGCCGGGCCGGCTTTGATAACCGTGGTACTGCTAATTATTCGTAGTACCACCACATATAAAATCGAGGACCAGACCATTAACAAGTTGAGGATAATCATTGTCGTTTCCGCAATCATTAATCTCATCATGCTTTTTTCCGAGATTTTCAAGGAATTCTACCTTCCCACCCATCACAGTCTGCCGGCAATCTATCTGTATTTCGGCCTCAAGGGTCACAATGCCCTGGTCCCATGGATCTGGACAGGGATCGGCATGAACCTCATCGGTACCCTGACGCTTATCTGGAATCCGGGCAAGAATAACGCTAAAGTACTCCTTCCGTCATGTATCCTTCTTTTTGTAGGTATCTGGATTGAAAAAGGTATGGGATTGATTGTGCCGGGATTGGTTCCTTCGCCTCTGGGGGAAGTGGTGGATTACGCCCCTAGCTGGGTGGAGATCAGTATTGCGCTGGGCATCCTGGCCATCGGCATGGCTTTTGTCACCGTTCTGATCAGACCGGCCCTGATCATTGAGCAGCGCTATAGAGCGGGGCAATAAAGAAACGCTTGGGTTAGCGAGTTCTTATCTCCTGACCGAATAGAATAAATTTTATACCGCTTTTTTAAAGTACGATCAACTCGTAGCTCGCTGATTTGTAACCTAATTTCTTTATAATATGAAAGACGAGAATGCGGCTTTCGTAATTTTCAATAAATTGTCTCAAACCGTGTTTGGCTCTTTGGAACTTCTGGCTCCTGAGATTGCTGATCAGGGTATTGGTATCAACATCCTGAGCCCGGCCCTCGCACAAAATCCGCGGTCCATCTCCGATAAAGACCTCCCATTCGCTGGCCACTTTAACGCCCAGGCCTTCTAAACAGGGATAAAAGGTCTCGAGAACGTATTCTTCGTATTGATCTTTGGTTTTACTGATAACATCCCAGGCCTGGTTAAATTTAACCGTATTGGCCTTGACCTCCTTCGAATAATCATCTTTTTTACCGGTGCCCACCAGAACTTTGGTTTTGTAATTCCGAATGTAGTTTTGCAGGTCGTCGTTCAGTTCCCTGTATTTTTTGTCTCGCAGCGCCTTTTCAAGATGCTCCAGATCATTGCTGATGCCTTCGAGAAATATATCGCTGTAGCGGCCAATCAGCACCGTCCAGCCGGCAACGATATGAATTCCCAGTTTATTCATTCCGGGGATGAATTTACGGATGATAAACTTTTCGTATTCCCCTTTTTTTTCAAAGTCAACGGACCAATACTGATTGAATTTAACCGGCATCGTTCGGTCCTCCTCGCTATAAGTTTGCGCTCGTTATTCGTCTACAGAATCTTGAACCGATCTCAAAAATAACAGATCGCTATTTTTGAGATCGGTTCTTATTATTTATATTTAACAAAAAGTGTCAATAAAAATATAAGCACGCCGGGGCGCCGGCGACAGAGTCACCTATTCGGAATATCGAAACACGCGCCAACAGCCTTGACAATCCGTTAGATTTTTAAAGCCAAAAAAATAGTAAAAAGCACAACCGACATAAAGACGCCAAATCCAATGGCCATGGGCGTCAGACGCGCTTCAATGTTGGGATTCCGTATGTTTATAATAAAGGAGCCGGTAATTTTTGTGATTTGTTTGTCCAGGAATGACCCAAAAGCAAGTAACGGCCCCGTGCAGAATCGTATAAATAGTTGCCCTGGCATCCTGATAAACCAGTCCGTATCAAGGGTGAAAGTCGCATGGCCGCCCACCAGTTTTCTCAGCAGCCAGAAACCCAGAAAGGTGAAGATAAACATTTGGGTTAAAGAAAAAACCCGGGTGAGGGTATAGGGTACAAATTCCACCGGATACGGGAGCATCGCATAGAGGACCTTCGGAAAGACACCCAGAAAGATACACAAGAAAGCTAAAATGCCCATGGCGATTAACATATTCAGCGGTGAATTTATGGCCGAATCTTTTAATTTGGCCCTTATTTCCGGCGACGGCTCCTCCTTTCCCTGGAGCCAGACATTCCAGGGGAGTTTCAGGCCGGTATGCAGGAAGGTTCCGATGGAGGCGGTTTCAAGCAATAAATAAACAAGGGGTTTATGAATTAATTCAGCGGCTTCGATGGTCATGGTTTTACTGACAAACCCGCTAAACAGCGGAAAGGCGGAGATTGAGAAACCGCCGATCATGGTCAGCCAGAAGGCAATCGGCATATATTTATACAACCCGCCCAACTCACTGAATTTGGACGTTCCCACAACCAGCAGGGGACATCCCACGCCCATATAAAGCAAGGCTTTATAAATAATATGACAGAAGGCGTGGGCGGCGGCGCCGTTAAGGGCCATGCTGGTTCCGATTCCGACCCCGGCCACCATGTAGCCGACCTGTGAGACGATATGATACGATAGCAGTCTGCGACCATCGTTTTCGAGGACGGCCATGAACACAGAAAACATGGCCGAGATAACGCCCATCCACATTAAGAGGGGCACACCCGAGAAGGTAACGATCAGACAGAAAACCGCTGTCTTGGTGGTATATGCCGTCATATAGACCGAACCGCTGGGACTTGCTTCCGAGTATGCGTCCGGCAGCCAGGCATGAAAGGGCGCAGTGGCCGCGTTAACGATAAAGCCCAGCAGCATAAGATTATAGCCTAAATATTCACCCCCCCATCCCCAGGGCATGTGAACAAAAGCGATGGATCCGGTCTGATGCGCATGCATCAGGATGCCCGCCATGATGCAGACACCGCTGAAATGATGCCACACAATGTAGCGAATGGCGGCGGCTTTTCCTTTTTTTGTTCCGCGGAATAAAATCAGGAAAAACGGGGCCCAGGACATGATTTCAAGACAGAAGAAAAGGGTAAAAAAGTCACCGGCAAAAACGGCACCCAGGGCGCTGCCCACATAGATCATCGCCACTGCATGCTCCCAATCGTTTTTTGCCCTGAGCGCATAGATATTCATACAAAAGGCAGCGATAACGTAAACGTACCCAAACAGCATGCTGAGTTTGTTGATCCGGACAATGTCCAGGGTGTATTGCAAAAATGGAACGTTCCACTTGTGCAGCGCTTCCGCGGGCCCGGAAGGAATGGCACCAAATATTCCCGCAGAAGTTGACACCAGGATGGTCAGCCCCGCCAGCGGAAGTAAAAGAAAATAAGCCTGTTTGAGACGCTTCCAGGGGATAAAGGGTATGAGTAATCCGCCGAGACAAATAACCAGCCCGGGATGGATCCAGCTATTCAATTCGATCACCTCGATTTTTCCTGATAATAATCTTCATCAACAACAATAATAATACCTAGCGCTTTTGCGATTAGTATGAGCAACATGCAGCCGATCAATCCCAAGATGGCAAAAAACTGCGGCAGATATTGAAATTGGAAATGATAATGGAAGGCATGCAGGTACAGCCAGACAAAGTCTAAAATTATGCTTAGTGCCAAAACAACCCAGTAAAGCCGCCAGAACAGCTTTTTGGGATAGACTCTTAATTTGTTCATGATCACATGCCTCCGAAAGTATTTTTGACGGCCGTTTGGGCCAGGTCATAAATGTTAAACGTGTTCGGGAATATACAGAGCAAAATGGAAAAAATGGCAGTGATTGCCAGAGGAACAATCATAAACAGGTATAACGTCTGCCGGTTTTCGATGACGCGTTTTTTTCCAGGATAGACATCAACTTTCTCTTCGAGATCAGTTTCATAGGTTTCGGCTTGCGGCACTTTACCGAAAAAGGCCGTTCGAATGACAGGGAAAAAATAAATAACGTCTAAAATAGATCCGGCAAATATAATCAATAAAAAGAAGAGATGGCCTGATTCAACAGCGCCCAGAGCCACATGCCACTTGCTGATAAACCCGGCCAAGGGGGGGGCTCCGGCCATTCCGAAGGCACCGATCAGGAAGGCGCCCAGGGTAATCGGCATAACTCTTCCCAGCCCGGCCATTTCGCTGATCGTCTTTATGCCGGTGATGGCGGCTATCGCACCGGCACACAGGAAGAGCGTGATCTTCATAAACCCGTGAAACGGAATGTGGAGCATCGCACCGGTGACGGCCATGGGACTCAAGAGGGCGACGCCCAGAATGATAAATGAAAGCTGGTTGATGGTGGAATAGGCCAGCAATCGTTTCAGGTTATTTTGACCGATGGCATAGAAGTTGGCAACCATGATGGTGAAAGACGCGATAGCGGCGAGCACTAAACCCAGGCCGAGTACCTCCATCAGTTCGATACCGTAAATATGGCAGACAATCCGGATGATGCCGAAAACGCCCGCCTTGACCACCGCAACCGCATGCAACAACGCGCTGACCGGCGTGGGCGCCACCATGGCGGTCGGAAGCCAGGAATGGATCGGCATCCAGGCGGCCTTGGCGAACCCGAGCAAAAAGCAGAAAAATATGAGAACTAATGTGAATTTCGAGGTGGAACCCAGGGCCGGTTTTAAGATGCCCATGTCGCTGAAGTCTGTTGTTCCGACCAAAAAATAGGTCATTAAGATACCGATGAGGAAGAAAACCCCGCCGGTTAACAAATACGCCAGATACTTATGACCGGCCGCGATGGCTTCCGGTGATTCTTCATGGGCGACCAATGGATAGGTGGAAAAGGTCAATATCTCATAAAAGACGAACAGGGTGACCAAATTGGAGGAGAGCGCGATGCCGATGGCGCCCACCAAGGCCATGGCAAATGAAAAGTAATATCGCGTCTGCGCATGTTCTTTTAAAGACCGCATGTACCCGATGGAGTAAATCGACACTAAAATCCATAGGCACGATGAAGTAGTGGCGAAAATGAGGCCCAGGGCATCTGCTCTAAACGCAAAATCGATGTTGGGAAAAAGCGCAAACCAGCTGAATTGGATCGGGCCGTTTTCCAAAACAAAGGGGGTCATGGATAGCACGATATAAAAAAGGCCTGCGCCACCCAGCAGGGTCCAGCATTCCCTTAAATTCGGTCGTTTCCCCGAAAACAAAATCAGCAGGGCAACAATAGCAGGGCATATAACCGCCAAAACCGGTCGATAGGCTATGGAAAATAAGTCCGTCATCAACGTGCTTTTATCTTTCCCTCTCCGTTTGTGGATATTCCTACAAATTAGTGTTCAGGTGTCAGGTGTCAGTAAACAGCATTCGATGAACCCAGTCGAGTCGAAGACAGACGCTAAAAACCGGCAGATGAATCACCTGTCTGACTTCTTTTCTCTGTCCCCCGCCTTCTGTTTCTTGACACCTGAACACTGACACCTGAAACCTATTAATAAGTGACTCCGATCACAATCCCGTGGGGATCGCAAAGCGAATCACCTCGTTCACGATGACCTGGTTATAAATGCCAACCAACAAGATGGCCAGCGCCAGTGCAAATGCCGGTAACAGCATGCTGAACGGCGCTTCGCCGGCATCAGGGTTGTCGTCAGACCCTTTGTCGTCCGGCCCATTCTCCTGGGCATGCGTAAAAAGACCTTTGTCAAAAATCCTGAAAAATAAGGCTACACTGATCAAGGTGGACACCATCAAGGCGGCCACAAAACCCCATTGCCCGGCCTCTATGCCTCCGAAAAGCAAATACCATTTGCTGAAAAACCCGCATGTCGGCGGCACCCCGATAACCGCTAAAGCGCCCACCGTAAAAATTATGGCGGTAAACGGCATCTTCTTGAAGAGGCCCTTAAAATCGTCAATACGATGACCATTGGTTCGGTACATGACCAGGCCCGCCACCATAAAGAGGCAGGCCATCATCATTGCATCATTTACAATATGAAAAATGGCCCCCTTTAAAGCGATGGTGTTGGCCACGCCGATTCCCCCGATAATATATCCGATTTCAGCGATAATCACATAACACAGCATGCGTTTAAAATCAGTTTGGGACAGGGCCATAACGGCACCAAATAATATGGCCAGGGTCCCAAACCAAACCATGAGATCGGTGACCCGGATCACTGAAACGGGAAAATCCGGTTTAAAAACGGTGAACATGATGCGAATGACGACATACGCCATCACCTTGGTCATTAAAGGCGCAACAGCGGCGCTGACAGCTGAGGGCGCATAGGTATAGGCATCCGGCAGCCAGCCGTGTAAGGGGAAAAGCGCCATTTTTATACTCAGGCCGATTAAAATGAATGCAAATGCGGCCAGGATGGTTTTGGATTGATAGAGTTGGGGAAGTAATTGCGAAAGGTTCGCCATATTCAACGAGCCGGTGGTGATATACAAATAGCCCACCCCCAGAAGGTAAAAGCTGGCGCCCATAGTGCCGATGACGACATAACGAAAACTGGCGTACACAGCTCTTTTTTCACCGATGGCGATCAGTGCATATCCGGTCAGCGAGGCGACTTCCAGCATCACAAAAAGGTTAAACAGATCCCCGGTAATACAGATGCCCAATAAGCCGGTAATCAGTAGAATGAAAAGGCTCCAAAACAGGGCGGTTTTTCCGGGCAGCTCACGCTCCACAAGTTTTTTGGAATAAATGGCCACCAACATACTCAGGCCTGATATTAAAACCAGCATGATGGCATTGAAATGATCGACCCGGTACTCGATCCCCCAGGGGGGTTCCCAGCCACCCAGCCAGTATTGGATCGTGCCGGCGCTGATCACCGTTTTGAGGATACCGATGGAGAGCAGGACGCAGCAGATCAGCGCGCCGACCGCTAGCGGGAAGGCGGCCCGCTTCATCCACCAGCTCGAGAAAAATATGAAAAAAGACGCAACAAGCGGAAGAACAACAATAATCGCGGGTAATTGATCGCTCATATCTTTACAATACCGACATCACATACTCAATAAATTCTGCATATCCGGATGGTCCTCGATGGCGTGCCGAAATTGCCCCGTGCGGTAATCGAGTCGCTTTTTAATGATCTCCAGAAGCCGCTGGTACATACGGAATCCCATCTCCGGATCTTGCTCAAAAAGATTATTAATCTTATCTCTTTTAAAAGAGTAAATTTCGGACGGCTCTATGCTGACAGCTTCAGTGGTGTAAACACCATTGTCGACCATTGCCGACCAGCCGAAAGAAAATCCGGGCTTAACGGATCCGACACAGGCCGTAACTTTGTCTGAAATCCTTTGCTCCAGCAATATATTGCCCGATCTGAGCATATAGAAGCGCTCGGCCGGTTCGCCTTCCCTGAAGAGTATTTCATCCTTATCGAATTTTAAAACGTCGATAATTTGGGATAGCCGATCCTGCATCTCATCCGTCAGGTGGTCGATCATAACGATATGTTTTAAATCTTCTCTTGTTAACACACGATTCTCCTCAAACATCTTCTGAATTTTGCACGAGTCGGAGGTTTTCATATGCAAGGCACTTAAGGCTGAGGCTATAGTGCACTATGCCTCGGCCTTAATAACGCGGCAGATGGAAACCTCCGGCTCGCCCGTAGGGTGAAAAGTAATGAGATAAAATGATTTTCATCCATTAAACATTTTCCCAACTTCTCATTACTTTTCATGCAATATTCAGAAATTTATTCATCCCCTAACTGCGCCAGGATTTCATCTTCCTCGAGCGTCTGGTATTGTTGGTATAGTTTAATCACCAGAGCCAGCGCCACGCCCAGGGTAGCCACCGCAACAACGATGGCTGTGAGCATCAGCACATGCGGTAAAGGATTAATAATATCAGCGGCATGGACAGCATGGCTTTCACCGGCATGTCCGTGTGTAATGATCGGTATGGTGGCGTTTGTTTTGGCCCCAAGGGAAATAAAAAACAAAATCACAGCGGTTTGAAGTATGTTCATCCCGATGATCTTTTTCACCAGATTATTCTTGGCAATCATGGCATACAGGCCGATCATCATCAACGCGATGTACACCCAGTAATTTAGTTTGGATATGACAATTTCGATCAGCTCGTTCAACTTATAATCCCTCGTCATGCCTGCCGGCCGAAGCCAGGTTATAATAAAGCAGAACCATAACCGCCATCACGCAGATACCCACTCCGATTTCCACCATTAAGATCCCGTGGGATCTTGCCGTAACCGGATCGACGCCTAGAATATGTGATAGCGCGCCGTAATCTAAAAAGTTTGATCCGAAAAACATACAGAGTGCGCCGGTGCCGGCGTAAAGGATTACGCCCAAACCGCAAAGCAACACGGCAAGTTTTTCACTGATCAGGGTAAAACTTGATCGCAGGTTGTTGGATATGGCGAACAAGATAATCGAGGCGCCCAGGATGACACCCCCCTGAAACCCCCCGCCCGGGCTGTGATGACCGTGGGCAATCACATACAGCGCAAATAGCTGGCTAAATGGAACAATGAGTCGACTGGCGGTTTTCACAATCAAATCATAAGGAACCCACATCAGATCGATTCTTTCAAAATCTTTGGAATCCGGTGGAGGCCCGAATCCTTTTTCGATTCGAATCGTCAGCCCGGTGGGGACGTGGCGATACATCTGACGTTCGGGTTTGGCCCGTTTAAAAACCCGTAGCAGAAAAATGCAGGCAATCCCGGCGGAAAAGATAACAATGGTTTCAAACATCGTATCGTATCCACGGTAATCCGCAAGCACCGCCGTGACGATATTGGGAACCGAGGTCTCCTCCATGGTTTTTTCGATATAACGGGGCGATACATGCATGCTGGCGGGCGCCTGCGGATCGCCCCAGGACGGAAAGTCCTGCGTGAAATAAATAAGTAGGCCTCCGAACAGGAGAACAATGACTATTTTAAAAATCTTCAATCCTTTGTCCTCCTGGAAGTGCGAAAAACCGCTGCTACGAAAAGTACGGTACTGATGCCGGCACCGACAGAGGCTTCGGTGAAGGCCACATCGACCGCCCCCATTATGGCCCACAGAAGGCACATCATAAAACTATAGGCGCCGAAAAGTATGGCGGCCCCCAGGAGGTCTTTAACCATGATGGCGCCGATGCCGCAAATCAAGACAATCAGTAAAACGACGAGTTCAATCTCCCAGATCATAATTGTCCTTCTTTTGTCCAGGGTTTGAGGCCTGCGCGCACCCCGGCATCGACAATGGCATGGGTGGCCGTCGGACTTGTGATATAAACGAAAATGACGATTAAAACAATTTTGGTAGCCGTCAAAAAATTAGCTAAAGAGAAATCTAGAAGAACGAACAGAGCAATGGCCGACATGGTAAAGAACTGGCCGGCGGTGTCCAGTTTTCCGGCCGGATGCAGTCGGGTGTAAAAATCGGGCAGTCGCAGAATACCGATCGAGCCGCCCGTAAAAAAAACCAGCCCGCTGATCAAAAGAAGTATGATTAAATAATTCATCGAATAAACCTCCTTACGCCTGTTCTCGACGATCAATCTGAAGGTTATTTTTCATATAAGCCCCGTTTTTTCTGGAAATAACGAGAGGCCGCCAGCACGGCGATAAAATTTAACAATGCATAAGCCAGGGCAATGTCAACGAACATGTCCACCCGACCGTAGATCACGCCGACCAGTATGAGCAAGACCGTCGTTTTACTCCCGATGGCATTAACGCCGATGAGACGATCCAGAACGGTCGGACCGAAAATCGCCCGGTAAAGGGGGAGCAACATAATTAGACTCAAATAGAATCCGCTGTAATAGAATACGCTGTCCATTATTTTATTATTCTCTAAAAACTTTAACGATTCTTTCTTCCATTCCACCGGGAAGTGACAAACCGGATTGGTCGTCAATGCAATGGACCGCAAATCGACCCAACACAGTCACATTCACGGTAATCGTGCCGGGGGTAAGCGTGATGGAATTGGCGAAACTTGTCCTGGCGTAATCGCTTTTCAACCGGCTTTCAAATTCAATTATCTGTGGATTAATGAGTTCCATCATCTTCGGATGGAAGACCAGATACATAACGTGCACGTTTGCTAGAAATATTTGGTAAATCAACCATGGAATGTATGCGAACAGCCGTAGCCACAACGAAAAAATCCCCCGTGGCTGGGTTGAAGTGAACAGCAGATCACCGGAAATTGCAGCGACGATGGCGCTCGAGATGAGGCCCAACGTAATGTGAAATGCATCGAACTTACCGGAAAATACAATCCATAATAAAAACAGAATCAGAAACGAAAGGACAAAAGTGATACGAAACCGCTTGGGACGTATGGTTTTGGAAGGGTTCTTTTTAGAGGTAGGGAGCCGGTTACTCGGCTGAGAATATTTTTCCAATCTGCTCCTCCATTAAAAGATCGATTCTAAAAAAGGAGACATATTACCTATACGAAATAAATTTTGTCAACAGCTTATTTTAATGCCCTAATTTATTAGAGAATGAATTTCTCTGGTCCGGGTGAGCAACCATGGGCGCATACAGCGTGTATTCGGCTTTTTCGCCGATCAGCATTTCGATTTTTTATTCAATTTCAGTTCTTTGCTGGCTGCTTCGCCATTTGTTCCAGTCGTCAATCGACTCCCATCTGCTGATCACCAGACATTCATCCGGGTGTTCCAGATTGCATAACGTCGTCCCTGAGATATAGCCGGGCTGATAGGTGGCAAGGGCTCGAAGATGAAGGATAAGCGGAACCAAATCTTTGGCCCGACGACCCGGTTGGACTCTTCTTTTTATCATGACATCGATGGCCATATGATCATCCTTTTTGGGTTTATTTCATGCCCAGATTAGTCGCTCAAGATGCGTCTAAAATTACAAAATGATCAAAAACAGAATTTTTCCCTTGACACTTGCTATTAGCATATTATGTTATTAGCAAATATTGCTAAAAGCAAACATAAAGCCTGTTTTGAGGAGCGCATTATGAAACACAACCAACTTGTTGAAAGGTCAAGACAATCCTTTACCCGGCTCGCCCGGTTTATCAATCAGCTCATGCGCGAGCAGCTGTTTTGCGGCCCGGTCACCGTGCAGCAATGCTACACCCTCGAAGCCTTGATCGACGGCCCAAAATCCATGAGCGCCCTGGCAGCTGAAGTGGCGCTGCATCAGAGCACCGCGACCCGAATTGTTGAGAAATTGGAAAAACAAAAGCTGCTGATCCGCAGGCGCAAAGAAAATAACCAACGCACTGTCGAGGTACAGATTACAGAGGCCGGAAAACAGGTGCACGCATTATTAGAGGCGCAAAGCTCGCAAATGATCTCTGAATTATTGGATCTGATTCCGCAGAACCGCCAGATCGCGGTCGTTGAGGCCATGGAGGATTTGGGAAATTTGTTCGATCCGCAAAATGAGGCTTTCCAGCAGCTTCTCAAAGGTTGCCGCTGCAGCGTTTTCCAAGGTGAAGCTGCACAATCTTAAATCAGAATTTTTCAGATTTAAACGATAATAATCCAAGGAGATAAAAATGGCACAGACTGTTTCATCACAAGGACCTAAATGCTGTTGGGGTCAGCAAAAAAAACTAGATGCCCGGGTATCTCAGGCTGAAATCGCCGGGATTTATAATTCACTGGCGAACGTATATGATATCTGGGGCAATCTGACGGAATCTAAGGCCAGAAACCGGGCCTTGGAATTGGCGGAAATTAAAAACGGTCAGCATATCCTTGAGGTCGCGGTCGGTACGGGTCTGGCTTTTTTTGAAATCGTAAAAAGAAACCCGGACGGAACCAATATGGGTATCGATATATCCGCCGGCATGTTAAAAAAAGCCGGAAAGCGACTCAGCCGGTTATCTGAGGCACACTATACGCTAAAAAAGGCCAGCGCCTTTGATCTTGATTCAGAAGATGCGCAATTTGATGTGTTAATCAATAGCTACATGTTTGACTTGATTTCCTTCGACCGGATGGATGCGGTCTTAAAAGAATTCAACCGCGTACTTAAAAAGGGCGGCAAATTAGTTCTCGTTAATATGACCCTGGGGGAAAAATTTGGAAGCGGCATTTATGATCGAATTTATCGGGTATCACCAAGGTTAATGGGCGGCTGCCGCGGAATCCGGTTGTCGGAAAAACTGAAAGAACATGGCTTCCATATAAAACTGCGCGAATATCATCAACAGTGCTTGTTCCCGTCGGAGGTGATCCTGGCGCACAAATAAGCAAAGTAGGATCATTCCAGATTTGACTTACAGCTGGTTTTTCTTTATGCTCAAAGCCAAAAAAATTGTATTTAGAACCCATCTCAAAAAGGTGGCTTAGGGTTCAGGGCAAGGCGCAAACCGATTCGAAAGCGGAGCATACACGTTAGTATGTGAGCATTTTGAATCGGGTTGCAACGCCGCCATGGACACTTAGACGCATTTTTGAGATGGGTTCTAATCCGGCCAAGGAGAATTCGCCATGGATATCAGCGCCAGTACCAAAATCGACAGTTTGTTGAAAGAATACCCCTTTTTGGAGGATTTTTTAGTCAGATTGTCTCCCAAATTTAAGGGACTCAAAAACCCCATCATGCGAAAAACATTGGGCAAGGTGGCCACCCTCGGTAAGGTCGCCGGTATCGGCGGGCTGGACCCGGACAATTTCATTGAGGCCCTGACAAATGAAATAAACCGGCAAACGGGCAAAACCACGACTCCTGATCAATCCGCTCCCGACGGTGCCGGTGACGTTATCAGCGATCCGGAGGAAAAGCAGGCGGCACTCAAGGAAATCATCAAGGCCCTCCACGCCGGAGAAGACATGGCGGTGCTCAAACAAAGATTCTCTCAGTTGATCAGCGGCGTCGAGGCCTCCGAGATCGCAAAAATGGAGCAAGCCCTGATGGACGAGGGTCTGCCCGCCGAAGAGATCAAACGCCTGTGCGACGTCCACGTTGAAATATTTAAAGAGGCGCTTGAGGAGCAGGACCGGCCGGAGCCTCCTCTGGGGCATCCCATCCACACCTTCATGAAAGAGAACCGGGCTTCCGAAAAGGTCATGAGTGAAACCAGTATGCTCATGGGGCGCATGGGACAGCCACCCGGACTTGAGGCCTTCAAGGAGAACAGCCAGATGCTGGGATCCCTTATTGAGCGCTTATCCGAGATCGATATTCATTACACCCGCAAGGAGAATCAGCTCTTTCCCATGCTGGAAGCCCACCATTTTACCGGGCCGTCCCAGGTGATGTGGTCCATCCACGATGACATCCGCGCCAGCCTTAAGCAGGCCCGCGAAGCGTTTGCCAATTCCGATCCGGAGGGCACGCTCACGCCTCTGAAAGAAGCCATTCAGGCGATTCGGGATATGATTTACAAGGAAGAGCACATCCTTTTTCCTGCCAGTCTGGATATGCTTTCCGACCCGGAATGGATCAGGGTCAAAGCGGGTGAGGGCGATATCGGTTTTGCCTGGGTGGTCCCGGATACGGGCTGGCCCGAAGATATCATTCCGGAACCGGAGGACGGGCCCCCGGAACCAGCGGAGGTCCTCAAAGATGTCGCCGGGGCCCTGGGCCTGGATACGGGACGCCTGACCCTGGAGCAGATCAACCTGATGCTTACGCACCTGCCGGTGGACTTAACCTTTGTCGATGAAAACGACCGGGTGGCCTACTACTCCGAAGGGCCGGAGCGGATTTTCCCGCGCAGCTCCGCGATCATCGGACGGGAGGTCCGAAACTGCCATCCCCCCACAAGCGTCCATCTGGTCAATAAGATCCTGGATGCCTTCAAGTCCGGTTCACGCAACACGGCGGAATTCTGGATCGAGCTGGGCGGCAAATTTATTTACATCCGCTATTTTGCGGTGCGGGATGCCGGCGGATACTACCGCGGCTGCCTTGAGGTCAGCCAGGACCTGACCCAAATCCGCAAACTGGAAGGGCAGCAACGGCTGCTCGACTGGGAATAACCGCTGACAGCTCAAAGGGATTTACGCATCTGCAAACGCCGGTCGGGGAGGCGCATGGCATGCGAAACGGATGAACCGGCTAAGCCGGCTTATCGGTTTTCGGTTTTAGGTATTCGAACAGCAGCATCCCCACCATCGCAAGACACTCCATGTCTAAATAATCTTCAGCCCGACGTTCATAAAGCACCATGCACTGGGCCGCAAAATCATCATCGGTATCGTTAAAAAGCAGCAAGACCGGAATTTTCGGCAGGGCATTAAACTGCATGCACAGATCATAAGAGAACGTTGCGACCGGCGGATGACCATGGATTCCCCGGCAGGCGGCCTCCAGATCTTTCAGGTGGCCTGAAAAATATTTGGCCAGCGGGGCTTCGGTGTAATTGACGAAGGCGCCGGAAAAGGGCGCCGAATCTTTGAAATCCTTAAAGCTGACCCAGTCATTTTCAACCGGTTCATGATCAGGACACAGCAGCAGGTATTTAAAAAGAATCACACATACTGAAAAATTCGGTCTGCTGCCGGATGGCCCGCTGATCCCGGCAGGGGATATCCGGTGGGGTTTTCCAAAAACAGGGATGATGAGTTCATCACCGACCATTTCTGCTCCAAGTCGATCGGCGATTTTTTTCAAATCCAGCCTGGCGATCTGCGCCAGGTAGTTATTGTAAGTTTCTTCAAATACGGATGATTTTTGCATGTCTCAACCAAAGCCGCTTTTTTATTAGCCACGGACCCACAAAGACGCACACAGACAATTCTTTTTTCCCGACGACCTTGTCGGTAGAAAAACTGTCAGCCCTTCGGGCAAACAGTTAATCTATTTTGGCTTCAAGCTAAATAATTCAATATAACGGATCCATTGGCTACAAACTCTTAGGATGAATATTTTTATCCCGCGAAGCGGGACGACAGGTTTTTGGCCGAGCATGTCGCTCGGCCAAAAGGTCCGTGTGAGTCCGTGTGGGTCTGTGGCTAATTTAATCAATCAGGGCAAGGGCGCGGACCGGAAACGACCCCATCCCCTTCACCGGGGCCGGAATCGCAAAAAATCTAAACCCTTGATCCGGCAGCACCTCCAGATGACACATATGTTCAACAATGGGTATATTGGCCTTCAGTAAAATCGAATGCGCCGGCCGCGATCCATCGGCGGTGTCATCGATATTCAGCGAATCGATCCCCACCAGAGCGGCACCTGAGGATTTCAGGTATTCAGCTGCATCACGGGTTAGAAAGGGATGGCTTTCAAAGTACGCATCGGTTCTCCAATGCCGGTCCCAACCGGTATGGATAAGGACAGCTTTGCCCTCGACCGTATCGCTTTCAAAAACATGCTTATCAATTGAACGAACGCCTTGTGCTGCCCGAAACACGATGCCATCCAGATTAGCGATCGACGCCATTTTAAGCTCTGATAAATCCTGACCGTCTTCATAGCGGTGAAATGGTGCGTCGATATAGGTGCCGGTATTGGCGATCATTTCGATTTTGCCGATTTGAAACGTCGTCCCATCCGAATAGTGCGATTCAGAATCTTCCCGGCTCATATGGTCGCTGATTACGGGCCCCGAAAGACCGGTGTAAGTAATCATGCCCGCCTCGATGATATGGCTAAGATCAACAAATTTGACCATAATGAATTCCTTATATTTGATTCACCATAGAGGTACTATGGTTCAAAAGTGGGGGTCAAGTCTTCGTTTGACATTTTATAATAAGCTGCTTCATTCCTCCCACACGCGAACCAAACTCGGGACCGTTGACCATCTAGAGATTTCACCCGTTCGATTGCACTGCTGACTGAATTCTGAACCAAGCTCTCGTAATCCCTGCTGTCGAAAACCCCACATAGTTGCGCCGGGTATAAAAAAAATTAATATTGTTAAAATATTTTTATAGCTGTTCCGGTTCTTTTTTTGTTCCCGAGTACGAGGACATACCCGCCAAACGATCGTCATAATTCCCATAAGTATTTGAAAATATATATATTCTTCCATGGCCCGCTGCTGGCCGCCAAAAAATATTCACCCCGCAATAGCGCCTTAGGCATTGGCATAAACCCTGCATTATTAAGGGTGTCAAAATTTGAAATTGGGATCATAGGATCATGCGAAATAAATCAGGATTCACAATTATCGAGTTGATGGTGGTAATCGCAATTATTTCCATCCTGGCCGCGCTGGCAGTACCCAATTTTTTTGCCTGGCGGCCAAAGCGTCAGCTCAGCGCTGCGACCAAGGATGTTTTTGCAGTCATGCAGTATGCCAGATCAAGAGCGCTTAAAGACAACGTCAGTGTCGGGCTGCTGTTTAACAGGGCAAACGAGACCTATACGGTATTTTTGGATAATGGCGCCGGCGCCAATGCCGGCAACGGAGATCTGGATGGCGATGAGCCCACGCTAAAAAGAGGAACAATGCCCGCCGGTGTCGACCCGATAAGTACGACCTTAACCGCCGACAAGGTCCTCTTTGACAGCCGCGGGCTTCTGAGTAACGCCGGCGGTACCGTCAGCCTGAAAAATAGCTTAAACGTCACCAAAGGCATCGAAGTCATCAGGACCGGCAACTCAAGGATTCTTTAAAGCCCTGATTTTGAAGGTATTGAAACAGTGAAATCACGAATCGATAATCATAAAGGCTTTTCGTTAACCGAGCTGATGATCGCCATGGCGGTGGGCTCGATCATCATGGCCGTGATCTACAGTACCTACCAGGCCCAGCAAAAATCTTACACCAACCAGCAGGTCGCCGTTGAGATGCAGCAAAATATCCGCGCGGCCATGTCGTTGATAAAAAGAGAAATCCGTATGGCCGGCTATGATCCGTTAGCCTCTGACGGGGTTGACAACGATGCCGCCAACGGGGCCGATGATCCGGGGGAGTCCAGCGGCGCGGGCATCTTATCTGCAACCGGCAGTTTTATCCAGTTTAGCTTTGACAATAATGCCAACAGTACCACCGCCGATCCCAACGAAAGCCTCACTTACGGTTTCACCAGCGGCGATATCGATTTGGACGGCATCGCCGATGATGGGGCCGAGTCGCTGAGCAGGGTTGACGCGGGCAGCGGCACAACCGAGCTAATTGCTTATGATATCCAGGGCATCGCCTTTGCCTATGCCTTTGATGATGACGGCGACGGGCAGCTGGATATCACCCCTGGCAACGGTAACGTCATCTGGGCCGTGGATGCCGACGATGACGGATTTTTGGATACCGTTTTGGATACAGATGACGACGGCGACATCGATGCCGCTGATACACCCGGCGGGGTTGCATTGGATCCTGCTTTTTGGCCCACCCAGGTCGATATTGCTAATATCAGGGCCGTCCGCATCTGGGTGCTGGCGCGCTCCCGGATTCCCATCCGGGGTCATTCAGACAACCGCACCTATGTAGTGGGGGCGGGCAGGGTCAATTCGGCTGACGATTTTCAACGCCGTCTTCTGGTTGACACGGTCAATTGCCGCAACATGGGGCTGTAAGGATTTAAATGGCTTTCTTCACCATGATATTTAAGCCTTAGGAGTCGCTTTGAAGGATCGAAAAAACACCGAAAACATCTTTGGCCGGCTCAACAAGCGGGGCTTTACCCTGCTGGAAGCGTTGTTTGCCCTGGCCATTTTTTCAATCGGCATTTTAGCGATTGCCGGCATTCAGATTAGTTCCATCAATGGCAATTCTGCGGCCAGAATGCAAACCGAGGCCACCACCCTGGCCGTGGAGCGCCTGGAACAGCTCAGTTCCCTGCCCTATGACCATGCGGATCTGGATCCGAACAACAATCCGCACCAGGCCGCCAGCGGCGCTTACAGCATTGTCTGGAATGTGAACGAAGATGTTCCGATAACATTTACCAAAACCATCATTATAACGGTAACAACGGCCAACCCGAATGCCGACGATGTCTCGCTTAATTTTATCAGAGGCCAGGGCTCCTAAAGGCGCAATCTCGCACCGATCGCATGGGGGCGGAAAGGATACGAAAATGCAACCAAAAGCTTGTATCGTCAATGATCAGACCGGATCGGTCATGGTGGCCGCCCTGATGGTTTTGGTATTGTTGACGATTATCGGCATTTCTGCCTCCAGTCTCAGTATTACCGAGGTGCAGATCGCCACCAATTCGCTTTTGCATGAAAGGGCGTTTTATACCGCCGAATCCGGACTGCAGCATGCCAAAGAGCTTTTAAAAGTTCCCTTTGTTCAGCAAAATGCGGTCAAAGTGGCCACCGGGGCCGGGGCCGATTGGGACTTTGCCATCGCCGATGCCACCGGTTCCAATTTTGCCGGCGGCGTTGATTGGGTCAACACACGGCTGGCCGGGGTTACATATACGGTAACGGTTTGGAACAATGCGGACAGCGGCGGGCCCACCGATGACACCGACGGGATGGTTTTTATCCGCTCGGTGGCCAGAGGGCCGCGCGGGGCGCTGTGCCGGATCGAAACGCTTTTGGACGGCAACAGCACCGCGCTGGCCATCTCCGGTGACTACGCCCAGGAAGGCTCGGAGGCCGGCAAGGGCTATACCTCTCAGGACACCGCGCCCATCACCGTTTTTGATGATCAGCTGTAATTGTCAAAGGAAAAAAATAGTGTGCGCTATTCAATCATATGAAAGAAGGGTAAGGAGAAAATTATGAAACCGAATGTAAACAAGAGCGTTTTCTTTTTGTCGATCGGGCTCTGCGCTCTTTTAACGTTTTTGCTTTGTTTTGCAGATAGCGCCTCTGCAGAATTTTCCAAACGCGTGCAAATAACGATTCATGCCTCTCAGGTCGCCGGGGGGTCACCCCTTATCGATTTTCCGGTTATGATCAAGCTGAACGGCAGTCAGTTTCAGCAAATCGAAAACGATATCGGTCCCAATGGTTATGATATCCAATTTCGCGCGTCCGACGAGACGACCCCGCTGACCCACGAAATTGAGACCTATGACGAAACCAATGACCTGCTGACGGCCTGGGTTAAAATCCCCAGCCTGTCCAACTCGAGCGATACGGTCATCTACATGTATTACGGAGACAGCAGTATCTCCTCGCCCACCCACAATCCGCCGGGGGTTTGGAATTCGACCTTTGGGGCGGTATGGCACCTCAAAGAAGACCCCGCGCTGGCCGGGTCGGGTGGCATCGAGGATTCAACCGGCAACAACAACCATGGAACCGACAACGGGGGCATGAATTCGGCCAGCCAAATAGGTGGAGTAGCCGGTAATGCCCTGTCTTTCGACGGCGTCGATGATTATCTTGCGGTCCCCAACAGCGGCTCGATTGACTTTGGAGACGAAAATTTTACGATCTCTTTCTGGATAAAGGGCATAGATGCTGAGGTCCCCAATCAAAAGCGACTATTGGAGAAGGGCACCTCATCCGGGGGTTGTGGAGGGGGAAAACGCTATGAAATTTATGCCAACGGTGATTCGGACTTCAGATTTACGATCGATGATGACATCACGAAAACGGAAAAGAATTTTTCTCAAAGTAATCTTCTGAACGGCACCTGGCAGTATGCCACTTTTATCAGAGATGCCGGCAATGATCTTTTAAAATTCTATATCGACGGATCCTTTCACAGTGAGACAACGGGTGTTGCTACGTATAATATCTCCAATGGCTGCGATCTCTATATCGCAAACCAGCATGACCAATCGGGCCGGCAGCCAAAAGTCTCTTATGACGAATTCCGTATTATTAATGCGGTGCACCCCGACGCCTGGATTCTGACCGAATTCAACAATCAGGGCTCTCCGGCGACCTTTTACACCGTGGGCATTGAAGAAGGCGATGACACCGATGCGCCTTCGGTGACGATCACAACGCCAACCGGTAACCCGACCTATACCACAAATGATGATTCCATTGTTGTTGGCGGTGTTTCCAGCGACAATATTGGGGTTACCGGGTTGACCTGGACCAACTCTGCGGGCGGCTCGGGTACATGCTCGGGGACCGTGGCCTGGAATGCGGTCCTCACACTGTCCGAGGGCAGCAATGTGATTACCGTTACCGCCAGCGACGAGGCCGGCAACCAGGCAACCGACGTGATCACGATAACCTATGATCCGGACGAAGAGAATCCCGACCAAGATCCAACCCAGCCCCAATGTAACGCCAGCCTGTATGAGGACTACAACGGCGGTTTTGTTGAAGATGATCTCGAGCTCCGTTCAGTGGCGGAAGTCGATGGCAAATTGGTGCTGCAAACCGGTTCTGCGGCCATCGATCTCGAGAACATTGTCATACCCTACAATCAGGAAGTCTGGGTCACCTATATCCATTCAGGTGCCGGGTTGTACAACGATATCGGCTGGATGTTGAAAAGTGATGCGGTGGACGGAGGTGGAACCTCAGGGGGTACCATAATATCCCCCTCAGCCAGAAGCATGGCATATTCCGGGATATTCGCGACGGGAATCAGACGAGTAGCTGGCCCGACGGCATTTTTGATGTCTTTGCGAGCGAGACGGAGACATTTGTGTCCAATTATGACGATAACACGGGTTATCCTTTCATGGTGAATTGGGATGGCGAGGTCGGGCCCGAAGACCACAGAAAATCCCTGGGCGTCTTTGCCGGCGGCACCGAGATCGTTTTCTTTTTAGCCGCATACTTCTTCAACGACCCGGATAGGGATTGGGATGATCCCGCACTCGACCCGGATTGGGTCTTCTATACCAAAAAAGACTGGAACGCGGATACCTATCAAGAATGCGAACCCGACCCCGCGGATGGCAGCCCATTTACTAAACTCTATCATCTGGATCAAGCGCGGCCGGAGGCTCCGAATACCTGTTTTCCCGAGGGCGGTTGGCTGGACCAGGATGCCATCGACAGACTGGCGGATCCGGATACTTTCAATTTGACCCTGTCAGGTACTGCTTCCATGCCGATAACCCCGGGTGGGACATATCCCCATGCGGTTGTCGGGGCTCCGGCCGATGATCCCAAACAGTGGATCATTGGCTTTGAGGATATAAATGACGACGTTTATGCATCTAAGGGCTTACATTCTGATATGGACCACAATGACATCGTCATTCATGTCGAGCGCCGAACCGGCGGCATGGCGCGTTTGAAATCGGATCAGGCGATTACACCGCCGAACCCGGACGCTTTTTTTACAGCCATAACCATTTCGGTTTACGATAAAATCATGGATGAGAGTTGTTTGGGCGAAAACAGTATCACCTATTTTATCGCCCTTGACGGCGGCACCAATTGGGTGGAGATCACCAGCTGGGATCGCGTCATGGACTTCAGCGGCAATGTTGTCGGTGATGAAATCGCCGGCTGGAGCCCCGGAAGCCCTGCGCAAACCTATCGCACCCGGCGGCTCGACTTCGCCGGACTGGGGCTTACGGGACGAGAACTGGTCTGGAAAGCGGTGATGAACAGTGACGATGACCAGTGCGTGCCTGAAATATTCGATATCGTGATAGAGGCAAATGTTGCCGAGCGCGGCACTTTCTCCCGCGCCGCACCCGTGGTGCTGGCCAACGTCCTGTATTCGGGAAACTTCGAAACACCGGCCGCAAGCTGGACCGACAAGATCAATCGCGGCCATTTAACAGCGACGCGGATCTACGACCCCAAAGACCCGAATCAGAGTGACGAACTGCAGCTTTGGGATGCCGGTCTGATCTTAACGAATACGGAGCCCAGCGCCCGGACGATTTATTTCCCCGATGTTACGGCCACCGAGGTGGTCGATGAGGTCATTGCGACCGCTGATGGGACCGCCAACACCTTTAGCGGAACGCTGGCCCATTATCCGGTGTCGGCAACCACCCTGACGCTTACCGATCAGCACGAAACCTTTGAAGATAAACATACCACCGTCCTGGAGGGGAATCTGGGCGGAACCGGGACCATCAATCGCTTTACCGGCGAGTACACCATAACATTTAAAGACACACCCGGCGACGGCGTAACCATCAAGGCCGGCTACTCCTATTATACGACCGCCAGCACCATGCTGCCCTTTACCGCTGCCAACATTACCAACGAGATACTCGGGCTTGACGATCGGGCAATCATTCCCCAGGGCTACGTATACGATCTGAATGGAGATGACAATTATACCGAAGCCGACGGCGACTGGCTGGTCAATTGGATCAGAGGATATAAGGACGGTGTGAGCACCCCCAAGGAATGGCTGCTGGGCCCCATCGATCATTCGGCCCCGGCGGTGATCACCCCCCCGGGAATACCTGCGTGGTATTTCGGAACCGACACCACTGAAGCCGAGCGCGACAGCTACACTGCCTTCAAGGATGCCAACGTCGATCGGCCGGCCGTTATCTTCGTCGGATCCCTGGACGGCATGCTGCACGCCTTTGATGCCGGCAAGTTCAGTCACGGGGATAACGCGGATAGCATCTCAATAGAAGAAAACAGGGGCTACTTTCATTGGGAAGATCGCACCGCCGACTGCCCGGCCTATTGCAGTGCCGACTGTTCGCTCTGCCCCGACTACGGAACCGGTGAAGAGCTCTGGGCCTTTATCCCGGCCAACCTGCTGCCGCGCTTTAAAAATAATGTGCTGCAGGGCGACGACCGCGCCTACGTGGATGCCTCACCGGCCCTGGCCGATGTAAATATCGGCGGCGCCTGGAAAACCGTGTTGTTTTCATCCGAAGGCATCGGCGGTGACACCGTCTTTGCCCTGGATGTCACCGATCCCACCACGCCCTCGTTCTTATGGGAATTTGCCGATCCGGACCTGTTCCGCAGCCGATCTTCACCGTCGGTGAGCAAAATCGGCCGCATCTTTTCGGAGGGCGCGGCCAAATGGGTGGCCTTTTTCGTCTCCGGCAAATCCGAAGATGCCAGCCAATATCCGTCCATTTATATGCTCGATATTGCCGACGGCAGCGTGGTTGAGCGAATTGTTTTGGATGTAGCTGCCGGTGGAGTGGGCGGGGTGCCCAGCGGACAGCCCACCGTTGTCGATTCCGACGGCAACGGGTATCTGGATCGGATCTATATCGGCACCGACAAGGGGCTGCTCTACAAGGTCAATATTCCCGACAACCCCGATGCGGTCGAATATGGTATCAGCCACTGCGTCATCAACCTGGATTTCACCGACGAGGCTTCCAATACGGTGGACGTGCTTCAACGCTATCATCCGATCTACGGGTCTCCGGTTGTCAGCATCGAAAACGAGATAACCGCAGAAGGCGTGATCGAGTACAACCTGAGGATATTCTTCGGAACCGGCGACAGTCCTTATTATGATGAAAATATCAACATGGCCGCAACCCGCTACCACTTCTTTGCTTACCGGGATAAGTCCTTAAAAGGGGAATGTGATCAACCCGCGGTCTCTCTGGACTGGTTTTTTGAGCTTCCCCAGGGCCATCGCATCTTCGCATCGGCCTTTGCCGCCGCCGGCCAGATCTATTTCGGCACCTCGACGTCTGAAACCGAGGATCCCTGCGAATC
>JAQYWI010000239.1 GCA_030145015.1 Desulfobacterales bacterium
TTCAGTCCTAAAACCTGTGATTTCTCCAACTAATCAGTATCCGGTTCAAAAAATAAATCATTGTGATATCGTTTCTATATCTCAACTATAAAATTCAGCGACCTGCATTACGGTCCGAGATTATATATTAGGTATACGAAACCCACACTTTGGCTGGAGTGTGGGTTTCGGCTATACTGGTGCAATCTGAAAAAGCCGAAATTTTTTAGGTTGGCGAAAGAAATATAATAAATCAGAAAATTATAGATAAGTGGGGCAATGCTAAAATGGCATTGCCCCTAATTTTTATGCATACAGATTTTCAATCCATCTCATCGCTTCCACGTCAGTTACCTTTCCCAAATAGCGCTGTGTCGTTGACAAATGAGCGTGTCTCAGGATGACCTTACTAACAATCTCGATTGGAGTTCCGGATCTGGATGCATGAGTGGCGGCATGGCGTCTGAGATCATGAGGTCGCAGATTCACACCAGCTGATTCGCCGGCTTTTTTGACCATAATCCGAGCAGCATTGTAGGTGATTGGGAAAATACGCTTTTCAGGTCCAATTGCTTTGTATTGGATATAATCTCGAAGTCGGTTCGCGATTTTCTGGGGAATGTACACGATTTCGATTTCCAAGCCACTTTTAGGGTCCGGTAATGTAATTTTCCGATCTTTGACATCGATGGGTCTGATTTTTAAGACTCCACCAATGCGCATTCCACCCTTGGCCATCAGTTCCATCATAATCCGGTTGCGTGGATTTTCTGTTTTGAAAATAATTTCATCAATCAAGTCTTTTTCGATGATTTTCCATTGCTGAGGGCGCTTTTCTCTGAATATCTTTCGTAGGATCGGCGTGTCGCAGGGGTTTTTGATCACAAAGTCGATAGTGTTGCGAATGTAGTTGAAAAAGGCTTTGAGACTGGAGTAGCGATTGCGCTTGGTGGTTTGATTGTTGCCTTCGGTGAGCCGGGTTAGAAAGGAAAGAATCTCATCCGGGGTGATGGATTCCAGATTTCTTTTACCAAATTCGTCGTTGAAGCGGGTAAATAAAAATTCATAGTTTTTTATTGTATTTTTTTTTCGAATTGAAGCTGTGGTACTTTTGATACGATTCTATTGCATTTGATAATTTCATTTGAAACCTCCTTTAATTTATTGGTTGGGCTTAGGGTCCTACCATCAGATGGGACCGATTTTAAGATTGCCCTATGAAATGTGCAATAATTTTAAGGGGTTTCCAAAGATTCGATACAGGCACGGAATCCACAATTTTTGTGAAGTAAATATTTTGTATATTTGTCATTATCTAATCCGCAAAAAGCTATAGCCACAATTGAAATGGGAATTTTTAAATCAAAATACCTGAATGGGTCTTTTCAATATCATCCTCTAAAAAAGCTTGCGATATCCATTTGAAATCTGTAATTTCGGGTGAGTTGGGTTTACCCCAGCCTCAATCTTGTTTTGACGATATCACTAATATTCCATGAATCAATGTATATGGTTAAAGCTAACATGTTTCAAAGAATTGCCGATTTATACCAGCCCGCCATCCAGCTTACCAAAGGCATCATCCTCATCTTGGATCTGGATGGGAAGATTATTAGTTTTAATGAATTTTTGGAGTCAACCACGGGGTATTCGTATTCAGAGCTCACCCAAAAAAATTGGTTTGACCTGCTTTTGCCCGAGAAGGAAAAGGACTCGGCAAAGCGATATTTTAGGCGCTTCATTCTCAGAGGCAAGTCGCCAATAAATATGGTCACCAGGATCATTATCCGTACAGGCAAAGAACGCTTTATCGAATGGCACTACAAGCGACTTGAGGATGACGCTTCAGGAGTTGTCATCGGATTGTTAGCAATCGGTCAGGATGTATCAGAGCGTGTTGGACACGAAAAGCAGCTCTTGAATGAGCGAAATCAACTGATCGAAAGAAACAAGGAGCTCACCTGCCTTTATAGCATGGCAAAGATTGTGGGGCAAAACAAGCCCCTTTCCCAAATGCTGGAGTCCATCGCCGCTATTATTCCCCCGGCGTTTCAATACCCGACGATGACTGCGGCCATTATCCGCTTGGATCAGCATTCCTATGGTGGTCGGGATACGGCAATAGCTGGCCCTGCTCTGACCGAAAACCTGGTTATCCAGAAGATTCCCCGGGGAAACATTGAGGTAATTTACTCGCCTCCAAAAAATGGTCACAAAACGAGTAAAACTCCCTTTCTCGATGAAGAACGCGCCCTCCTAAGAAATATTGCCCACCATCTTTCACTGGCGATCGAGAAAAAAGAAGCGCTCGATGCTAAAGCCGAGATAGAAAATCAGCTGCGGCATTCAGATCGACTGGCAAAAATCGGTCAGTTGACTGCTGGTGTGGCTCACGAACTAAATGAGCCCCTTGGAAATATCCTTGGTTTTGCCCAACTATCGTCAAAGGTTACTGATCTTCCAGAACAAGTCAATAGTGATCTGGACAACATCATTAAGGCCGCTTTGCATGCCAGGGAAGTCATTAAAAAACTAATGTTTTTCAGTCGTCAGACCCCGCCGCGGGATACCCTGGTGAATCTGAACCGACTGATTGAAGACGGTATTTATCTGTTCGAGTCGCGATGTGCTAAGAATGGAATTATTGTGACAAAAAAACTTTGCCAGGATTTGCCGGCCATAAAAGCCGATCTGTCCCAGTTGCAACAGGTTTTTACCAATTTGATCGTCAATGCACTTCAGGCCATGCCTGAAGAAGGTAAGCTGAGCCTTGAAACCTCGTCTGACGAACACCATGTTTACTTGCTGGTTCAGGACTCCGGCATCGGTATGACTCAGGAAACATTAAAACAAATTTTTCTGCCGTTCTTTACAACCAAGGACATCAAACAGGGAACCGGTCTGGGGCTTTCTGTGGTTCACGGCATCGTTAAGTCCCATGGCGGCAGTATTGACGTGGAGAGTCGTGTCGGGCAAGGTACCCGCTTCCAGGTCAAATTTCCGCTGAGAAGGTTATCCCCGAAGGAAAAGAATGAATCATAAAAAAATAGCGCATAACAGAACTAAGATTCTGGTAGTGGATGATTCACCGCCCACCTTGGAAGTTATCCAAAGAAACCTCGAAGCTGCCGGCTATGAAGTCTTCACCGCACCGAGCGTGGAAGAAGCGATTGCCTTCTTGGAACAAAACTCGGTGGATTTAGTCATCACCGATATAAAAATGCCCAAAATCAGCGGCTTGGAGCTACTTAAATATGTGAAAGAAAATGTAAAGGAAACGGAAATAATGATCATCACCGGCTACCCGTCCATTAAAGGTGCGGTAGAGGCGGTTAAAGACGGTGCTGAAAATTATCTGGTAAAACCCTTTACGGATGAAGAGTTATTGTCGGCTGTCTCCAAGATGCTCGAGAAGCTGGCAAACCGCCGTGCTGTTGAAGCGAAGCCGCTGCATAGTAGCCACAATATTATTGGCAATTCCCCGGGCATGCAGCATATATACCGTCTCATTGAAAAGGCCGCCGCCACAAGAGTCAACGTGTTGATTTCAGGAGAGAGCGGCACGGGTAAGGAATTGGTGGCACGCGCCATTCATTACAGCAGTAAAACTGGTTCAGGACCTTTTGTGACCGTCAACTGTACAGCGATTCCAGATAGCCTTCTGGAAAGTGAGCTCTTCGGCCACGTCAAAGGGGCCTTTACCGGAGCGCAAGCCTCCCGAGCCGGCTTTTTCCAGATTGCCGACGGAGGGACGCTCTTTTTAGATGAAATCGGGGATGCCAGCCTGAGTATGCAAGGGAAACTGTTGCGGGCTATTCAAAACAAAGAAATTTTCATGGTAGGGTCCAGCCGCGTTCAAAAAATCGATATACGAATCATAGCGGCAACCAATACGGATTTGAACCGTCTCGTTCAAAAGGGCCTCTTCCGGGAAGACCTTTATTTTCGGCTGAACGTTGTTGAAATCTCTTTGCCGCCTCTGCACGAACGCGGTGATGATATTCTGCTACTGGTTCAGCTCTTTATGGAAAAACTTTCCAAAGATATGAATCGCCCGCCACCCCGGTTTTCAGACAAAGTTCTTCGGATTTTTAAAAATTATCGTTGGCAGGGCAATGTCCGGGAGCTTGAAAACCTGGTCCAGCGTCTGGTGGTGCTGGCTGACGGTGATTTTATCGATGTCACGGACCTGCCTGAACAAATGCGATTCAACATCAACTGGCGCAAAGGTCTCAACCGGCCTTTAGCTGAGGTTGAGGCGGAATATATTGCGAATGTGCTAAACAGCGTGAAGGGAAACAAAACTCAAGCCGCCCAGATTCTGGGGATTGACCGCAAAACCCTTCGGGAAAAAATACGACGAGCAAACCTACCAACCGAAATCGGGTAATTTTTCTCCACCGAGGCATTCCTCCCCGGTTTTTTCTCTACCTCATCCACTTCTTCAACATGCGAACCACCGCAACATCCTTCCCACTAATTTGATATAACTATTAGATATTTATAATCATTCAGTTTCGAGTGCCAAACCGCCCGATGTTCTCCAACCCTCTTTTTCATTCTGGCATATGGATTGCTCTATCTAAGGGCAACAATAATTCATTCTTTCTTTTAACATAAGAAACGACATCCAAAAATGAAGGAGAATGTGTATGAAAGCTCAACGTCAATATACAAACATTTGTCAAACCTGTATTTATGCATCCGAATGCGTTCACTATCAAAATAGCCAAATCGCGTGCAAACCGATCTGGTTTTGTGAAAATTTTGATAATACAACCGCACTACAAGTGGCTGAAAACGAGGAGATCTATTTAGAAGAGCGATCGTCTCAATCTTCCAAGCCCGGCATTGAGGCAATTCCCGGAAGAATGAAAGGGTTGTGTATTAACTGCGACAACCGAGCTTCATGTCTATTTCCTATCGTGGAAGGAGGCGTTTGGCACTGCGAAGAATATTGTTAACAAATGCCGGCCAGACGATAGAACTTTCCGGCTTGGATTTATGCCCTGTTTCATTAACCTTTAGACGAAACTCGGCAATCCGTTTGCACATGCAGTCTGCCGGTTTTTCGCTAAACAAAGAATTTGAGTTACATGTATTAATAGGAGAATAAAAAAATGTATAAGGCAACTTTATACAAGGAAGAACAATCGAGCTCATACGTACAAGAAATATCACAAATGATAAAAAGAAAATATCCCTGGGAAAGAGAATATATTCAGGCGGTCGATGAGCTTCTTTCATCATTGAGTCTGCTGTTTGATCAGGAACCTCTCTATCAACATGAGCGTATCCTGGAAAGAATCGTCGAACCCGAACGGATCGTCATATTCCGGGTGCCTTGGCGGGATGATACCGGTACCATTCAGGTTAACACCGGCTATCGAATTGGGTTTAACAGCGCTCTCGGACCTTACAAAGGCGGCCTGCGGTTCCACGCCTCGGTGACCCTGAGTATACTGAAATTTCTGGGCTTTGAGCAGGTGTTCAAAAACGCCTTAACCGGGCTGCCTCTTGGAGGTGGGAAAGGTGGCAGCGATTTCAATCCCCGCGGCAAATCCGATGTCGAGATCGAAAATTTCTGTCAGAGCTTTATGGTTGGCCTGTACAATCATATTGGTCCCAATACCGATGTGCCCGCGGGTGATATCGGTGTAGGTGCCCGGGAAATCGGTTACTTATTTGGTCATTACAAACGTCTTAAAAATGTGTTTGAAGGCGTGTTGACCGGAAAAGGAGTCGACTGGGGCGGTTCCGCTGTTCGACCAGAGGCCACAGGATACGGTGCCGTCTATTTTGCCGAAGAAATGTTGAAGACTCGCGGAGAACACATCGACGGTAAAATAGTGGCAGTTTCAGGCTTTGGAAATGTTGCCTGGGGTGTAGTCAAAAAGATTGCGGAAATGGGAGCCAAGGTAATCACGCTTTCCGGCCCGGACGGGTTTATTTATGACAAAGACGGTGTCCAGGGGGAAAAGATCGATTACATGTTGACCATGCGTTCCAGCGGCCGTGACCGGGTGCAGGACTATTCCGATAAGTTTAAGGTTGATTTTTATCCGGAAAAACGTCCCTGGGGCGTCAAATGCGACATCGCCTTCCCCTGTGCTTGTGAAAATGAGATGGATGTAGAAGATGCTAAGGCTCTTGTCCGCAACGGGTGCATGTGCGTCACAGAGTGCGCCAATATGCCCTTAACCCCGGATGCCATCGAGTTTTTACTTGAAAGCAAAAGTCTCTATTCTCCCGGAAAAGCATCCAATGCCGGTGGCGTTTCCTGTTCCGGATTTGAAATGGCGCAAAACAGCACCAAAATAAAGTGGACAACGGAAGAGGTCGATCAAAGATTGCGACAGGTAATGACCGACATCCACCGGAACTGCTTGCAGGCGGCTGAAAGGTATAGCGAGCCCGGCAATTATTTCAGCGGAGCAAATATCGCGGGATTTATAAAAGTGGCAAACGCAATGCTCGACCAGGGTAACACTTGATTTATGGCCCACCCTCAGGAAATGATTTCAGTATTTGACCTCGTCCTTTACCCTGAACACAAGGTGTTGGGATAAGATACCAAAATGCAAATTTCACCTGAACAGTTCGAGAGTATCCTGCCACTGGCGGTGAAGTGGGCGGAAGCCAAAGAAAAGGTCATATTGGAGCATGGCACTGCACTGTCTCCGCAGTATATGGAAGATGCAAGATCGATCGGTGTGAGATTCCCGGAAAAAGTTTGGATTTACGAAGTCCCTCAGATACCCATCCCGAAGCATCCAATTTTGAAATCGGCGGTGAAGGCAACTCAACTGATTTCACCTGCAACGGTTGGACTTTCACTGAGGTACGGAATTTTCATCCATTCAAATTATTCAAATGACCGTTATATCATCGTCCATGAATTGGTTCACACCATGCAATGCGAGAGACTGGGGGGATTGTATGCCTTTTTAAAAAAATGCATGTGGGAGTGCATCGAAATAGGCTATCCGCAGGCCCCAGTGGAGCAAGAAGCGGTCAGAATTGCCAGTGAGATATGCGGAATTTAGGAGTTCGATATGGAAATATTCAAAAACAAGACTTCGGGTAAGTACTTCATCGGCATCGATGTGAAAACGGCGAAACAGCAATCATGATTACACCCATACCCGCATGGATATGTCGGTCTTTGATGATAACTATCAAAACGATGAGACGGGCCGCAGTGCGTATAATCCCAAGATTTTGTTAAAAGTGGTGTTGTTTGCGTATTCACGGGGGCTGGTAACCTCG
>JAQYWI010000240.1 GCA_030145015.1 Desulfobacterales bacterium
TAATGGGAAATTAGAAGAATAACTAAATTAAAATATCGAGTTCTTTCCTAAAAAGGCTGCTATTTGAAAATATCAAAATGCGGTCGAAGGACGAATATGCAAAAAGGGCTTTTTCGACAATCTCCCAACATATCACCACTTTTGAATCGCTGAAAAACTTGCGATATTCAATTTATATCACAGATCCAATAATCCGCTGATTCAGTTTTTCTAAGATTATATGTTACATTGCGCAACCCACACTTTGGCCAAATTGTAGAGCGGCTATGTAGGGACAATCGCAAATTATTACATATATCTTCTGGTCATCCAAAATATTTTCAAATCCCAAAATTGAAGATTACGCCAACATTTCGGTATATATCAATTCTGAAAATTGCTTGGATAGTAGTTTGTAATCACAACCAGGAGGGGTGAACACGGGTAGTCGGATTCACCCCTATATTGAAACGATTGACACCTGCCGCAATTCCGCATATGGACATAGGGCGGAAACTTCAAACCGCTGATACTAGAGGTGACGACTTTGTGGGGTAGAAGGAAATTCATAAAACTGGCCATGGCCGGACTTGTCGGCGGCACGGGGATCTATGCACTTCTGAATGACTACCGCAAAAAAAATATATTAGATATCGTGGCGTATCCGGACCCGGCCCTCCGGAAAGTTTCAACGCCCATCGACCGGATTGATGACGCCGTCATCTCTATGGCCGATGCGATGATCGACACATTGCGGTTCAAGGCACCTTTTGAATTCTTTCTCCACGCATCCCTTTATAAAGGGCTGTCCGCGCCCCAGATCGGTATTCAAAAACGGCTTATCGTGTGCGGCCTTTACGGGGAGGTCCGGGCAATAGTCAACCCGGAGATCCTGGAAAAAAAAGGATCCTATGACAGCGAAGAGTACTGCATGTCCCTGCCCCGGCATCGTCGCCAGACGGTCAAGCGCTCCAATTATGCAAAGGTCCGGTATCTGGGATTGGACAACAGGGAAAACATCCTCGATGCAAAGGGCCCTTCCGCCGCTTTGCTGGAGCACGAGATCGACCACCTCAACGGTATGCTCTATATCGATTACGCATAAACCAATTTTTTCTCTTTTCCCCGTATTTATTATTTCGATAAATTCAATCTGAGGTGCCTGCCGGAATCCAATTATGGAATAAGACACCTATATTGAAATTTTTAGTAGACAAACTTAAGGATCGAATCCATCAATTGGGACCTTATTTAGGCCAGGTTTGAAAATGGTGGGTTGGTGTCATTTTTTTCTTGACACGCTAAATTCCTAATGGTATTCGGTTATTTATAGATATTGTTTCTAATATTTTTTTATTTATATAAAAAATAGATGGTTATAAACCTAACTGAAATAAACTATATCCTTAATACACGCTTTTATGTCTCTTTTCTTCCCGGATTTTCAGTAAATTTTAATGATAAAAGCCCATTTATTTGGAATATTTTTTAGTGTCATTCATAAATATCGCGACGTTTTTTAAATAAAGTTATAACCTTCTAAAAATATTATAAATAAAATAAAAGCTAATCTTTTTATAACAGGGACGGAATGGCGCGAAATAATTCAAAAGAAAACACCCGGGTACGGATTATTAACTCCGCAAAAAAACTGTTTGCCGAGCAGGGTTACCAGAAAACAACGATCGTCGATATCTCAAAGCAGGCGGGGCTATCGGAAGCGGCGCTGTACGAATATTTCCAGGGTAAAGAAGACCTGCTGCTGACAATACCGGATCTCTGGGTCTCCGAATTGCTCGAGGACTTAGATGAACAATTATTTGGGGTCCGGGGAGCCGAAAACAAACTGCGGAAATATTTATGGTGGTACCTGCGGCGGATCGAACAATCACCGCTGGATGCTAAAATTGTTTACCTTTTTTTGAAAACCAACGCTAATTTTTTGAACACCGAAGTTTATGCCAACGTTAAAAAACTTTATTCCTATCTGGTCGAAATATTCGAAGATGGTTTAAAAACCGGCGAAATGAAAGCGGATCTCGATTCTCGCATCGCGCGCGATATATTTGTCGGAACCCTGGATCACATCATTACCCGCTGGCTGTTAAAGGACATGTCCTATTCTCTGTTTGATAATTTGGACAATACCTTCGATCTTATCGTTAGCGCTTTTAAAGCAAACCCCTCAAATTCAACTGTTAATTTGAACTGAACCATAAAAAGGAGGATGCGAAATGGCCAAAACACTATTTGAATGGGATTATTCGGATTATCCGGGGGCCAAAACATACCCCCACCTGTTCAAGCCGATTCAAATTGGGAATCTCATGATACCCAATCGGATCAAGTATGCGGCTACCGAAGACAATCTGAATGGCCATGACGGGTTCGTCACCGATGCCGGGGTCGAGTATATGCGCCAGAGAGCTATTGGCGTTGTCGGCGGCTTGTGCTTCATGCAGGGTGTCTACATGGATGAGAAACGTCAGGGCCAGGGGTATATCGGCCAGGCAGCGGCCTGGGATGATAAGTTCATACCCGGATTAAAGCGGATCGCCGATGCGATCCATGAACAGAAAGCCGTGGCCGGTTATCAATTAATGGATTGCGGCCGCGTGGGTGCCGTCGAAACGGATTATTGCCATGGGCCCTCTGCAGTTCCCCAGCGCTTGCGTATCTTTAAGCCCGTAGAGGAGATGAGCAATGCCGATGTCAAACAGGTGGTTCAAGATCACGTTGATGCAGCCAGGCGGGGACTCGAAGCCGGTTTTGACATTATGGAGATATCGGGGATTGTGGGGTATCTGATTTCGAATTTTATTTCCAGCTATACCAACCGGCGTACCGATGAGTATGGCGGAGATATTCGCGGCCGGATGCAGGCCGCGGTTGAGATCATCCAGGGTGTTAAAGCAGTGTGCGGCCCGGATATCCCCCTCGGAATTCGTTTGTGTTCCGAAGAGCTGCTGGATGATGTGCGCGGTAACACCCCGGAAGAATCCATGGAGACTTATAAGATTGCCGAGGAAGCCGGGGCAGACTATATCAGCTGCACATTGGGATGGCAGGAATCCATTTATCCGGTCATCAGCCGGGATATCCCCATGGGCAACTGGGTGCATCTGGCCAAACGGGCCAAAGAGCATGTGAATATCCCCATTCAGATGGCCTACCGCTTGTTTAAACCGGATCTTCCAAATGAGAAAATCGGCGCCGGTGAGCTGGATATATGGGAAATATGCCGTTCGATGATTGCCGATCCGCACATGCCCAAGAAGGTGGCGGAAGGTCGAGAAGAAGAAATCCGGCACTGTGTGGCCTGCAATCTTTGCCTGGCAAGATTGTTCCGGGATGCACCCATGACCTGCTACATCAATCCGGTTTGTGCGCATGAATGGCAGGAAGAGTTTGCCAATCCCAAATCCGCCGAAGAGGAAAAAGAAGTTATGGTCGTCGGCGCCGGTCCGGCGGGCCTTGAATGTGCCTATACGGCAGCCCGCAGAGGCCACGAAGTGCATGTCTATGATAAACGGGATGTTATCGGCGGCACCCTCAATGAGGCCAAAAGCGCACCTTACGGTGATGATGAGCTCTGGACCTGTGTGGAATATCAGCAGGCCATGTGCGAACAGGCCGGGGTGACCTTTCATCTGGGCACCGAGGTAACCGATGACCTGATCGAAGAAGAAATGCCGGATACCGTGGTTTTGGCCACCGGCCCGGTCTATTCGAAAATTGAGGCTCCGGGCGGCGATGGCGATAATATTGTGAATCTTTTGGATGTGATGAACGCAAAAGCCGATGTCGGTGAATCCGTGGTTATATACGGAAACCGTAAACCGGGAATCGGTTGCGCCTTGCATCTGGCCAAACAGGGCAAAAAAGTGACGATTGTCGGCAAGGAAAAAAGCGCCGGGTTTGATGTCAACCCATCCTTTAAATGGCGTTATATGATCTACATGCGCCAGAACGGAATAACGGTCTATAATGATTGCGATATCGAAGAAGTCACCGATGATGGTGTTATTGTCAAATCATATGATGGCGTTCGCTGGCCGATCAAATGCGACACGGTGGTGATCAGCGATAGAGGGCCCAACGAGAGTTTGAAAAAGGCGGTTCAATCCGAGGGTATCGAACTTTTCGTCATCGGGGATGCACTGATTCCCCGAAATTTGTCCAGTGCCGTTCATGACGGCTACCGAGTCGGTATTCGCTTATAAAATAAGGAGGTTAACGATGCAGGTTGATGCTGAAAAAGAAATAAACAAAATGTGGAAAACGTTACACAGCACCCAGAATGAAATCGGAAAAACCTATTACCGCTGGCGACAGGTTGCCGTTGAATTTGCCGGTGAAGATACCAAACCCCTGGATGTCGCTTTAAGGGCAGCTGAAATATTTGGTAAGGATATCGGCAAAAGCTTCCTGCCGCGCATGAATTGGTTGAAAGGCGAGGAGGGCTTTTTAATGATCCTGGCCAGATCCCTGGCCGGACTCTGGAACACAGAAGGCGGCCGAGCATCGGTTGAGAAGGGTGAGAATTCCGGGGAACTTTTTATTAAATGTACCCGCGATCCGTGGCCGACCTGGGCCAAGGAATACGGCGCGCCTATGGAAGAGGTCGCCCTGTGCCGGGAACGGATGTGCCAGGCCATCCTGGAAGATGTCAGTCTTTTTATGAATGTTCCCTTGAAGATTGAACTTCAAAAGGCCATATCGCGAGGAGAGGGCGAGACAGTACTGAAGTTATCCAAAGCAGAATGATTTAGTTGCAGGTTTTTGTGATTGATAAGTTATTTTGTTTAAATTTAGATATTTAATTATAATTTCTTAATGGAATACTGGAATTATGGAACAATGGAAAATTGGGTACGAAAAGCATATAAATCTAATTTTTATATAAATGATCCAGATCCGCTGAACCCATTATTCCACCAATCCATGTTTCCATTATTCCAGTTGTGAGTGATAGGAGATATCTTATGGCAGCTCAAATTGATATGGATAAATGCACGATGTGCGGTGGGTATACATCCACTTTGTGTGTTGAGGTATGTCCGGATCAGGCGATCCGTGTACAGGACGGCCGGCCGGTGGTAACCGAATTTTTATGCGAGGACTGCAACGAGTGCGGAATTATCTGCCCGGATAAGGCGATTAGCTTACCGCTTGAAAAGGTTACATTTTAAGTGGATTCAGGTCCGGGGTAGGCGAGCAAACGGGAGACATTCGTCTCTTTGATTCCCGAAAACCCCTTAAATACAAGGAGCCATCAATGAAAGCGAACAAAGTCGATCATATCTGCATTGCAGTTAAAAACCTTGAAGAGGCACGAAAAGTCTGGGAGCCGGTCCTGGGCAAATCCGTGCCGGACGACGAATATATTGATGAGCCTGAAAAAATCAAGGTCGCCAGATACTGGGTTGGCGAAGTCGGGTTTGAGCTGATGGAATCGACCACTCCGGACGGTGATGTCGCCAAGTTTATCGAAAAAAGAGGCGAGGGTGTCATGCTCATCAGTCTCAACGTCGACAATACGCGCGAGGCCATGGCTGAATTAAAAGAAAAAGATTACCCTTTTATCGGTGGGGCCAGGCCGTTCAGGGACTGTGAGTTTGCCTTTGTTCATCCGAAGAAGGTGAATGGGGTATTGCTGGAACTCATTGACTACAAGTGGCGCGAGTTTGAAGATCGCTAAAGCGCTGTTACGCGTTACGGGTTCCGTGTTGCAAGTTTTTTTTATAAGGAACCATCCAATTAAAACACGCAACTCGCAACCCGCAACGCGTACCCCGAACCCCGCATCTCGCAACCCGCAACCCGTAACGCGCAACCCGAAACCTGAAGGTTATAAAAATGACAATTTCAAAAAAAATTGAAGACATTATTTCCCGGGCCTCTTTTATCCGCAAGATGTTTGAGGAGGGGGTTCAATTGAAGGCCGAGTACGGGGCTGAAAACGTTTATGACTTCAGCCTGGGCAACCCCAATTTGCCGCCGCCCGAAAAATTCAACGAAATATTAAGAGATACGGTGGATTCCTGCGGACTTGGGGATCACTGCTACATGCCCAATACCGGTTATCCGATGGTATGCGGGTCTGTGGCCAAATATCTGGCCGAAGAACAGAAAGCCCCGGTAACAGATAAAGAAGTGATGATGACCTGCGGGGCATCGGGCGCTCTTAATGTTGCCTTTAAAACGGTTCTTGATCCAGGTGACGAAGTCCTGACACCCGCTCCCTGTTTTGTCGAGTACAAATTCTATGCTGACAATCACGGCGGTGTCCTGAAAACGGTTGTAACCAAACCCGATTTTCAGCTTGATCTGGATGCGATGTCCGCTGCCGTCAACCCAAATACCAAAGCGGTATTGATCAATTCACCGAATAATCCGACCGGTCAGATTTATCCTGAAAAAGATCTTCTGGCCCTCGGTGAGCTGTTGGAAAAAAAGGGCCAGGAATATAATCGTACGATCTATTTAATATCAGATGAACCCTATCGCAAAATCGTCTATGACGGTGTTGAGGTTCCCAGCATCTTTACCAGCTATAAGAACAGCATAATCGGTACCTCCTACTCCAAAGACATTTCTATTCCCGGCGAGCGCATCGGCTTTATCGCCGTCAATCCGGCGGCCACCTATAAAACCGATTTGCTTTCCGGCATAGCGGTGGCCAATCGGATTCTTGGATTTGTCAATGCACCGGCGCTAATGCAGCGTGTGGTTGCCTGCCTGCAGGGTCTGAGTGTTGAAATTTCCGACTATGCCCGCAAAAGGGATATGCTTTGCGAAGGATTGGCCGGCTTTGGATATGAGTTTATCAAACCATCGGGAACTTTCTATCTTTTCCCGCGCTCTCCGATTCCGGATGATGTTGAATTTGTAAATACTTTAAAAAAGGAAAAAGTATTGGTGGTGCCCGGCAGTGGTTTTGACGGACCCGGTCATTTCCGCATCGCTTTTTGCGTGGACGATGAAGTGATTAAAAATTCAATGCCCGGGTTTAAGAAGGCCATAGAGAAGTACAAATAGGGAAAAATCCGAATTTCGAGTTTATTTGTTGGGGGGAACTCCAGAAGAGAAATAAAATTGGAATGATTTATGCCTAAGACTCTGAGAAATTACGAGATCTATCTGGTTCATGTGGATCCGGACAGATGCGATTCCTGTGAGGAGTGTTTAAAGATGTGTCCGGTGGATGTATTTGAAATGCCGCACAAGGCGATTCCCGTCAGAC
>JAQYWI010000070.1 GCA_030145015.1 Desulfobacterales bacterium
CCCCGCCCAGAACCTCTTAACGAAGGGATGCCTTCACCATGAAAATAGAAAATATCACCGGGCTGGGTCCCTTTTGGAATTTCCAGAGTTTTTTTACCGTTTAAGGTCGGTATGCTGATTTTGTCGCCCAAGGTGGCCTGAACAAATGAAATTGGAACCTCACAAATAATATCCGTATCCCGGCGTTTGAAAAACTCGTGGGGCCCGGCATGGATGAAAACGTAAAGATCGCCTGGAGGTCCCCCATATACTCCCGGCTCACCTTCACCGGTCAGGCGTAGTCGGGAGCCGTGATCGACACCTGCCGGAATCTTGACCGCCACTTTTTTGGCGGCCATCACCTGGCCCGTTCCGCGGCATTGCGGGCAGGGATGAACAATGATCTGGCCGTTGCCGCGGCATGTGGGGCAGGTGGTGCGGACGGTAAAAAATCCCTGGCTTCGGGAAACTTGTCCTGCGCCACCGCAGTGCCGGCAGGTTTCGGGCCGGGTGTCGGCTTCGCATCCGTTGCCTTCGCATTCGTTACAGATTTGTCTCTTTTCGATATCAATCTCGGTTTCGGTTCCAAAGACCGCTTCCCTGAAATCCAGATTGAGATCATATCGAAGATCGGCCCCGGGCATTGCCCGGCTCCTCGAGCGCCGCCGGGACGTGAAGCCGAAAAAATCCTCAAAAATGTCTCCGAAGCTGGAAAAAATGTCTTCAAAGCCGCCAAACCCTTGAAAGCCGGTGTTTTCGAGCCCGGCATGGCCGTATTGATCATAAAGGGCGCGTTTTTGCGAATCACGCAGGACCTCGTAAGCCTCTGCAGCTTCTTTAAATTTTTCTTCAGCTGTTTTGTCGTCTGGATTTCTGTCCGGATGGTATTTTAAGGCGAGTTTGCGGTAGGCTGCTTTTAATTCATCGTCGCCGGCATTTCGGCCGACACTTAAAATTTCGTAATAATCCCGTTTGTTACTCATATTTTCCCACTTAAATGTCTCAGAACTTCTACAACTGAATGGAAATACAGGGTATCCCAACATTCCACCATTCCAATTGGGGCGAAGCCCCGATTGGGTTTTGTTCTAATGTAATGCAAGTATGTTTGATGTCAATTTAACAACTGGATAATCTTTTCTGGGGGCTTATGCTAAATAAAAAAACGGCCACGGTTATTATCATAATGATTGCGCCGAGTGGAAAGGCAGCTCGCAACTGAAATAAATCCATCATTAGACCGCCGATCAATGATCCAGCAAACATTCCCAGGCTGTGCGCCAGTGTTAAAATTGCCATCACAGATCCCATCGAATCGGTTTCGCTGCCTTTAAGAACCGCAATCGCCATCAAAGCCGGCATCGAAATGCCCCCGCCGATTCCAAAAATAATACTGGCCCATACCATCCCCCAGAAGCTTTGCACCCATACAAAAGAAAAGACGGCGCACGCAACCATCAAACCGCCGGTGACCACCATCCATTTTTTGCTGATTTTGTCCGCCAACAGCCCCATGGGCACATGCAGTATTCCGCTGACAAGCACCCCCAGCATGATTAATACGCCGATGGCGGAGCTTGTGGCGGCAAACTTTAATTTTGCAAACAGCGGCAGAAAGGCCCAGATAATTCCGATGCACAGAATATGGGAGAATCTGAAAATAAAAATACTGGCGATATCTCGATCAAGAAATAGTTGTTTCCATCGATGAGGAACTTTTCCGCTGGTGATATATTTTTCTGAACGGGTGGGGGGCAACAAAAATTGGCACAAAAAAAATCCGATTAGAGCCAGAAGCCCCATACAGACAAAGGAGGTCTGCAGACTGAAACGGTCGTGGATGACACCGCCCAAAAATGGTCCAAGGCTTAAACCGCAAAACATGGACATGTTAAACAGCCCCATTGTGAATCCCTCCTTTCCAGGAGGTGTAATATCACCGACATAGGCCTGGATGATGGGCATCAGCATAGCCGAGGCAATTCCCTGAAAAAATCGCAGGACAATGAGGGCATTGACTTCTCCAAAAAAAATAAACCCCACTGAGATTAGCGTATAGGCCAAAAGTCCCGGAATAATCAGAGGCTTGCGTCCTTTTCGGTCTGATAGCCGGCCAAAGTAGGTCAAAAAAAACGTCCTGGCCAGGGCAAATGAGCCAAAGATCATCCCGATGTAAAAGCCGCTGGCTCCCAGCTCATGGGCGTAAACCGGCAGAAGGGGCACCACAATTCCCATACCTGTGACGGTGGCAAATATCGCAAAGAACAGGGTCGCAAATATTTTTTTATCGCTTAGATTCATATATCTTTTCGCATTTTTCACACAAAGTTTTCCCTTTTAGCATCCGGATGGATTCTGTACAAGGGGATTCCTGGTTCAGGGCTCAAGGACTTGTTCGATTGGTTTGATTGGTCTTATTGGTTGAATTGGTTGGCTTAAACCGAACCAATGGAACGAATTAAACCAATTAAACAAATATAACGTTAGCCAGATGGCTGAAACCTTAAGAATTATAGGATTGGAGAGGAAGGTATTGGCTGGATCTCTGCTTCCAGAAGCCAGCTACCAGCTGAATAGGATTGCCAGGATGCCGACCAGCCAGCAGTAAGGTGCAAACACATACAGGCGTCCTTTTTTAACCATGCCAAGCAGCACTTTTAAGGCACCGTAGCCAACCAGAGCCGCCGCTGCAGCACCCATCAGTGAAAGCCGAATGGCCGGATCCGTCTGGGATAAACCGTCTTTAAGGCTTAGCGTTCCGGCCCCGACAATGGCCGGTATGGAGAGCAAAAATGAGTATCTGGCCGCCACCTCGCGATCTATGCCCAGCAGCAGGCCGATACTGATTGTTGAACCTGATCTGGAAATACCGGGGATAATGGCCAATCCCTGAACAAATCCGATTATAAATGCTTTTGTTTTGGAAAAACTTTCGACACCCGCGCCTTTGTTGTCGGGTTTGGACCGGCGGGTGAGCCATAAAAGCAATCCGGTCACCATCAGCATCAGCCCGGTGAAAAATGACGATGAAAACAGCTGATCGGCGATGCTTCGAAACATGAGCCCCAGGACGGCGGTGGGAATGGATCCGATAACGATAAGCAAGGCCATTTTTAATTCCGGATCGGATTCAACCTGCTGTAAGATTGTTTTTTTTTGTCCCGCTAAAGAAAAAAGTCGCCACAGCGCCGCTATTATATTTTGTATTTCCCGGTGGAAGACAACGATGACCGCCATCAGTGTTCCCAGGTGGACGCAGACATCGAAAAACAGTTCGGCTTCTTTGAGTCCGAATAAGTGTTGAAATAACACCAGATGACCCGAGCTGCTAACCGGCAAAAACTCGGTCAATCCCTGGATGATACCTAAAATGATTGCCTCGATTGGATCCATAGGCGCTGCTATTAATACCCTAAATAGGTTAAGTATGAGTAAAGTTAAATGAAAGGCGGTAGCAAAAATCCGAAAACCGAAATCCGCCTGATTTAATAAAATTGGTCGAAACAAATCCGAAATTCAAATGTTCTAATGTCTCAAACATAAAAGCTGATCGGATTATCATAAACATATCTGTGAGATGGTTGTTTTGAATTTATGTCATTCGGTATTGTTTAGGATTTCGTGTTTCGTGCTTCGAATTTGTTTGCTGCGCTAAAAAGTTTTGAGATCTGCATTTTTATTAAGCTATATGTCGATGATCTCTCCAGTATTCTGCGTATTGTATCCTCCCAGCGCTTCCACGCGCTGTTTAAATGTGCGGCTATTTATGACTTCAAGCAGGACCTGGATTGGGTGTGTGTCGAAATACTCAAGGGGAATTGCCAGATCGTATTGCTCGGTGACGATCGGTATAAATTCAAGATTTAAGGCTTTGGCCGCTGCATAAATTCCTAAACCGGCATCCTCTGCACCGCTCAGCACAGATACGGCCACGGCCATATGGGTGAATTCTTCATTTTGATACCCATTAATGGCAGCCGCCTTGATACCCATCTGCTTTAATTTATAGTCCAACAAAATTCGCGTACCCGAACCGACCTGCCGGTTGATAAAGGCAACGTCTTTGCGGCTGAGATCTTCAATACCCTTAATCCCTTTGGGGTTGTCCTGTTTTAGGATCAGGCCCTGGTCGCGTTGGACCAGATGGATCAGTTTAATGGCCGTATCCGGCAGGTATTTTTTTAGGTAAGATAAATTGTAAGACCCATCTTCGGTATCCAAAAGATGCGTACCGGCCAGATGGCATCCACCGCGTTTGATGGCCATCAACCCCCCCATACTTCCAACATGGCTTGAGGACAGGGTTAATTCACTGTGAGCGGCCTTAATCTGATCGGCCAGCACATCCAGAGAATTATCATGACTTCCTACGATGACGATTGTCCGGCGGATGGCCGGCAGCGGGCGAAGAAGTTCGGCGGAGACGATCTCATCATCATTGAGGCCCTCCACATGATTCGGTATGCGGATGATGCCGTCGGCTTCGGTAATGGAGGTGATGGTGCCGGCTCCCCTGGCCAGCGGCGTGGCCACGATGCGGCCTCCCACCTCGCCCAGCTTTACACGTACAAATTCTTCCACGCCGAGCTTGGAGGCAATTTTTTTGGTGGGTTGGACATCAATCGTTTCTTTTGCCGGCTCGGGTTGACCCAGCAGAGCGTATATCAGAGGTTGGACAAACTGCTCAAACGCAATAATGGCCGACACCGGGTAACCGGGAATTCCAAAAACCGGTTTATCTTCCACGGTTCCGATGACAACCGGTTTGCCGGGCATGATCGTTACCCCATGAACCCGAATTTTACCCAGATCAACAATTGCCGTGTTGGCAAAATCTTTAGATCCGGCCGAGGATCCGCCCAAGATCAGGATCAGCTGATAATCATCCTTTAGCGCTGCTGTGACCGCCTGCTTGATCTTTTCGACATCGTCGACCACCATCTGGTGGCGCGTAAAGGTGGCCCCGCACTTTTCAATAAGTTTGCCCAGAACATATGAATTGGTTTCCAGCACCTGGCCCGGTTTAAAGTCATCAAGCTCAAGTTTGCGCCAGTCCACCAGTTCAGACCCGGTGGGTATAATCAGCACCTTCGGTTTGGCTTTGACCGTTACGGTAAAAACGCCTCCGGACAGCAGGGCGCCGACGCAATAGGGGGTGACCACATGATTTTGGGGGAAAAGAAGTTCGGTGGCGACAATGTCCTCTCCGACCCTGCGAACATTTTGCCAGGGGAAAGCCGGGGCTTCGATCTCGATGCGGCCTTCATCCAGCTCATTGACATTTTCGACCATTATGACCGCATCTGTATTTTCCGGCAGAACATGGCCGGTATTGACATAAAATGCGTCCCGGCCGACGATCAGTTCTTTGGGTGCCGCCGCGGTTGTGCCAAAGGTGATTTCTGCTTTTACAGCCAGCCCGTCCATGGCGGCCAGGTGAAAATTCGGCGAGGAAAGCCGGGCGCTGACCGACTTGGCCAGAACCCGATCGACCGCATCCGGAACTGAAATTTCTTCCGTAGGAAGAGAGGGTAAATTGGAAAACGTCTGAAAGAGAATGTCCCGGGCCTCTTTCAGTGTTTTCATTTTAAGATAGATGTTACGTTTAAATGCCATTTTATTCTCCAATTACATGTTAGGCATTTTGAAGATATCAAAGTTTTCTTAAGTTTAGTTTTAAATCCGAAATTCGAATATCGCCTGATTTTATAAAATTGGCCTAAACAAACCCGAATATCGAATGACCAAAATTCAAAACCGTTTTGAACATTTGTATTTAGAATTTAGATATTGTTTCGGATTTCTAATTTCGTGCTTCGTATTTAAGATAAACTGAACATTGCTAAAATATCTTGAATAAAAAACCAGAGTTGGTTGTGTCTACATCGGAATGACTTCCACCACCGTCCCTTTCTCCAGCCCTTCGGTATTGATATCGATTTCAAGCAAACCGTCGGCGAAGACCATTGTGCTGATGAGGCCGGATTTACCCAGCACCGGATCCGCCCATAGCTGGCCTTCTTCAAGACGGAGTTGAACCCGAATAAAATCGATGCGGCCCTGCCTCGAAGCGACATTTCTGCTTAGCTTCGCCGGCAGCCGCAGTTCTTTTTTCTGACCGGCGGCTTGCCCGCTGAGATGCTCTATGAATGGTTTTACGACTCTTGAAAATACAATCATGGCCGATACCACATGCCCGGGCATTCCCCAGAACGCCTTGTTTTGGGCCTTTGCCAAAATGGTCGGTTTGCCGGGGCTGATAGAGATACCGTGAACCAGAATTTTTGCATCCTGCAAGGCCGAAAGCACATCAACGGTAAAGTCGCGGGCGCCGACAGAACTGCCACCGGAAATTAGAATCATATCACATTGGTCAAGGGCCAGGCGGCATTTTTCAAACAGAGTTTCAAAATCATCGCGTACGATCCCGAATGAGACTGCTTGCGCTCCGGCTTCATGAATGAGTCCCGTAAGGGTATAGGTATTGATATCGCGTATCTGCCCCAGAGACGGCGTCGCATTAATCGGTATAATTTCGTCTCCGCTGGAAATAATGCCAATAACCGGTTTTTGAAAAACGGCCACCTTTTGTTTTCCCAAAGCGGCTAAAAGTCCGGCCTCCTGGGGCCGAATCGTTTGTCCCTGCATCAGCATACGCGATTGTTTTTTAATATCTTCACCGATCGCAATCATGTTCTGACCGGGGGCGACACTCCGGTAAACTTCGATTGTTGCGTCATCGATGGCCTGGGTGTGTTCAACCATGACAACACTGTTCGCACCTTGCGGTAACATTCCACCGGTGGCGATGCGAACCGCTTCCCCGGGGTTAATGGTAAGCTCCGGCGATTCTCCCATGGCGACGCTGCCGATGACGGCAAGAAAGGCCGGATTGCCTTCACTGGCGCCAAAGGTGGAAGCGCCTTGAAGCGCATAACCGTCAACAATGGCCCTTGGAAAGTCCGGCAGATCGACATCCGCAACAATATCTTCTGCCAGGATTCTCCCAACCGTTTCCACCAGTGGAATTTCTTCAGTCTTGACCTGTGGAAATTTTGTGCGGTAATCTAAAACCGTTTGTAAATCTGTAACCTTGAAGAATTCTTTCATTGTATTATTCCAATATTGCGTGAGCGAAGCGAACGCGTCTTGTGTTAGCATACAGCGTCACTTAATTCAAACAGAAGAATTCTCCTCTCTTGCAAAACACCCGAATACATGTGTATAATCTCGCAAAGTCAAAAATCGATATGCTATCGTTCACATACTCAGAGAAACCTAAATAGAATAAAATACCATGTCCGACACATCTGATTCTCCGGCCCCGTATCCACGGGCTGAAAAACCGGAGTTTCTAACCCAAAAACGATTTGACGAGTTTGCTTTGCCGGCCCAGTTGCTCCCGGCCTTGAGTGAAGCCGGTTTTACGTATTGCACACCGATACAAGCGCAAACACTTCCGATTTCGCTGGCCGGCGGCGATGTTGCCGGCCAGGCCCAAACCGGCACCGGGAAAACGGCGGCCTTTCTTGTCACCGTTATCACCCGTATTTTGGCGCTTCCTGAACGCGACTCGCGTTTGCCTTCGGCTCTTATTATCGCACCCACCCGCGAACTTTCCCATCAGACATACGAGGAGGCCCGCGCCCTGTGTCGCCATACGGATTTAAGTTTAGCAGAAGTTGTCGGTGGCGTTGATTATAAGCGCCAAGCCGAAACACTGCGCCGGGGGGTAGATATTATTGTCTGTACACCCGGCCGTATCATTGACTACAACAAGCAGGGCATTTTTAAAACCCAGGGCATCAAAATTCTGGTGATCGATGAAGCGGACCGTTTGTTTGACCTGGGATTTACCAAGGATATGCGCTATCTTCTCCGCAAACTACCCCACTATGAGAAACGACAGTCCATGATCTTCTCAGCGACCCTCTCCTATCGGGTTATGGAACTGACTTATGAATACATGAATCTGCCTGAATTTATATCGGTCACGCCCCAGTCCATCACCGTGGAAGGTATCGAGCAACAGCTGTTTCATGTTGGCTCGGAAAAGAAGCTGCCACTGTTGTTAGGCCTGCTCAACAGAGAAGATTGGAGCCGGATGCTCATTTTTGTCAATACGAAGGTGGGCGTCGATTGGCTGACGAGAAAGCTTAAAGGTAACGGCTGGCCGGCCGAAAAAATCACCGGTGATTTGCCCCAGCGCAAACGGTTCCGGCTGATGGCGCAATTCAAAAAGGGTGAAATCAAAATATTAGTTGCCACCGATGTGGCCTCCCGCGGCATTCATGTTGAAGATATCAGCCATGTGATTAACTATGATCTGCCTCAGGATGCCGAAAATTATGTTCATCGGATCGGCCGGACTGCCCGGGCGGGCAAGACCGGCACTGCCGTCGCGTTGGCCTGTGAAGACTACGTTTATCATCTGGAACCCCTGGAGGAAATGCTGGGGTATAAAATTCCCGTGGTCTGGCCCGGAAACGACTGGTATGTTGCAGATAAGGCTAAACCGATTGCCGCTGAGCGCAGATCTCGTCTCAGAAAGTCCGGAAGGAGACGAAGTCAGGGCCGTACAAGGAAGGGGACCGAAGCGCGGCCTCCGTCAAAGAAAACCAAACCCCGCGCGGTTCCCGGTGCACTTTTCGGTTTTGGTCCCGCTGACCCCAAAAGGGATGAGTCAACGACCACCCGCACAGCGGGTGGCTTGGATTTTCCTGCCAAAGGCGGAAAAGGACAGGGGCGCGAAGTGCCCCAATCCAAGACCTCCGCAGATTCTCAAGAATCTGCCCCAAAAAAGAAAAGACAACCCCGGCGGAAAAAGAAAGCGTCCCCCCGGACTGCCGGTAGTTCAGCGCCGGATACAAAAACGAACCGCGCGTGACGTTCTGCAAAAATTCAGCTTTGTCGCCGCCTGCCATCGAATTTTGATTTTCTTTTCTTGAAAAAGTCCGATTTATTACTTAAATTACCTCTCATGGGGTATGTCTTCGATTTCAAAGATGCCATTGCTTACGAGCAGTGGTTTAAAAAGCCGGAGTCCCAAATTGCGTTTGAGCTTGAAACCCGGCTGATGCGGACTTTGCTGCAACCCGTGCGCGGCGAATCCGTACTTGATATCGGTTGTGGAACCGGCGCAGGCCTTCTTGCTTTTTTGAAAGCGGGACTGCTGGTCACCGGGCTGGATCCTTCGACCTACATGCTTGATATCGCATCCCAAAAAGTCACTAACCGTGCTGACCTCTATCGGGGCTATGCCGAAGATCTTCCCTTTGATGATAATTCCTTTAACTATGCCTGCCTTTTTACCACCCTGGAATTTGTCGATGACCCTCAAAAAGCGCTGGAAGAAGCCTGCCGGGTGGCCAAAGACCGAATTTTTATCGGCGTGTTGAACCGCTACGCCATCAAAGGCATCCAGCGGCGCGTAAAGGGCATGTTTGTCCCGACAATTTTTAACCATGCACAATTTTTCAGCGTCTGGGAACTCAAACAGAAAATTCGCAAGATATTAGGCAATTCTCCGATATCCTGGCGGACGGTATGTCAGCTGCCGTCTCAACCGGGAAAAACCGGAAAGATTGCCACCAGTCTGGAACAGTCTAGAATCCTTCAGCGCTTCCCGTTCGGTGCATTTGCCGGGATGGTGGTGACGCTGATTCCGAAATTGCGAACCCGACCCCTCACGATGCGATATGAAGCCCGCGATACGAGCGGTGCGGCAACGGGATGAAAAGAGGCTACGCCTCAAACTGGAATGTTGGAATAACGGAATAATGGAATAATGGGCTGTAATTCGTGTTGCGAGTTGCGGGTTCCGCGTTGCGTGTTGGAAAAATCGTAATTGAAAGCAGGTTTTATACGCATAAAAGGCAGAACCCCGGATTAAAATGATTATGGAGTAATTCCGCGATGGAAGCTTACCTTTATGAACCTTTGGAAGATAAAAAGGTCAAGTGCAACTTATGCAGCCATCGCTGCGTCATAAAGGAAGGCCGCCGGGGGAAATGCAGCGTTCGCGAAAACCGGACCGGCATGCTGCATACGCTGGTTTATGACAAAGTTATCGCCCGCCATGTTGATCCCATCGAAAAAAAACCCCTGTTTCATTTTCTCCCGGGCACGCTTTCTTATTCCATCGCCACCGTCGGCTGCAACTTGCGGTGCCGGTTTTGCCAGAACGCCGATATTGCACAGATGCCGGCCGATCATAAGGGAATTATCAGCGGTGATGCGGTTAGCCCCCAGGCAGTGGTGGCAGCCGCCCAAAAATCCGGCTGCCGCAGCATTGCTTACACCTATACGGAGCCGACGGTCTTTTTTGAACTTGCCTATGACACCGCCAAGATTGCCCATGCGCATCAAATCCGAAATGTTTTTGTCACCAACGGTTACATGACGGCCGAAGCCCTCGAGATGATCAATCCGTATCTGGATGCCGCCAACGTGGATTTAAAGGCATTTACCGACAAATATTACAAAGAGCTATGCGGTGCCAGGCTAAAGCACGTTCAGGCAACCTTAACGCGCATGAAGGCCCTTGGCATTTTTGTTGAAGTGACCACCTTGATCGTTCCGGGGCTCAACGACGACACCGCCGAGCTGCAGGATTTAGCCGGATTTATCGCCCATGATCTGGGCACGGACACCCCCTGGCATATCAGCCGGTTTCATCCCACCTATAAGCTGACCGACCGACCGCCCACACCGCTGAAAACCCTTACCCGGGCGCGTGAAATCGGTCTGGAGACCGGGCTCAAATACGTCTATACCGGCAATGTGCCCGGCAATTCCGGCGAAAATACCTACTGCTACAGCTGCGGGGAGATGGTCATCGAGCGCTGGGGGTTTCAGGTGGGCGCCCTGCGAATCAAAGACGGCCGGTGTGCCCTGTGCGGTGCCGAAATTGATGGTGTGTGGGACTATCGTATTTTCCTATAATTGCACCATTCGTTCTTGATGAATCTCCTCAGTTTTGAATAAATTTTAAATTGTTCAGCAAAGGAAGCCAGGGTTGCAACTTGATTTTATTAATAAGATGTTTAATTTTTTATCTAAACGTTGTTTGGGAGATCTTCCATGATAAATACAAGTTTAAATATTTCTATAGCTGCTCGGAAATTCTTACAGGAAAAACGGATAGGAGACGTTACCTTCAATCTGTTGCAATCCGATGTTGTTGGATGCTGCGTGGGAATTGTCAAAGAGATTGTTCCCCGATATGAGGCCCCCAAAGATGCTTCAAATTACAGGTACGTTCGGGCTGATGGTTATCACATTTTCATATCAAGAAGCATCAAAATCCTTGGTCCATTAACCTTGGCCACTGAATGTGCATGGAAGCTGAAGCGTTTGGCACTTAATGGGGCTACCGTACCGCTTTAGCCTTGTTATGATCTCAGTTTTCCCGCCTTTACAATACGCTCCATTCACATCCACCTGTCAAGCGGGCCTTATAAGCAGGGATTGCTTTTTTCATCCTAAAAAGCCAATGGCGCAAAAGATCAATTAGTTAGAAGAAAAATCGGGGTGACCCCGGGCCACCCCGATTTTATATCTCGCCAGGTTATGCCGTTGATTTAAATCCTTGAAAAACAGCGTCGCGGACCGATAGCAAGTGCCGCCCTGTGAGCGGACAACCTTCAATAGTTTGCGACAATCTATCAACTGCGTGTTGTGCAGGCTTTTAGGTCACTGTCTCCGGTAAGCCTTCTTCCTTGGCAAAAACCGTTTTCAACACCAACACACTTTCGATAATCATCCAGATCTCCAGTAAGAAGACTACCAGACTGATAACGAATAGGAGCCAGTTGGCGCTGCTATAGTATCTGCCGATGTTGATAATCATGGCCCAGGTGGTCATGATGATCATAAAAATCATCGGGATGCACGTGAAGGCGATATTGATCTTGCGACGCGCCAGGTAAATAGTGATCACCAGCAGCGCCAAACCGGCCAGAAGCTGATTGAGCGATCCGAACAGAGGCCACAGCTTGAGTGCGCCCTTGCCGCTTCCGTCATAAAAGGCAAGCAGGGCGGCCGAAAGAACGGCAAAAGCAGTAGCTGCCTGACGTCCGGTTAATGGTTTGAAATTCCAGGCATTGGAAAGCTCCACGACCACGTAACGCTGGATGCGTGTGGCTGAATCAAGCGTGGTGGCTGCAAAGGAGACAACGAAAACAGCCATGATGGCAAGGGTGATCTTGGCAGGGATTCCAATCGCCTGAATCATGTTTGCAGAGCCTTGAATAACAGCGCGTAGATAGTTGCCCACACCACCAATAGAACCCCAGTCTGCATAGTGATGCTGCCAGGCTGCAGCGCCGGTAAAAATTTCGCCGCCCTTTGAAGTGTATCCCAATCCAATGCCGGCGGCGACCGCTACGATGACCAATGCAGCCAGGGTTCCCTCCAGGAGCATGCTTCCGAATCCGATATACAGGGAATCACCTTCAGTTTTACACTGTTTTGATGAAGTTCCTGAACTGACCAGACTGTGAAAGCCGGAAATCGCCCCGCAGGCAATCACCACAAAAAGAAAAGGCCATACAGGCGGTGCGCCTTTAGGAGCCATGTTAACAACCGGGGCGACTATCGGCGGATGGGCCACAATCACGCCCAGGGTCAACAGCGCCAGGGCAATTAAAAGCTGGTGCGAGTTAATAAAGTCCCGGGGTTGCAGCAACGTCTGAACCGGAAGGCTGGAAGCCAACCACGCACTAAGCGCCAAGACGATCACGATCCAGGTAATTAACGTCGATTTGGCACTCATCCCAAAAATAGCTTGAAAATCGACGGGAACGTAAGCACCGATAATTACCGTAAGATACATTATCGTCACGGCGACGATGCTGGGCCACCATTCGTTCTTCCCTTGTTTATATATCATGTGGCCGAGATAGAGGGCGATCACAATCTCAAACCATACAGGGATAACAGCCACAGGATACATGGTGAACAGAATGGCAACGATCAGGGCAAAGATAGCGATCACGATCCACAGCAAAAAGAAGATAATCAACAGGAAAAGGCTTCGAACTCTTTTGTTCACGATATCGGATGCCAAATCGCCAATGGACCTGCCCTGGGATCGCATGGATACCACCAATGCCCCAAAATCATGGACAGCTCCGAAAAAGATAGAGCCCAGAAAGACCCATAAAACAGCAGGCAACCAGCCCCATATGATGGCAATGGCCGGTCCTCCGATGGGGCCCAATCCGGCAATCGATGTGAAGTGGTGACCGAAAAGGATATGTTTCTTGGTTGGAACAAAATCATGGTCATCCTGAAGTGCGGTGCTGGGGACGGCCGCTTCCGGATTTAACTTAAAAATCTTGCGTGCCAGGAATTTTCCATAAGTATGGTAGGCTACGAAATATCCTACCATCATTAGTGCAGCCAATAGCAAAGAATTCATAGCTATCCTCCTTTATATTGTGTCAAAATCCAATGAGCCCCTTCCGGTCAACCGCTAAGTCATTCATCTCATCAAGCAAATCTTCATTAAAACATTTCGGATCCAGATCATTGTAAAGTTCTCTTAGACGAGTTTTAGGAAATAAGCGTCTGTATTTACGTCATTCGGAATTCCAGAAGGGGTATGATCATTTGATTTTTTTTGAAATATCACCTCCTTATTGAATCATCTAAATTAAGATATGTTAGTCGGGGGTGTTCAAAGTGGAAATAAATCCACTGCTACCATGAACTTCTTCTGGTGTGTAAGTAGAGAATTGATTAAAGTGGAAATAATCCTTAGGAGAGCAGTTCAGCTATTATCAGAGAGATTGCATTTTAGCACCTGTGGTCAGATTCTAGACGAAGATTTTCGCTCAGAACAGAAGTGCCAGAAGGGTGTCGGCTAGACTGTTTTCTTTTGAAGCATCACCTCCTTTGGAATTTATGAATGGGTTTTGTTTGAAAGCTGAATCAAATAAAAAGAATACAAAATGCAAATTCTTATCTATATCACCTCCTTTATGTTTAAAATTCGACTCACTACTATAGATCTTTGATTTAAGGATAGAAAACTATTTATATTGATGAAGCCATCAAAAGTTAACAAATGTTCCTGTCAGATGTCAACTTTATTTAAAATTTTGTCATGGGCGCGCAAATTGGTTATCTTATGGTTTGGGTACGCGACCCAATTATATTGATCTTAATATCGATTTGTTTTCGTGAGCCTGATGCTTCTGTCAATTGCCTGTACCGCAATTAATGAAATCAAAGCCATTGCCGCCCCGCCGAAAAACGGAATCCGATAATCCACAATCCATAGAAAGCCGCCGATGGCCGGCAGGAAAACGGCGGCAATATGATTGATGGTAAAGCCCACGGCCATGCTGGGTGCGATATCGCGCGGATCGCCGACTTTCTGGAAATAGGTTCGAATCCCAATCGAAAAATTAAAGAAAATATGATCCAGAATGTAAAGGACCGCCACCACCCATTTGAAATCCGTGGTGGCATAGGCCATAAATATGAAAAATAGGCTGATATATTCCAAACTGAGAACTTTGCGTTCCCCGAAGCGGATAATGCTTTTACCGATCAAGGGGCTCAGGTAATAGTTGAAGATGTTATTGATAACAAATAGGAGGGTAATTTCCTGAATCGAATAATGAAATTTTTGGACCATCAACAGCACGGAAAATGCCATATAAATCTGGCGGCGGGCGCCGGCCATAAAGGTGAGAAAATAAAAAAGCCAGTATTTTTTGCGGAAAATCATTTCTTTGCGCTGGGGTATCACCGTCTGTTTTGCCGGCTGTTGGGTATACCCCCAGACGGCTGCGGCCACGATCAGACCGCCGATCAGCAGGTAGATTTGAGCAAATGTTAAGAAAAAAGCCAGCGCATATATCAAAAGACCCAGGGCAATACTGGCAGCCGCGGCATAGCTGCGCTGTTTTCCAAAAACCCAGGGGGAGGTGATTTCATCAAAATATTGCAAGGTGAGCGACATGTTGGTGGTTTCGTAATAGTGGAGGCCGAAGCTCGAAACGAGGGTTGTCAAAATGAGCCCGGGGTAGGAGGGAAACAGGCCGGTTAAGGCCAGACCCAGGCCCAAAACGAGAATCGATAATGCCGATAGACGATGCTCCTTGAGGACCATGATGATATAGACCGCCAGCAGCGCCAGAAATCCGGGGACCTCCCGTAAGGATTGAATCACGCCGATATGATTTCCATCCAAACCGGCAACTTCGACGGCGAAATTGTTGAACAGCGTCAGCCAGGCCTGCAATCCGATGGTGGAACTGATGCTTAAAACCGCCAGGTACAAAAACATGGGGTTCTTTTTTATTTCTTTTTCGGATTTCATATTCTGATGGTCTAAGGAACTTAAGGCTAAATTTTTCGCTTTCCTGAAAAAGTGTTAAGATATATAATCACGCAAACACGAAATAATAAAAGCACAAAAATTTTATTAATTTTTCCTTTTCGATTTTCATGCTTTCGTGATAAATATTTTTTCTGGCCGGCCAGGTTTAAAGCTTAATTGTGAGCGTTTTTGCGTCTATAGTACGGTAAGTTCAAGGTTGTAAACTCTATTATTTTATCTAATTTTAACGGGTTATGTCTTTTTCGCCCTGAAGAAAAATCCCGGGTTCAAAATTTTGAACCTCACCCAATAATAAAAAAATGGTTTAAAAACAATAGGTTTTTCAATTTGCCCCCGGATCGGGTTAAAAATTATGAACCCGACCGCTAAATTTCAGCGCTCCATTTTGTTTATGAAAGCATCACCGCTGAAAGCGTAATAATTATAACCGTATGAATTTTATTATAAAAATAAAAAAAATGGATAATTTTGCGGATGGGAATTGTTTTTGGCAAGCAATTTGCAACCTGCTTATGTGCAGCCTAATAATTTCTTCATCTGTTCTCCTCCTTAACGGCTAATTGGGGAAAAACCAGTTAGCCGTTATTTTTTTTCCAAACACCGGCTTTCCATTTTTATAGATTAAATTAAATGATGATCATTGATGCCCATACCCATATATTCCCCGGAAAAATTCGCAAAAACAGAGAAAAATATTTTACAGACGAACCGGCCTTTAAAAAATTATACCAATCACCCAAATCCCGGCTGATCGGTGCGCGCGAAATGCTCGCCTCAATGGATGACAGCCAGGTGGACAAGGCCGTTGTTTTTGGATTTCCCTGGAAAGATTCGCTGTATTTTAAACAGCACAATGATTACATCAGCGAGGTGGTCAACCGCTATCCGCAACGCTTTATTGGCCTGGGATGTTTCGACCCTTTTAGCGAAGGAGTGGCTGAAGAAGCCCGCCGCTGCCTGCAAAAGGGTGGGTTATCCGGGATCGGAGAGCTGGCGTTTTACCAAACCGGGATTGAAAATTCTTCTCTATCCAGGCTCGAACCGGTTATGGAAGTTTGCAGAGGTCTGAATCTACCGGTTATGATCCATACCAATGAACCCATCGGGCATTCCTATCCCGGAAAAACCCCCAATACCCTGGCACAGATTTATCAGTTGATTCAAAGCTTTCCACAAAACAAAATTGTTCTGGCCCATTGGGGCGGCGGTCTGTTTTTTTTCAGCCTTCTAAAAAAAGAAGTCAAAGAGAGCCTAAAAAATATCTATTTTGATACGGCGGCTTCCCCCTATTTGTATGATGCGGATGTCTATCGGCTGGCGATTCAACGGGTCGGTGTTGGAAAAATCCTGTTCGGCAGCGATTTTCCCCTCCTGGCGCCGGCCAGGTATTTTGATGAAATGAAGACGGCCGGGCTGTCGGAAGACGAAATGCAGCAAATTTGCGGCCTCAACGCCGCAGCGCTTTTCAATGTGGCCAATTAAAGGTCAAGATCCAATCTTTTTGGGAGATGATCGATGCGGAAGTATAAAGTTGCTGTGGTGAAGTATGAAAAACCGACCGAATCGGTTCGCAGGGCTGTTGAGATGTCAGGTGGTCTGGACCATATGCCCGCTCAGGCCAGGGTTTTTATCAAGCCCAATATTGTGTTCTGGACCCGCGCCGCCGCTTTCCCCAAGTGGGGTGTGATTACCACGTCCCGTATTGTTGAGGATATCATCATTTTGCTCAAGGAACGCGGCATCGTTGATATCACCATCGGGGAGGGTTCCGTCTCTATGAATCGTAAAGGTTCCGCAACTGCGGCTCACGCCTTTGAGACCCTGGGATACGGCGTTTTGAAACAAAAGTACGGCATCAAGTATATCGACATTTTTGACAGACCCTTTGAAAAGGTGGACCTTGGCGACGGTGTCAAGTTGAACTTTAACACCGATATCTTTAAAAGCGACTTTGTTGTGGATCTTCCGGTGATGAAAGCTCACAACCAGACGGTGGTGAGTCTGGGAATCAAGAATTTGAAGGGCTTGATTGATATCCCCTCCCGCAAACGATGTCACACCATGACGCCGGGCAAAGACCTCCATTTCTGGGTAGCAAAGCTGGCTGACAAAATGCCGCCGATGCTGACCCTTCAAGATGGGATTTATACCAATGAGCGGGGACCCGGTCCGGACGGCCGCATGCACCGCAGCAACCTGCTGGTGGCGTCATCCGATGTGCTTGCGGCAGATCTGGTCGGAGCGAAACTACTCGGCCATGAACCGCAGAATGTCCCCCATCTGGTGCATGCCGCCCATAACCGCAAAAGACCCTATGATCTTTCCGACATCGAAATCCTGGGTGAAGACATTGAGGGTCTGAGTAAATATCACGAATATGATTTTCCATATAGCGAAACCGACGATGCCATTTTGCCGCTGCCGATGGTCAAGCAGGGAATTAAAGGTGTTTTTTACCGAAAATACGATCTTTCCATGTGCACTTACTGCTCCGGGGTAAACGGCTTGGTGGTGTCGGCGATCCGTTATGCCTGGAAGGGTGAAGCCTGGGATGGGGTTGAGATTCTTACCGGAAAATCCATGGCGCCCACACCCGGCAGGAAAAAAACGATTCTGCTCGGCAAATGCATGTACCAGGCCCATAAGGACAATCCGGACATCCGGGAAATGATTGCCGTCAAAGGCTGTCCGCCTTCACCCAAAACCATGGCCAAAGCGCTCCACCAGGCCGGCATCGATGTGGATCAGGGATTGTTTGAAAAAATGGATGAGTTGCCGGGCTTATTCTTCAGTCGTTACAAAGACAGACCCGAGTTTGATGAGTCGTTTTTCCAGGTTAAAAAGTAGACAAGATTGCATGATTTTTTTTCATTAGCCACAGACGGGTCCGTGGCTAAATAAAATCAAATACGGATTTCCTGGAGGGATCTCAGAATCGGTTCCATTTTAGTGCGGTGTTCCGGAGGGATCATTAAGATGTTTAGGGGTTGATTCGCAAGCAGTCCCACAGCCGGGCATTTTAACGTTTTGTTTTCATAAGCCTGTCGGTTTTCTTCTGAAGCGATCACTTCCAGCACATCCAGCAGGTTTCCTGTACATCCATTGTCATCCATGTGTTCAATGCTTTGCAAAAAGACCGTGTTTAGCGAAAGCACATAATCATCCATATCCGCATAGCCCTCTGTCCCGCAATCATGGCGCGACAACAGGCAGCGGCAACCAAAGGGGCGAACAGCGTAGATCGTGCAGAGGTCATCGCTTAAAAAAGGACACGATTTCCATTGGCTGCTTTCTTCTTCCGGAACCTCAAGACCCTGCGCACATAGATTGGCAAGCTGGTTGGTGGTAATTTTAGGTTTGAAGTGCGTTTGGGCGACTGCCTGCTGAATTTTTTCAATCCAATCCAAACTTGTGCTTGACTGCAGATCCATTATAATCTTGCATGCTTCCACCGTTGTCAGGGTAACACTGGTGGTGCAGCAGTGGGTGCAATATTTTCTGCAGGCTAAATCAAGTGAGGCTGCAAATTTATCATATATGCCGTATATTTTTTCCAGGGCTGCAAGTTTTTTGGAAAGTTCCATAACCGGTTTTTTCTCCTTTATTTTATTTGCCTTATCTGTGTATATCCAAAACTCTAAAAGTTGCTGAATGCAAACCAGGAGAAGCGTGATGCCAAGCAGTGTCTATTTTATTGATATGAGGGCAAAATACAAGGAGAACTTTGTCGACAAACTGGGAAAATTGTTGGAAATTGCCGGACTTGAGCAAGCTGTCAAAAGGAGGGATCTGACAGCGGTTAAACTCCATTTTGGAGAAATCGGAAATACGGCTTATATCCGCCCTGTCTTTATCCGTAAGGTTGTCGAGTGTGTCAGAGAGATCGGTGGGGTCCCATTTTTAACGGATGCCAACACGCTTTACGCCGGAAACCGCAGCGATGCGCCCCACCATCTGGTTACTGCCGTTCAAAACGGATTTGCCTATTCGGTTGTGGATGCACCGGTTGTTATTGCCGATGGATTGCGCGGCAAAAGCGAGACGGCGGTGATTATCAATAAAAAGCACTTTAAAAGGGCCTATATCGGAACGGAAATCGTGCAGGCGGATTCTCTAATATCGGTGGCCCATTTTAAAGGTCATGAATTATCCGGCTTTGCCGGTACCATAAAAAACGTGGGTATGGGCTGCGCCTCACGCAAAGGCAAGATGGCCCAGCATGCAGATGTAGCGCCCAAAGTCAAAGCAAAGGATTGTGTTGGCTGCGGCGAGTGTGTTGCGCATTGTCCCGCCCAAGCCATTGCGCTGGTTGAAAACAAGGCCCATATCAATGATGATAAATGTATCGGTTGCGGAGAATGTATTATCATTTGCCCGAATGAGGCCGTTAAGATTCAGTGGAATGCATCCGTGCCTTTATTTATGGAAAAAATGGTCGAATATACAGTAGGGGTGTTAAAAGGTAAAAAAGACCGCGCGTTGTTTGTTAACTTTATTACGGATGTGTCTCCGGCTTGCGATTGTGTGCCGTTTAACGATGCACCCATTATCAGAGACATCGGTGTGGTTGCTTCAACCGATCCGGTGGCGATTGATCAGGCTGCAGTGGATTTGGTCAATCAGGAGAAAGCGCTGCCGGGATGCTGCCTAAAAGAAAACACGGGTCCGGGTGAAGACAAATTCAAAGGCGTCTACCCCAAGGTCGATTGGGAAATTCAACTCGGCTATGCCGAAAAAATCAAACTGGGTACTCGCGATTATGTGCTTGAAAAAATTTGATTTTCTTAATCTTTTTTTGTAATATATTGGTGGGTTCTAGTTGGCGGCCCTGATATCACCTTGCTCTTCAAGGCCGGAAATTATCAAAAGGATTTTTTCCTGAGCCTCGTTCATTTCGGAATCTCTCATCAAATCAAGGTGTTGAACCGTTTCCTGTAAGATTGCCGCGGATCTTTTCGGAAGATTTTTAAATACTTTTATCTTTGCTTCGCCCTCGATGCCTTTGAGTGCCCGGGCCAGGTCCACGGTGCTGATTTCTTTGAGGCATTGTTGAATGGACTGATCATCGAGCTGCATAATCGTATGCCCTAGCTTGGAGCTCAAAGGATTTACGGCTCGATCCTCTTTTATTTTCTCAAAAAAAGCTGCTAGCTTGTCCGTTTTCTTGTCGCCAAATTCCGCTTCGTACGCTTGTTGGCCTTTTTCACCAAATAGTGATAGCAGCACCTCTTGGATGATTTGGGGGTTGACACCTTTTTGAATGGCCAGAACACCTTCCAGAATGATACAGCGTTCCAATAGATCCTTGCCGGTGTAGCTGCCGGAAAGGATATAATATTCCAGAGTGGTTTTCACCAGCGAAGGCTGTACACCTTCAAGAACGAGTTGGAGGCCTTTGCGCAAAAGGAAAGAGTTGGTTTCTTCGGCTTCCTGAACAAGGGCAAGCAGTCCGTTGCGCTTGGCCTTTTTGGCCATGGCAACGATCTGCCAGACAAAAGCGATGCACTGACTTTTTTCATCCTCACTGCACCTTATGCGTTCACCAAATTCCCAATCATACTCCATAAAATCTGCTCCAATATCCGGGATACACGAAATTTATTTATTAATTATAGCATAAATTACGGAAATTCCTACTAAAATTTATAAAATGATTTGGATAGATCGGCGAGTTCTCCTGAATTGACCTTATAAAATTTTTCGAGACGCTCGATTTGACCGGATGTCGGTATTCTTACACTCCGTTCCAATTCGACCAATCTTGATGGCGGAATGCCTGCCTGTTCGCATATTTCTTTTAGGGTCAACTTGCTCTCAGATCTTAACTTGACTAATCTCTCTCCAAATTCGCCCATTGCAAAATCTCCTAAGCATCCTAAGAAAGATCCGCAGATTTCGCAGATTAACGCAGATTATTTCCATGTTTGCATCACAGCTGAGCATGAATTCTTATGTAAATCTTTGTAATCTGTGGATTAAATTGTTTTCTATTCTCGGTTGAGGTTGCCTTTAGCATAAATCCATCCAAAGATAAATAATCAAAGCCGTATCCACTAGTATCAGCGATCGAATGTCAAAAAATTCATCATTTCACCCCACCATGACGCATCCGACTTAGAGGGCCAACTATTGTGCTCTGCTTTCGGAAATATCCAAAGACGTTTCGGCGCTTGCAAGGCTTCGTACAAACGGCGGGTAAATCGGTTGGGGATAATCTTGTCCTGCCCCGCCATCATGACGGCAACCGGGCCGCGATAATTTGATAGGTTCGCCAAATTGTCGTAAGAATCCTTTAGCATCCATCGGACCGGAAGAAACCAATATTTGCTCCGGGCCAGGTTGGATAACGAATCCCACGGCGTTATCAAAGCGACACCGTCGATAGTCGCATTGCTATTGGCAACGACGCCGCACACCACTCCGCATCCGAGTGACTCTCCAAGAAGATAGATTGGTCGTCCAAATTCTTTTAGCGCCAGGCGGGTCGATTCAATTGCATCCGCTGTGAATTCTTTTTCGCCGGTTTTTCCCGGGCGGGACCCATAAGCGGGATATTCAGCCAATATCACGCGATACCCAAGTCGGTTTAATGCGCTGGCATAGTAAGTGCGATCCAGAGCATTGCCCGCGTTGCCGTGGAATACCAATATCGTTCCCTGGCTTTTTTGAGCTGCACGCGGCGATACGAAACCGCGGTAAGTTTTTACGCTATCCGGCCAAAGCCGTAGATTTCTATTTTCAGCGGATTGCGCGATTATTTCAGGGTCTGATTTTTCGGGGTGATAGATAAAAAAATCTTGAAAGAAATACATGCCGAACACAACGATCAGATAATAAATTGGAAGGCGTAACATAAGTTTCTTCATTTTTTTCTATGGTTACGGATTGCAGAAATTCATTATGGATCGAACCAACACTTCTGCTGTGGTGATGACCGAATCCACATCCACATATTCAACGGCTGCATGCGCACCATCACCGGACGGCCCAAAAATAACGGTTGGAATGCCGGCTTGCGCCAAAATAGCAGAATCCAGCCAGGCCCACATGCCCTCATATTTAGGGGCCTGATGGCGTATCGATTGACAGGACCGGCTGACGGTCTGCACGATGGGTTGATCCGCGGAAATCTCAAATGCCGGCCGAAAGAAAAAAACATCAAAGTCGGCCTTGAATTGATCATCTTGCCGCTGGATATTCTGCAGTAAGTCCTGGATTTCTGTGGTTACTGCCTGGCGATCTTCGCCGGGCAGATTTCTTCTTTCCAGCTCGATTTTGCAGTAATCCGGGTAGGTGCTCAGCTCGGTTCCGCCGCTGATCAGAGAAGCATGTATGGACGGGGAGCCCAGTAAAGGGTGGGTTTTGCGGGTCAGATCCGTTCTTCCAAGATGTTCAATTGCCGTCAGGACTTTGCCGGCCTTGACAATGGCATCGATTCCCCTGTGCGGCAGGCTGCCGTGGGCGGCCTGCCCGAAAATCTCAATTTTTATCCAGGCAAACCCCTTATGGGCGATGACAATATCCAGATCTGTCGGTTCACAGATGATGGCAGCATCCGCGGTATATTCGTCTACCACAGCTTCGGTTCCAATGCTGGCATATTCTTCATCTGCAACCAGGGTCAGGATCAGGTCGCCTTTCAACTTGATTCGCGCCTCTATGATTGTTTGCGCAGCCATCATCAGAGCAGCGACGCCGGCCTTCATGTCCAGGGCGCCTCTGCCATAGATTTTGCCCCCTTTTTTCTCGGCTGCGAATGGATCCGTTTCCATATTATCGGCACTGACGGTATCCGTATGGCCATTTAACATAAGCACCGGCCCCCCGCCGGTTCCTTTTAAAACCCCGATAACATTGACTCTGTTTTTCTCAATCTCCTGAAAGCGAACCTCCAATCCCAATTTATTAAGATACGATCCGATATATCGAGCAATGCTGGCCTCTCCGGTGCCCTTGCTTGAAAGCGATGGATTCACCGAGTCAATTTGAATCAGTTTCTGTAAAAGTGCTAGCAGGCTTTCACGATTGATTTGGATTTCAGTCATTACGCTATACCCGGTTATTTAATACCTAAATTATGCCCCGCTTTGCGGGACGAAGCGTCTAATTTTATGATATTAAGGGGCTCCTCATAAAAATTCAGGTAATCGACGACGACTGCGGGACCACTTGCTTGATTTGAAGCGAGACGGTCTTTTTGCCGTTTTCGGTTTTCTGAGTCCCGACTTCTTTAAACCCGTATTTTTGATGAAACTGCCGGGAGATCTCATTTTTCGGCTGCAGGTTGTATTCGCAGGTCATGACGGGCATGTTATGTTGTGCGGCAAAATGTTCAAGATCCTGGTACAGCGAGAAGGCAATACCTTTTCGACGTGAATCGGGTGCAACGACGATTCGGTCAATATAAACAAAGTTTTTATAGTGCTTTTTAAACCATTGGAAATTGAGACTGTCGTAATCGGCCTGCGGATCAAAGCCGATTAAAAACCCTGCTGTTTGA
>JAQYWI010000427.1 GCA_030145015.1 Desulfobacterales bacterium
AGTAAGCATAAACCAACCTGACTCGGTGGTTAAGCCGGACGGCGGTTCCACCGCCAAAGAACCATCTTCCGCGATTGCAGCATACATCAGATGGGAAGGCATCAAACCGAATGCCTGCAGCGGGTAAATGGCTGTAGGAATCTCTTTAGAACCAGGCGCTTGATTTTCTTCAATATGATCATGAGAGAGATCGGTGGTTTTGCTCATTTTTTGCGTTGATGCCGAATCCGTATTCGATCCCCGGGATGTTACCGCCGGTTTCTCTGCAGGCGTCGCCTCTGGTTTACTGCCGTATCGACGATCGGAAATCCGGTTTAACGTTGCCGAAAAACTCTTGCTTGGATCTGATGGTTCCTTAAGCTGGTTGGATTTAAATGCGGCTGGACCTTTGGCAGCGGTTCCATTTAAACCGGCGGCCGGTATCTGGGGTAGAGCAGGCAGTATGAACGCATCAGACGACATAATTTCCCTTTCTTGCATTTTCCTTTAGAAATGGCTTTGAAAAACGATGCCGGGCTAACGTTGTGCATCAAGCGTGCCAACCTTTAATAAAGATAAGCGTTGCATGAAAGATACCTTTTTGCCAATTCATAAAACTTCTTATCTATTCGAAATAAATAAGCATAATAAGAATTCGACCATTATTTAAAAAAAATGGTGATGCCCGTTTTATCAATGGTTTCAGCTCACGTAACACGGATTTTTTGCGGCAATTTTTTCCTGAAATGGCAATCTTTACCTTCAACACATGGCCCGTGCTCAAGGGAATGAAGAATGAGAATCAAACGCTTTAATCGGCAGGGTGTCGGCGGTTGGTTTAGCGGGTGAAACAAGCGTTAGGGTTTCTGGTTAAATTGATGGCCGGCAACTTCGTCCATAAAGCTGCGCTCCTTTTTTAACTGTTCCTGCTCGTAGGCGTGCAGGCCCTTTTCTTTTAATCGGTCCAGTATTTTCCGTTTTTTCAGGGCGGCAACCAGATCCAGACGCTTTAGACTAAAATTGCGCTCGGCTTCCAGGACCTTGTGTCTTTGAGCTTCCATTTCTTTAGAAAGCTGTTCGACAAAATCAATATACAATTTAATTTCCGCTGCCGGGCGTCCGTCGGTTTGTTTTTTTTGAAGCTGCAACACGGTGTTACGTTTTTTTTGCCTGAGAACCCATAATTTATCCTTTTGGGCGTCAAGGTATATTTTTAAGTCTGCCAGCTCTTTTTGCAGAACCTCTACCCGGTAGCGGCGATGATTTAATAGCGATTCTAGGTTGAATTGATACATCAGGATTCAAACAGCTGGGTCAGCTGGGAAATACTCTCATCAAAAGGGGTTGTTTCGTCGATTTCCTGTTTCAAATAGTGATTGATTTTTTCAATCATATCAATGGCAAAATCGATTTTTGGATTGCTCCCGGCAACATAAGCACCAATGTTGATCAGATCCTCCGCTTTGCGATAAATGGCCAGGGTTTCCTTTAGCTGATTGGCATACCGGCGCTGTTCAGGATTGATGATGTCATCCATCACACGGCTGATGCTGCTGAGGACATCGATCGCCGGGTAGTGATTCTGGGTGGCCAGGTCCCGGGTGAGGTTGATATGGCCATCGAGAATGGCCCGCAGGGCATCCGCAATCGGTTCGTTGGTGTCATCGCCTTCCACCAGCACGGTATACAGCCCGGTAATTGTGCCCCGGTTGGCGGAAGTCCCGGCTCTTTCACATAATTTGGGCAACAGCGTAAACACGGACGGAGTATAGCCTTTGGTTGTCGGCGGTTCACCCAAAGCCAGTCCGATCTCCCGTTGCGCCATGGCAAACCGGGTGACCGAATCCATCATTAAATTGACATGACGGCCCTGATCGCGAAAAAATTCAGCGATGGCTGTGGCGATAAATGCACCCCGCATGCGAATCAGCGGCAGATGATCGGATGTTGCCACCACGATTACCGAACGTTCAAGGCCTTCTTTACCGAGTTCTTTTTCGATAAATTCATTGACT
>JAQYWI010000428.1 GCA_030145015.1 Desulfobacterales bacterium
CAGCCGCCTCTCCTTAAATTTTTACCCATTTCCGCTCAAGGCCCCAGTTAAATGCGCTGCGCTGTCTTTTTCAAAGAATTTAACGGGGCAGGCCCCAGTACCATCTCCCGGAGCTACGGGGCAGGCGGGGCAGGCAGAGAAGCTGAGAACTCAGAGAGGTATGTTATTTGATTTGGCGGGAGATGTCGCCAAATCAAAATTCTCTGCCTCGCACATCGGGCCGGGGATTTCTTGCGTGGGGATCTTTACACTTGGCGCTAAGATGTTCAGGAGGGCGTGAAGGGCACTAAGTGACGTCCCAATCACCACCGTCAAGCTGACGCAGGATATCTCGGCTTCCATGGATCACAGCTGTTATGTAGGATGTGTTCCCTCTCACAATATAGATAATACGATATGACCCATAGATCACTTCCCTGATGTTTTCTTCCTTAAACTCAGGAACCAGACGCCCGGAGTAAGGAAAATCCTCCAGGCGCCTAGCGGCTTCAAGAACACGTGTTGCGAACCGTTCTGCATAAACTCTTGAATCTCTGGATATGTACTCGACGATATCGTTAAGATCATCAAGGGCTGGCATAGTCCATACTACTTCAGCCATTCCCTAACCTTTTTCTCGGCCTCCGCCTGTGAGAGCGTTTCACCTTCATCAATTGCTCTAATGCCCCTTTCGACCTTTTCGCGCACATAAAGATGGTACTGAATATCCTCGAGAGTACAATCTTCCGGCAGGGATTCAATGATCTTTATAGCCTGCTCTTTTACAGCGCCCATTTTCCCCCTCCAAAGCATTATTGAATTATCTCAAACATCACAAATCTTTGGTCTGTTGTCAATCTAAATTGGCTAGGCCGAAAAAACCTACCGATTCTTCCTCAAGGTCGGAGATTTGCTCTCAGTTTGGAAGACACTTTTTGGGTAAAAATTCCCCTCCCCCACGGCTTCCGAGGGTATTGAGACTCCTGCGGCTTGCTTTATAGTCATACTTCTGCCAGCATACCTCCGACAAATAAGCCAACCCTAACCTTCAAGAAAATTTACCCACTTCCGCTCAAAGTTTACCGGCCATCAGTTTGGAGGGTTTACCCGCCGTTAGTCTGGCGGGCACTTTTCGGCAAATTTTCCTCCTTACTTTTTTTACCGATTTTAGCTCAAGGCAGTTTTCGGTAAAAAACTCCCCTTCCTCCACGTGACCCTCCACCCTCCCCCACCGATATTGATCTTGCCGCGGGGTGTTTTATAGACACACTTCTACCAACATCCTATCGCTGATCTTCCACCAATAAGCCAACCACAAGCATTGCTAATATGCTCCACCACGACAAATCCGTTTTGTCACTTGTCAGTTGTCGGTTTTCAATCGCTAACCGCGTGTCGCCGATGCTCCTTCCCAGTGTCTATTTTTTACCCATTTCAGCTCAAGGCCCCAGTTGAATCCTCCGGCGGAGTTCCGCTGCGCGGAATTCAAGGCACTTTTGGGGACTCTTTTATCTCTCATAGAGCACACAGAGTGGTCAGTAAAAAGCCTTGGACCGGAAAAAGATTCTCTAAAAAGCTCTAGGAGCCGAAAGGGGTGGAAGGGGCCAGTGTATGTTGACGAGTCGTGAATTTACCAACAGGTCATTGAGTGGGGTATCTCGGAGATAACCGGCCCTGTTATTCACCCAATTCGCTTATGAATTCTCTCGGAGAGATCACTTTTTGTCCTTTGCACGATTTACTGGGAAAATGTTTCTTGTTGCCCGTAATGAGCGCATCGGCCCGAGTGGCCAAGGCGGCTTCTAAGAAAGGTACATCGCTGCTGTCTGGTAAGCTAAATGATACAGCCAAGGCGGGGGCTTTTATTCCTCTTGTCCGGATGAACTCGAGCACAATGTTAACCTTATCGAAGCTTAAGTCGAATTTTGGCCTTGCCAAAACTTCGTAATACTCTGCAAGAATATACTCATTAACTACAATGGCAAGATTGCCCTGGAGGATGAGGCGTAAAATC
>JAQYWI010000071.1 GCA_030145015.1 Desulfobacterales bacterium
AAATGATACGCATTAATCTGCTTCCCTTTCGGACAGAACGCAAAAAAGAAAACGTTCGTCGCCAGGTATCTTTATTTCTGCTTTCGTTGATTCTGGTTTTGGTGGTGTTGGTTTACTACAATTTCAGTCTAAGCTCTAAGATCGGCAAATTAAATAATAGCATCAGCGCCACTAAAACCGAACTGCAGCGTTACAACGAAATTAATAAAGAAATCGCCAGGATTAAACAAAACCTCGAAACGCTTAGAAAGAAAATGGCCGTCATCGAAAAGCTGGAATCGGATCGTCATGCACCGGTCCGACTGATGGAAACGATGACCCAGGTGCTGATGGCCAAGCGCATGTGGTTTACCAAACTGGATGTTAAGGAAAACGCGGTAGACATCCAAGGAATTGCCCTGGATAACAAAACCGTGGCGGATTTTATGGTGCGCCTCCAAAATAGCGGTCTGTTTAGCAGTGTCAATCTAAAAACTTTAAAACGCCAGGAGGTGCAGGGATCGAATCTGAAAAGTTTTCATATAAACTGCACCAAAGTAGCTCCGCAAATTCAGAAAGCAGAATCAAAGCCCCCAAAGGTTAGAACATAATGAAAACATTAGAAGGTTCCAAAGAAACCGGCTCCTTTTTCGCAAAGATCGAAAGCCTCTCCAAGGTCCAGAGGATACTGATTTTTGCGAGTGTCTTTGTGCTGATTATCGTAGGCTTTGTTTTTCTCCTATATAAGCCGAAATTAGCAGATATCACAAAGCTCAAAAAAGAGCTTGACGGGTTGGAAAAAAAGCTCGTGGTGGCCAAGAAAAACGCAGCCGACCTGGAAAAGTTTCAAGCGATGATGGAAGAAGCGGAAGTGCAGTTTAAAACGGCCATGAAAGCGCTGCCCGAAAAAGAAGAAATCCCCTCTCTTTTAACCAGTATTTCAAGATCCGGCCAGGATGTCGGACTGGAATTTTTGCTTTTTGAACCCAAAACCGAGTTGCGCAAAGAGTTCTACGCTGAAATTCCCGTGGCCATGCAAGTTGTCGGCGGATATCATGATCTGGCAATATTTTTTGATAAAGTCGCCCGCCTGTCCCGGATCGTTAACATCAAAAATATTTCCATGGGGCGGGTCAAAGATACCCAGCAACTAAATACGACATGCACCGCGGTCACCTACAAGTTTATAGAACCGGCTCCTAAAAAGCCGTCTGATAAGAAGCCTAAAAATAGGCCGCCTAAAAAGAAATCGAAAAGAAAATAATAAATTAATAACGGATGCACGTTTTGGCATCCATGCAGAAAATCATCTTAACCATTATGAAAAAACATCTCACCATCATCTGTAGCTTAGCCTGTTTGATTGGCTTTTTAGCTGTTTTGCTGGGCTGTGACCAACCCGCGGACAAAGCGGCCGCACCGAAGGTCGTCCGCAAAAAGATCCACTCCCAAACAGCTAAAAAAACCAGGCCTGCTAAAACGCAACCGCCTACAAAATCCAGACCAGCACCGCAAGCCACGCCGGCGCCCAGGCAAGTTGACACCGCAAAGCAGGCACCTCAGCAGGCACTGATTGCCCGAAAATCAGAGCCGCCGGCTGTGTCCGGGCAGCCCAAACCGCCGGTAAAGCCCAAATCAGACATCTCTGTCACCCGTCGGCCCAGCAGCCCAGCGCCCGGTACCGAGACTGACATCAACCAAAAGGCAATGGCGTCCACTTCCCCGGTGGAAAAAGCAGGATCGTCATCGACGCTGCCACCGATCTATAATCCCAAAGGAAAGGTCGACCCATTTGAACCGCTGTTCAAGAAACCGACTGTGGCCTTGAAAAAGAGCAAGACCAAAAGACGGACTCCGCGGACCCCGTTGGAAAGAATTGATATCAGCCAGCTTAAACTGGTCGCCATTGTTCTGGCATCCAGCGGAAACAGGGCCCTGGTCGAAGAATCTTCCGGCAAGGGTTATGTCGTTAAAAAAGGGACATATATGGGCACCAACTCCGGCAAAGTCGTCAAGATCGAAAAAAACAAGGTCATTGTCGCAGAAGAATATGAAGATTATCGTGGTAAAGTTACTGTACGAAATAAGGAAATAAAACTTCCGAAGCCTCCTGGAGAATTATAAGATGATTAACCAATCTACAGACCGACGAAAAATTTTCTTGCTGATCATCCCGCTCGTTTTTCTGATTGCATGGGGTGCCGGATGCGCATCCAACAAGGCGGCTGATGTAAAAGCCGCCGGTGCCAAGCGCATTACGGATATTACCACCAATGTGACCGCTGATGCGGTGATCATCACCATCAACGGAAACCAGCCACTGACCTACACGGCGATTAAACAGGTATTTCCGATGGGGGTCCTGTTTCATTTTCCCGAAACCGCCCTGGATACGGTTAAAACGGTGACGACACCTGCGGAAAACCGAATTGTTGGTTCCGTTAAAGCCTCCGAACTCGTTGAGGACAAGTCAACAACTTCGCGGATCTTTATTGCGATGAAAGCGGATGCACCGTATGATCTGAAACCGGGAGATACCGGACTGCAGGTCTCATTCCCGAAGGCGGCTTCCCAAGCGTCGGCCGCCAAACCAGCGGTGGCAGAAAAAGAGTCCACGCCGCAAAAGCCACAACAGATTTCTAAGAAGGATCTTCCACCTGCCAGCCGCTTAAAAACAGTATCGGCCACACCATTAAAAAATAACGTGGTTATCAACGTACAAGCCGATGGGGCCATCCATAATTATAAATCCTTCACCATCGACGGCAAACAGCCCCGAATCGTAATTGACATGTTCAAAATCAAAAGCCCCTATAAAAAGGAACAGCGCCTGGCCGTTAAATCCGAATGGGTCAGACAGGTCCGCCATTTCGGTTATCCGGACAAAGTCCGGTTGGTGCTGGATACTCCCAAAGCCTCACTGGCCAAATATTCGGCTTCACCCACCGCCAGCGGCCTGGTGGTTCATGTCGGCAAGGTTCCGGAGGCAGCCTCGCAGGTCAGTCCAACATCAACCGCCGCAAAAAATGAAACACCGATTGTGGCCCAAAAAGCAGCCGAATCCAAAACTGTCGTTCCGCTTAAATCCGGCCAACCTGCCTGGGTGAATCGCATCGATTTTTCCAGTGAGGAAGCCGGGAAATCATCTCTGATCATCGGAACAACGGTTCCGATCCGATATGATCTGCAAAAAGCGGCCGCCAGGCGCCTGCACCTTAAACTGTTCAATACCAGTCTGCCGGATTATCGCAAGCGCGCCCTGATCACCACCCGATTTGAAAGTGCCGTGGATCGGGTGACGCCCATCCAGACCGACGCAATGAAAGGCGACTCACTGTTCACCATCGAACTGCGTGAGGCCGTTCCCTACTTTGTGGATCATAAGGACAACATGCTGCGGATCAACTTCGCGGCCTCCTCCATACCTCCGAAACCATACGAGGACGCGGATCTGCCGGAATGGAAAAAAGTCCTGGCCGAAGCCTCCACCACACCGGCAAGCAAAGTTGAAAAATCTAGGATTGCAGAAGCGAATACAGCTGAGAAAAAACCCGGGGATAAAAAGCCGGCCGAAAAACCAGCCGCTACCGACCGGGAACAAACCCTGGAGGAAAGATTGGCTGAAATGTCGCCCCAAAAGAAATATACGGGGGAAAAAATTGCGCTTGATTTCTTTGATACCGATATCAAAAATGTTTTCCGAATCCTGAGGGAAATCAGCGGCAAAAACTTTGCAATTGACAAAAACGTTACCGGAAAAGTTACCCTGACACTCGAAAGACCGGTGCCCTGGGACCAGGTGCTTGACCTGGTGTTGAAAATGAACCAGCTGGGCATGACCATGGAGGGCGATATCGTCCGAATTGCCACCCTCAGCACCCTGGCCCAGGAAGAAAAACTCAAGCAGGCCCAATTAAAAGCCACGCAAGCGGCCCAGAAACAGGCCGAAGCGCTTGAACCGCTTTTTACCGAATACATTCCGGTCAGCTATTCTAATGCCAAAGGCGAAGTGTTGCCTCATATTACGGCCATCCTTACCGAGGGCCGCGGCAAAGCCAATGTGGATGAGCGCAACAATCAGCTCATCATAACCGATACGGCTGCAAACATTCTACGGGCTAAGCAAATCGTCCAAAAGATTGATACGGTCACGCCTCAAGTCGTTATCGAAGCCCGAATTGTGGAGGCCATCACCAATTTCTCAAGAGAAATCGGTTTCGACTGGGGAGAGGTCACGCTCGGTGCATTGGATATTCCGGGTACGGATTATGTATTTGGCCCCACCTCCTTTTTGGCCGACAATATCCCCGCTAATTTTAATGATACCGGATCGCTCTCCTTTAACCTCTTTAAAACCGCCGGAACCCCATTTTCCATCGTGGATGCACGCCTGGCCGCATCGGAGGTCGAAGGTAAAACCAACATCATTTCCGCGCCTAAAATTGTGACGCTGGACAACAAAAAGGCCATGATTAAGCAGGGGTTTGAATTCCCGTACGAAGAACGCGATTCTTCCGGTAATGCCACGGTGCGGTTTAAGGATATTGATCTGTTACTGGAAGTTACCCCCTCGGTGACTCCGGATAATCGGATTTCAATGAATATCTTCGTCACCAAGAATGAGGTCGCTGAGCAGACGCTTCAAGGACCTGCATTATCGACCAATGAAGCGACAACCGAAATTTTAGTCGATGATGGAGACACGATTGTCATCGGCGGCATCCTCAAATCTACAATCGTATGGGGTGAACGCGGAATCCCAGGTTTACGCTCGATGGGGGTATTGGGCTGGCTGTTTAAATTTCAGTCCGAAGACGATAACAAAAACGAACTGCTAATTTTTATAACGCCCCGCATTGTGAAGCTGGAACAAAAACGCCTGTGATGAGCCGCGCGTCGGCCAAGCCAGTTCAGTTTCTCAGAAGACAGCACTGAAAAAATACGAATCCGGTCATTGAGCTTTGCTCAGACCGGATTCGTATTTTCTAAAATAGGGCCTTGACCTTCCCGGCCGCCTTCTGCGCCTCGTCGGCCATCTGAGACTCCGGTGCCAGATCGACGACCTTGCGGTAGGAATTATAGGCCTTTTGAAACTCCAGTGCCTGCTGATAGGCTTTGGCCAGTTGCAAATGAAGCGCCGGCGAGTCCGGCATTATACGGACCGCTTTTTCCAGCTTTTCCACCGCGTCGGGTATGCGGCCCATGGCAATGTAGGTTTGGGCCAGACCCTGCAGCGCATTGACAAACTCGGGCTTGATCTGTAACGCTTCAAGATAATATTTTTCGGAACGCTCCAGTTCCCCTTTGTAATAGTAGGCATTGCCCAGACCGGCATATGTAAAATGAGGGGTGGCGTAAAGGATATCGTCGATTACTTTGTTATAATAAAAAATGGCTTTATCCCAATCTTTTTTCCCGGCATAGGCATTTCCCAGGCTGTTGATGGCCGGTCCATAATCCGCTTTCAGCCCTACGGCCTTTTGGTAGTGGCCAATAGCCTCGTCAAATCTTCCGCGGCTATAGTATATAAGTCCCAGATCATATTGCAGCAGGTAATCATCCGGGTATTTCTCTTCCGCCTTTTTAAATTCCTGCATGGCCGCCGCGATATTGCCCTGCTGCATGTAAGCTTCGCCAACCCGCCTGTAAGCCGCTCCTTCTTTCTTGCCTTGCTCATCTTTGCCTGTGGCGCAAGATGCCAAGACAAACAGCAAAAGGAGCCATCCTGTCCAAATCAACCATGTTTTTTTCATTATCGATTACCTCAATCAATTAAAATGTCTGGAAATTACGAAATCATTTGAAAGTAAGTCATTTTTCGTGAAATTGCGACCCTGCGCATCACTTCCCGAAAAGACACCACCTAACGTTTTTTAAGATCCAGCAAACCGGCAATCTCTTCGGACATGCGACCCACAAACGCTTCAAAATCTTTGCCGGTTAATGGTTTCCCGGGTGCCGGTATGTGTTCAAGATCGTCGGGGTGAACATATAAAGGGGCATTGATTAAATCCGGATCCGGCTTGATGTCGTACTCCGCTGGGAACTGCCGGTCAAAATACATCTCCTGAAATCCCGCGAATTTGAGCGCATGCGCGGTGGATTTTACCACGGCAATATCATTTTTGTCTGTAATCCCACAACGATTGGCCTCTACCAGCCCGGCCAACGACTCACCCCCGTGGGTGCAGGCAATGTGCCCGTTGCGGTTGGCTGTGAGTTGCCAATCCATAATGGCCTGCTCGCTGACCTCGATAAAAAAAACGCGCTGCCGATCGGCCAGCTGATTGTATTTCTCCACCAGATGGATCACCCGGGGCATAGAGACCGGGTTGCCGATCATCGCCGCCTGCGCCACGCTGGGTTTTACGGTAAGCGGTTCAAATTTGCGTTTTTTGCTATCCGGCTCCAGATAGTAGCGATAGACCGGATTGGCATGTTCGGATTGCACCCCTAAAATTTTTGGCAGCCCCTTGATCACGCCGGCTTCCAAAAATTTTAAAAACCCACTCATCACCGCGGTGATATTGCCGGCATTGCCGATCGGCACCACCACCGCCAGATTCGACACCTCATATTCAAAATCCTGGGCAATTTCATAGCAATATGACTCTTGTCCCAGAATGCGCCAGGCATTTTTTGAATTCAAAAGCGCCACGTTGTAATTTTCCGACAGCGCTTCGACCACCTTCATGCAGTCATCAAACACACCCGGAATTTCAAAAACCCTGGCACCGCTGCCCAAAGGTTGGGACAGCTGCTGGGGGGTTACCTTTTTGTGCGGCAATAATACCGCGGATTTAATATGCGGCGTCAAATAAGAGGCGTACAGGGCGGCGGCGGCGGAGGTGTCTCCGGTTGAGGCGCAGATGGCCAGCACATCAGATACCTTGCCCTCCTGAACCATGGTGTTAATGAAACTCAGGGCGCTGGCCATGCCACGATCCTTAAAAGAGGCGCTTGGATTTTGACCATCATTTTTAAAATAAAACTGCAGACCGACTTTATCTTTTAAAAAGTCATTGGCTTCGACCACAGGGGTATGACCTTCACCTAAGTACACAACCGCTTCCAGCGGAATCACAGGTCCGATAAACTCGTGATACCGATAGATGCCTTTTAGGGCCGGAATGTTCAGCAGTTTGCGATAATCAAATATTCGCCGCCACTCTGTGCCCGGGATCTTGGTTAATTGGCTAAAATTCAAATCATAGATCAATAGGACCTGTCCACAATCCGGACACACATATAAAAGCGCTTCAATCCCGAATTCCTGCCCACAGCCCAGACAGCGATAAATCAGTTCACCATTGTGCTGCGGAAGGATTCGGGAGCGAATGTCGCTGGGCAAATCATTGAGTTTCACGGTTTTATTTTTTCCATTCCCCCCATATAGGGTTGCAGCGCATCGGGGATGAGAACACAACCATCGGCCTGTTGTAAATTTTCAAGGATCGCCGCCACGCACCGCCCGACAGCCAGCCCTGACCCGTTTAGCGTGTGGACGAGTTCGGTGCCCTTTTTGCCTTTTCTCTTGAAGCGGATATTAGCGCGACGGGCTTGAAAATTTTCAAAATTACTGCAGGAGGAAATTTCCCGGTAAAGTCCCTGGGCAGGCATCCAGACCTCGATATCAAATGTTTTCGCGGCCGAAAAGCCCAGATCACCCGTACACAACTCAATCACCTGATATGGGAGTTTAAGTTCCCTCAATATGGTTTCAGCATCATGGAGCAAGGTTTCAAGTTCATGATAGGAGGTCTCCGGTGTTGTGAATTTAACCAGTTCAACCTTATTGAATTGGTGCTGGCGGATGAGCCCCCGGGTATCTTTTCCGTAAGAGCCCGCTTCCGACCGGAAACAGGGTGTATAGGCCGTATAGCAGATCGGCAGCTGATCTTCATTCAGGATCTCGTCCTGATGAATATTGGTGACCGGCACCTCTGCGGTGGGAATAAGGTAATAATCCCAGTCTGCCAGCTTAAATAAGTCCTCCTCAAATTTAGGCAGTTGACCGGTATGGGTCATGGCCTGTCGATTTACCATAAAGGGCGGCAACGTTTCCGTATAACCGTGCGAACTCGTATGCATATCAAGCATGAAATTAATCAGTGCTCTTTCCAATCTTGCACCGGCCCCGAAATAAAGTGGAAACCGCGCCCCCGTAATTTTGGCAGCGCGCTCAAAATCCAGAATGCCGAGTTCGGTACCGATATCCCAGTGCGGCTTTGGGTCGAAAGTAAACTTCGGTGGTTCTCCAACCTTCTTGATAACCGGATTTTCCGATTCATCTTTGCCGACCGGCACAGATGCATGGGGGATATTCGGCAGTCCCAATAGAATCCGGTCAAGCGTCTCCTGGGTTCCGGCCAATGCTTTCTCCAGCGCTTTAATCCTTGAGGCCACCTCGCGCATCTGGATCACAACGGCCTTGGAATCCTCCCCGGCTTTTTTCATTGCGGCAATCTGGTCGGAAACCACATTGCGCCGGTGTCTTAAATCTTCAAGCTCCTGTAGAATCGCTCTACGTTCATTGTCATATGTTTTAAAGGTGTCAAGATCTGCTGCTTGGCCCCTTGCGCTCAAAGCATTTTGAAGGATGTCTAAATTCTGCCTGACGAACTTGATTTCCAGCATTTTTTTCCTTATAATAAAAGGTTCGGAGTTGTAACAAATTTTTCGCCGCCGGGGTTGACGGGTGAACGAAATATTGGCGCAATTAGCACGCTAGAGCTGTATAGTCAATGATTATTGACGATTAACTTCACCGCGCATTCCTTATTTTAAAATATAACCATCGATTAACGGAGAAGTCATATGGAGGAAATTCAGGTCAAAAAAAGTGAACTTCGTGAAGAAATCACCAAAAAAATTACCGCGCTCCCAGAAAATGAAATCGCTGAAAAAGCAAAAGCCATCGAAGATAGACTTTTTGATTTTGCGAACTTTCTGGAAGCAAAAATTGCGTTAATGTATGTTCACAACAAAGGTGAAGTCCCAACCGGAAATATCCTCAGGCGATCCTATGATTACAATAAAATTGTCGTTTTGCCGGCCTATGATACTGAAAAGTTCGGCATGACCCCCATGAAAGTCGACAACCTTGATAAAGACCTACAAGTCGGGCCGCGGGGCATTCTGGAGCCGGATGAGGCACGCTGCAAGGTCGTCCCCATTGAGCGCATCGACATTGCCATTATACCCGCAATCGCCCTGGATGAAAAAGGCGGACGAATCGGCTCGGGAGTAGGATATTACGATAGACTCATCCCCAGGCTGGCAATCACGACCCGCAAGGTTGCGCTTGCCCTTGAAGATCAGATCATCGCCCAAGTTCCCATCGAATCTCACGACAAGCATGTCGATATTATTATAACAGAAGATCGCGTGATTTATAAAATCTAACTCGGATTCAGGACCCATTCAAGCTGCTGCAGATTGTCTGCTTCGCCAACCGCGATGACCGTATCGTTGGGGGTAATGACCGCTTCAAAAGAAGGGTTAAACAGCATATTGCCATCGGGCTTCATTATGGCGATGATGATGAGATTGTACTTTTGCCGGATTCCGGAATCCTTCAGCTGGACATTGGCCATCTCAGACGAAGGGCTCACCGGAATTTCTTCCATCTGGATATCTCTGCGCTTGTGGGCAAAGGCCAGATTCAGAAATGACGTCACCGTCGGGCGGATAATTCGATGCGCCATGCTCACCGCTCCCATTTCATATGGTGATTCCACAAAGTCCGCACCGGCGGCGCGCAACTTGATTTTTGCTGTGTCCTGGCTTGAGCGCGCCATAATTAAAAGTTCAGGTGCCAGTTGTCGGGCGGTTAATACTAAAAAGACATTGTCGGTATCTGTGGCCAGAGCGGCAACCACCGCCTTGACACGCTCGATGCCGGCTTTCATCAGATTGTTTTCATCCGCGGCATCACCGGCAATATAGAGTACACCATCTGCATCCATCACCGGGATTAGTTCTGGATCCTTTTCGACAACGGCGACATCGATATTCGCTCTTCTGAGATGCCGGCAAAGCACTCTGCCGATGCGTCCATATCCGCAAATAATATAATGATTTTTTAAGCGCTCTATCTTTTTATCCAATCTGCGCCTCCCCATAATGATTCTGATACGACCCTCGACCATAAACTGCACGATGGCCGCCGCAACATAAAGGGTAAATCCGACTCCGGAAAAAACAAGAATAATCGTAAATACCCGGCCCGCCGCACCGACCTGATTCACCTCCTTAAAACCGACTGTGGAGATGGTGATCACCGTCATGTAAAGCGCATCGATAAACGGCCAGCCTTCAATCGTCATATATCCGATGGTCCCAAAAGCAAGGATCAGGATCGATATCGAAAGCGCGAAAGTCAGATGTCGGGTGCCTTCCATTTCTTATCCTAAAAATGTCGTATCTTATTCGGCTGAATACATGGATTATTGTAATATTTTGTAAAAGGATCAAGGCCTTTTTTCTAAAGGGATCGAAAATCGCCGGCCCGGTCAAATCGAACCTGAGTTCGGCTGTTAAAAAAAAATCATCCCGGCTGCCGCTTGATAATCTTGACCTGACTCCGCGGACTTGGTAGAAAAGCGAACAGGATGAGAGATTCGATCAGATACAAACGCCAGCGAGAGGAAATGGTTCGACAGCAGATCGCCGCACGCGGAATAACCGAACCCGAAGTTCTGGCAGCTTTTCACAAAGTCCAACGGCATCTATTTGTAAGCGAAGCTTTAAGGGATCAAGCCTATGGCGATTACCCGCTTCCCATCGGCGAACAACAAACCATCTCACAGCCTTACATTGTTGCTGAAATGACCCAGGCCTTAGAGCTTAATAAGGATGACCGGGTTCTTGAAATTGGAACCGGCTCGGGATACCAGGCCGCTATCTTGGCAGAAGTGGTGTATCGCGTGTACACCATTGAAAGAATCCGCTCGCTTTATGTTCAGACCCGTAGTCTCCTTGATAAGTTGCATTATCACAACATTGTCATGCGATGCAGCGACGGCACTTCGGGATGGCAGGATGAAAGCCCCTTTGATGCCATCATGGTTACAGCGGGTGCTCCTGACGTTCCGCAAAAACTATTGGATCAGCTGGTTGAAGGGGGGCGCATGGTGGTGCCGGTCGGCAATCAGCATTCCCAGGACCTCATCAAGTACACCAAAGATGAAAGGGGCGTCCACAAGACAAATTTGGGAGGATGCCGCTTTGTCAAACTGATTGGCGCCCATGGCTGGAAAGAAAACAGATAAAATGGAAGACAAAAAACAGATGACCTGGAAAGAAGCCTTTTTTGCCAGCCCCGGCCCGGCCTCTCTTAAAAAAGCCGGCGTGTTGTCATTAAAAGGGCTGTGCATGGGATCGGCAGATGTGATCCCCGGTGTTTCCGGCGGCACCATTGCACTGATTACAGGAATCTACCAAAATCTGCTTGTGGCGCTTAAATCACTTGACGCCACAATGGTTAAAAAACTGCTGAATTTAGACTTCAAGGGCGCGCTGGCACACGCACATGTTCGTTTTCTGCTTCTCCTGTTTGCCGGAATCGGTATCGCTATTATCACTCTCGCCAGATTGATGAATTTTTTGCTGCACCATTATCCTGTATTCACCTGGAGTCTTTTCTTCGGTCTTATTGCGGCATCAATCCTGGTGGTCAGCAGGCAGGTGGCAAACTGGACCCCCCGTACAGGCATCAGTCTGGTTGCCGGAACCGTTGTCGCTGCTTCGATTGTGAATCTTATGCCACTGGAAACTCCCGACGCGCACTGGTTTATTTTTCTGTGCGGCATCATCGCCATTTGCGCCATGATCCTGCCGGGCATAAGCGGCGCTTTTATATTGCTCATTTTAGGCAAATATGAGTTTATCACCGCCACGTTGAAAAACCCCTTTTTGCCGCAGCATCTTATTATTATTTTCGTATTCTGCCTGGGATGCCTTATCGGGTTGTTAAGCTTTGCCAGATTGTTAAACTATTTACTGCAAAATTTTCATCACCTTACACTGGCATTTTTAACCGGACTGATGGTCGGCTCGATGCCAAAAATCTGGCCGTGGAAGGAAATACTTCAAACAAAAATAATCCGTGGGAAGCCCCACGTGCTCTGGGGCCCGAACATTATGCCGCAAACACTGGATTCTGAGGTCTACTTAGCGTTGGGTCTCGCAATTATCGGATTTATTGCGGTGTTAATAATAGAAAGATTGGCCCGGGGAAAAGACAGTGCCTAAAATGCCTAAAATGAGCTAAAGTGCCTAAATTTATGGTGTCGCTGCGCTCCATCCTTTTTAATAAAATGGATCGTTCGACCCAGAGGCTCTCGACGGGAGGCTCTCGACGGGCAGAATTCCACAACTTTAGGTACTTTAGATTACTTCCAACTTTAGTTCACTTTTTTTGTAATCTATCTTCTATTTGCTTGAAAGCGCTTTCTCTAGAAATTGCACAAATGCCTGGCTCAATGGAGAGGGGCTGCGGTATCTGTGCCACGTCAGATAAAAATTGCGTTTAAGATTCAGATCGTCCACTTCAAGGGCAACTAATTTGCCTGCTTGCAGATCTTCGGCTACCGCCAGCGTCGAAAGAATCGATATGCCGGCTCCGGTTTTAATCCCTTGACAGATTGCCTGAGTGCTTCCTAATTCGGCCATAATTTTTAAATCTTCAAGGCTGTGTCCCTGATCGCCGAGGCTTTGATATAGTGATTTTAAGGTTCCGGAGCCACGTTCCCGCACGATGAAAGGTTCGTTAAGGAGCCGTTTTAAAGACACGCGTTTTTCACCGGCCCAGCGATGATTTGCCGGGACGATAAGACGCATCTCGTCTTCAATTAATTTCTTTTGGACAATTTTTTTGGTTTCTGCTTTCGCACCGACAATTCCCAATTCTAAATTTCCATTTAAAATACCTTCGATAATATTATCGGTATCCCCGATTTTTAAGGAAACGATTACATCCGGATACTGCTTTTTAAAATCACCAATCAGTTGAGGCATCAAATACGTCCCGGGTATCGTACTGCCGCCGATAACCAACCGTCCCCGTATTTTCCCTTTGAATTCTGCCAGGGCGGTCTCGGTTTCATCACGCAGGGCCAGCATTCTTTTCGCATACCCATATAACAGCTCACCGGCTTTGGTGGGAAGTGCTTCTTTGGAAAGACGATCAATCAATCGACAATCGAGATGGTCTTCCAGATCCTTGATATGGCTGCTTATGGTGGGTTGGGAGAGATGAACGGCTTTTCCGGCTCTGGAAAAGCTTTTAAGCTCGATGACTTTGCAGAATATATTTAGCTGCCAAAGATCCATCGGATAGTAATTGGCCTAATTGAGCGAAATTCGCTCAATTAGGCGTTAATTGTTATTTGTTATTCGTTATTGGAATTTGACAATTGATGATCGCCAAATTTCTCTATCAGCTTCTTTTGCACCAAGGGCGGAACCATACCCTCGATATTCCCGCCGAACTGAATGGCTTCTTTTATAATGGAAGAACTGGTATATATCCACCGCAGACCGGTCATCAGAAACACAGTCTCGACCTCGCGATTCAGCCGCCGATTCATCAATGCCATCTGGAATTCATATTCAAAATCAGACATGGCGCGCAGTCCCCGAAGAATAGCATGGGCTTTTCTATCAGCCGCATAATCCACCAGCAGGCCGTCAAAGCTGTCAATTTCAATATTTTTAAACTTCTTCATACAGTCTTTGAGCATCTCCAGGCGTTCTTCGAGGGTAAAAAGATTGTTTTTGCCAGGATTATGAAGGATCGAAACAATGATTTTATCAAATAACTTTAACCCTCTTTCAATTATATCAATATGGCCGTTGGTAACAGGATCAAATGAACCGGGATAAATGGCAACTCTTGGCATTGTATTAGCAGTCCTTTTTTAGGGTTCTCATTTTCATATTTAATAAAAAATAATAATGAGAGGAATAGAAAAAATAAATTCATACCATATAAATTAAAAAAGAGACAAGCGTTTTTCCGTATCTTCTCTGGTCGGAAATTTTAAAATTTTGATCATTCACTGAAATCGGTTCCCGGGGTGAATGTTCGATCGCAACACGCGCGCCGTTCTCCAGACATCGGCTTTTACCAAGATTTGATAATGTCAGTTGAATCATATCCTTATTGTATGGCGGATCGATGAAGACGAGATTAAACGCCGCAGGAAAGGAGCAGATAATACTTAAATTCTTTAGGATGTTCCATTTAATGATGTTCGCCCTGCTTTCAAGCGAGCACATTTTAATATTTTTCGCTAAAGCCGTCAAAGCCGTTTTATCATTATCTGTAAATACAACCGATTCGGCCCCCCGGCTTAGCGCTTCAATACCCATAGCACCGGTGCCGGCAAATAAATCTAAAACCAGCGCGCCTCGAACGCTGGCGCCTATAATATTAAAAATGGACTCGCGCACTCGATCGGCAGTCGGCCGGGTTTGGATGCCGGGTACCGTAACAAGTTTTCTGCCCTTTAACTCCCCAGCGATAATCCGCAAGGTCATTTGTCACCTGATTTATTATATTATTATGAATTGTAAAAAATTATCTATTTTGGAATAGCAAACTGCAGGTAATTTATAAGATGTTCGCTGACAGCGGCTGAAAGCTCAAGGCTGAAGGCTGAAAGTAAAAATTACTATGGTTTCAGTGTTTACGCCGGTTCTCGAGGACGAGTACGAGCGCGAGGACGATATTTTTCTCCTTATTTTACTCGTCCTCGTACTCGTCCTCGTCCTCGGGTGCTTTCCAATAATACACCTGACACCTAAAATAAATGTGAGTTTTGCAAATTACTTGCGGGACCCAACGCTAGCTGAGGCTCTTGATCTTCTTGTGCAGATAACTCCTCCCCACCTTAATCGACTTAGCGGTTTTTGTGATATTGTTCTCGTTTTGTAATAGTTTTCTTTTAATAAATTCTTTTTCAAACGCTTTGCGGGCTTCTTTAAAATTATTAATTTTCATAAGCCGGGAGGCCGCCGAAAATGTATCTTCATGGTAAGCACCCGGTCGATATGAATCCGGCATATCGGCTGCGTCAATAATATCTTTATCAACCATGATCGCCAGCCGTTCTACAAGATTCCTGAGCTCCCGGACGTTTCCGGGCCAGGTATAACTGCTCAACAGGCTGATCGCCGACGGGCTCATCGTTTTGCGCTTACTTCGATTCTGAACGGCAAATTCCTCTAAAAATACCTCGACCAGTATGGGAATATCTTCAATTCTTTCTCTTAACGGAGCCACTTCAATCGGAATCACATTTAAGCGATAATACAGATCTTCTCTGAAGCTTCCCCTTTCTATTTCCTTTTCAAGATTTTTATTGGTGGTTGCGATGATTCTTACATTGACACTGATCGGTCGGCTTCCGCCTACCGGTTGGATCTTTTGTTCCTGGAGCACGCGTAATATTTTTGCCTGCGAACTTAGGCTCATGTCCCCGATTTCATCCAGAAATATCGTTCCGTAGTCGGCCAATTCAAATTTGCCGACTTTCTTTGCAGTTGCACCGGAAAAAGAGCCTTTTTCATGCCCGAACATTTCGCTCTCGATGTGTTCGTCCGGTATTGCAGCACAGCTGACATCAATAAGCGGTTTATCCGCCCGGGGACTTAACTGGTGGATCGTGCGGGCCACAAGTTCCTTGCCGGTGCCGTTTTCTCCGCTAATGAGTATCCAGGTATCCGACGGAGCCGCAATCTCAATATTCTTCCTTAAGTCTGCAGTCCTTTCAGAATTTCCGTCGATGGAATTTTTTTCTAAGGTTTTGGTACGAAGATATTTATTTTCTTCTTCAAGACGTCTGAAATTCAACGCATTGTTAATGGTTAAAATAATCTTATCAATGGAAAGCGGCTTTTCGACCAAATCAAAGGCGCCCAGCTTGGTGGCTTTGACAGCCGTTTCGATCGTTCCGTGGCCGGTAATAATGATGACCTGAATATGGGGATGGTATTTTTTGATTTCCTTAAGGGTTTCAATTCCATCCAGTCCCGGCATCCAGATGTCTAGTAAAACAAGATCCGGTGAATCCGAATCAATGACTTTTAACGCATCGTGGCCATTGAAGGCCGTTGAAACCGTATAGCCCTCATCGGAAAGCAGCCCGCTTAAAGACTGAACGATCGAGGGCTCATCATCGACAATTAAAACAGTTGGAAACATAAACGGCTCCTTTTAGTAACTGTTCGAGTCAATCATTAAAAATCATTTATTAATATATGAAGTGCTTACATTGTATGTCAGTTGTTAGTTGCCGGTCGTCCGTTGTATAATTGCCTTGGTAGCGTATGGATGTATTCAATAAACTTTAAGGTTTTTAGGCGAATTTATATTTAATTAGATCCCGGAACCCATTCACCACGGACAACGGTCAACTTACAACTAACTTGATCTACACGGGCAACTCAATCACGAATTTAGCACCCCGGGGCGTGTTATCCTGTACGTTAATCATCCCATTGTGATCCGCTATAATGGTATTTACAATCGTAAGCCCAAGACCCATTCCGGTTTTCTTTGTTGAAAAATTCGGCTGAAACAGCCGGGTCTTATCTTCATTGGAAATACCCGGGCCGTCATCGGCAACCTCCATCCGAACCTTTTTTAATATAGGGTCGTGGGTCACACCGATCGTGATGTTTCCGGTGCCCTTTAGTGCACCAATGGCATTGTCAATCAGGTTTAGCAGCGCCTGCTTCATCTGTTGTCGATCGAGGTTGAGAATCGGGATGTCGCTGGTATTGTTTATTTTAAAATTGATCCGCGAGTGGCCTTCCCGATAGAGCGCTAATGTTTCTTCAACGACCGGCATCAAATGGCAGGGTAATGGATTTGCGCTTGGAAACCGTGCGAAGGACGAAAATTCATTCACCAGATTGCGAATCAATTCCACCTGACTGATGATGGTCTCGGTGCACTCTTCAAAAATTGTATCATCCACGAACTGAGCGTATTTTCGTTTCAGCCGCTGGGCGGAAAGGGCTATGGGGGTTAACGGGTTTTTAACCTCATGCGCGATTCGCCGCGCGACTTCGCGCCAGGCGGCCATTCGTTGCCCTTTTTCCAGTTCGGTTAGATCATCAAACACCATAAGGGTTCCCATGTGTTTCCCGGCGTCGTCTTTGAGCGCATTTACGGAAATCAGAAAGCTGCGCGGTCTTCCCTCGATGGTAAGCTTTAGCGGCAATTCAATCGTGTCTCCGCGTGATACCGGCAGGCTGTCCATAATGTCATTGGCCAGCTCCAAAAATTGCCCGGTTAACAAATGTTTAATGCTTTTGTTCAGTATTTGCTCGGATTTTAGATTAAGCATCTTTTCGGCCGATTTGTTCATGGTCGAAATAATGCCCTTGGCATCCAGGGTGACGACACCGGCAGAAACACTCTTTAGCACGATTTCCATAAATCGCCGTTTTTCTTCGATTTCAATATTCTGATGGCGAAGCATGCGGGCGGAAAGTTCCAGTTGCCCGCGGCTGGTCCGAAGGTCCTTTGTCATTTGATTAAAGGAGTTAACCAGGCTTCCAAATTCATCATCGCCCAATGGATTGATCGAATAGCTGAGGTCACCGTCGGCCACCCGGCGGGTTCCCTCGGCCAACTCCTTGATCGGAAGGCTGATCGATCTAGCCATAAAAAAGCCAAACCAAATGGCGCAAAACAAAACCAGCAGGGCGACAATAGAAAGCGATATATAATAGGTAATCTGAATCGGCTTTTTGAGCAGCTTAATTTGCTGGTATTCGCTAAAGCCTCTTCGAATAAATTGCAGATTTTCTGAAAGGTCCGGTGCAATCAGAATCGTGGCCACGACAAAGCCTAAAGCCTCCCCGGGTTGGACCGCAAAGGGAACGGTCCCGATGGTTTTAACAAATTCGCCGGATGGAATCGTTTGCGAAATAGATCGGACCCCGTCGGACGGCAATTCTTTCTGAAAATCCTCTGCCGAAATAATCCCGAAATATTCGTTTTCAAGTTTGGGATCCAGGGCAAACATCAGGCGCTCTGAAGTCGGGGCATACACCTCTAACGCATCCAGGTTATATTCCCGTTGCACGATCCGAATGTATTGCAATAAGGCTTCTTGATTTTTGGAATCCAGCAGATTTCTTGTCTTTAGCTGATATGCTATCCTCTCTAACAGAAACCGGTTGTTCTCTTCTGCGCGGCTATATATGCGCCCGCCAACCCATAATGAATTTTCAAGTGCCTGTTCGACCGGCACATTAAACCAGAACTCAATACTGGAAGTAATGAAATTAATGGAAAAGAAAAATAAGACGATCGTCGGTAAAAGCGTAAGCGATACAAAGGCAATCACAAGCTTGGTCCGGATTTTTGAACCCAACACATTTCGTCTGCGATCATAGATGAGTTTTACCAGGTTCCGGAATACAAGGTAGATCATTAAGACGAGCAACAGCAAATTGATGTTGATCAAAATAAACATCAAAACAGTGTTGGAGACGGCAATATCAGCTCCGAAATTGATGATCCGGCTTTCAACAAAGGTCATAAGGGCAACCACAAACAGAATTCCAAAAATGAGAATCAATTCGCGTTTGCGCCTTTTTCTTTCTTTTTTCGAGAGCAAAGATTTTCTTTTACGTTTGGATCGTATCATAACATCTGTGGTGGGCTGATAACCGACAGGCTGTTATCAATATATGAAATCGATGGCATACCAGTCAGTTTCAAAGTCCCATAGAGATACAAAAAACAGGATGTAGTGCAGATACAAAGGGAGGGTTTTCTTGCTAACTTCGGCCTTAACACTGAGTTGGTATTGCTCGTCTTTTTCCAGCCTGTTTAACGGAATTATTTTTAAGCTATTGATTTCCGTCATCCATTTTTTGGCTTCTGTAAATGACTTCGTGACTTCGGGATTGTCCTCTTTCCAGGAGCGTTTGACCGTAAACTCCTTTTTGAGATTATCGTATTTTATGGTGTGAGTAACCTCTATATCGGCGATATCTTTGTCAAACCAAAAATTTCGGACTCTATTCAACTTGGCAAAATATAAAAATGTAGCCGGCACGCCACTTAAAATGGCGTTATTCATATCTTCTCTGAAAGCCCCTTCAAGATTTAAATACAACAGCAGATCATCTCGGGTGTTAGAGACGGTAATATTGGTCAGGGTAGCATCCTGTGCTGAGCCGGTATTTGCAATAACTAAAAGTATGAACAGAAAGGCGACGGTTTTTACTCGTTTTATTAGCGCAATCATGTAATAAATAACCGATAGCTTGGATTCAGCCTGTTGTCCTTTTAGCCATTAAAATAACTTCGCGGAAGAAGAAAAGAAACTGTCGAAATGCGGTCCGGCATTTCAATCGCTACATCGTGATCGATCCATTTGCAACTTTTCGGTTTATTAAATAGCCGAAACCTTTATAAATTGCAAGTAATTTTGGTGACCATCAGGGGGACGTCTCAGCGGTTGGGAATCAGATCGTTATATGCGATCCTGCTGTCAGACAACAAAAAGATTGTCGCCGAAACATTGATTTGTTATAGCTCTCAGCAGTCTAAGGCAATTCATCCGGCTGACCCCTAAAAAGGAGACAGTTTGCTCGCCAAAGTCCTCAGCAGTGCCGTTTTGGGAATCGATGCCTACCAGGTTGAGGTGGAGGTCGACATCACCTCCGGACTGCCCACTTTCACCACCGTCGGACTTCCGGAAACCGCGGTTAAAGAAAGCAAGGAGCGCGTTAAATCGGCGGTTAACAATTCAGGCTATCGCTTTCCGGACGACAGAATCACCGTCAATCTGGCTCCGGCGGATATAAAAAAAGAAGGAACCGGATTTGACCTGCCGATCGCCCTGGGTATTTTAGCCGCCACCGGCGTTATCCCCAAGGAACCGCTTTCTGAATATTTGATCCTGGGTGAGCTCTCGCTGGACGGCCGCATCAAAGCTGTCAAAGGTTCGCTACCCATGGCCCTGGCCGCAAAAGCTGCCGGTTATCCGGCGATAATCGTCCCGTTTGATAATAGACGCGAAGCATCGGTGGTGCAGGATATCGCTGTTTTACCGGCGAAAACGCTCTCCCAGATCGTGGGATTTTTAAGGGGATTTTCACGGATAGAACCGGAACATACCGATATTTCTGCATTATTTTCAACAGACGGTCATTATGAAATCGATTATGCCGAAGTTATGGGACAGGAACATGCCAAACGCGCCCTTGAAATCGCAGCCGCCGGTGGTCATAACCTGGTCATGATTGGTCCGCCCGGTTCCGGAAAAACCATGCTGGCCAAACGTCTGCCCACCATCCTGCCGCCGATCAGCTTTGAAGAAGCCATGCAGACCACCAAGATATTCAGCGTCGTCGGGCTGTTGTCCAGCGGCCAGGCATTGGTTACCTCAAGGCCGTTCCGCTCGCCCCACCACACCATATCCGATGCCGGCTTAATCGGCGGCGGCCACATACCCCGGCCCGGCGAGGTCAGCCTGGCCCACAACGGTGTGCTGTTTTTAGATGAGTTGCCCGAATTTAAAAAACACGTACTGGAGGTTTTGCGTCAGCCTATAGAAGATTTAAAGGTGACCATTTCCCGCGCGACGTCCACCCTGACCTATCCTTCCAATTTTATGCTGGTGGCCGCCATGAACCCGTGTCCCTGCGGCTATTTTTCAGACGCCAAACATGAATGCCGCTGCACCCATCAGCAAATCCGCCGCTACCGTTCCAAAATTTCCGGACCGCTGCTGGATCGTATTGATATGCATGTGGAAGTACCCGCCGTGCCTTACAAAGACCTGATGCAGGACCACCTTGCGGAAGGTTCTGAAATCATTCGCAAACGAGTTGCCAACGCTCGTGAAATCCAGTCTAAAAGATTATCCCGGACCCAAATTTTCTGCAACGCCCAGATGAGCAGCCGCCACATCAAAAAACACTGTAAAGTAGACGACGCCTCCTGCCGCCTGTTGGAGACCGCTATCGACAAGTTTGGGCTGTCCGCCAGAGCATACAACCGCATCTTAAAGATAGCCCGCACGATTGCCGATTTAGAGAAATCGGCAGATGTCAGCGTCGCGCACATCTCCGAAGCCATCCAGTACCGCAACCTGGACCGTGGTAAGCAGTTTAAATAAGAAAATCAGGATAGATATTTACTTATTTAAGGACGTCACCACTTTCCTTAAAGGATTTCTCCAAATTTGGTTTTCATTACCCTGGGTTTGACTGGTGTTGAGTATTTTTAACATTAATTCTGATTTTCAAATGCGTTCCTTTCCCAACCTGCGACGTTATATCCATTTTGTCCGAACATTTTTTGATATTAACTAGACCCATACCGGCTCCAAAACCAAGCTCCCGTACCCAATGCGGAGCTGTTGAATATCCAGGTTCCATGGCCTTTTGAATATCAGCGATACCGGGACCGTTATCCTTGATATCAATACGTATTTTGTCAAGTTGCACCGCAACCGTTATTGTGCCGCCGTCGGTATAGATAACCAGATTCATTTCCGCCTCATAGCAGGCTATCGCTGCTTTGCGCACAACTAAGGGAGACATGCCCAGACGCTCTAAGGCTTTTTTAAGTCCGCTTGACGCTTCACCGGCGAGATTAAAATCTTTACCCTTCACAAAATTTTGAAAGGTAAGCGCAACTTTATCTCCGATTATATCTTCAAATATGTGGCTTGCTCGATAACGCTGGATTTCTTCGTCATGATAATCAATTTCCAACCTGTGAAGCAGCGTTTCAATAATATCGCCTTTGGTAATTATCCCCCTGAGTCTTCCGTTTTTGCGGCCAATTACAGGCAATCGCCCGAAACCGGTCTGCTCGAGTTTGCTGACCGCATGCGTTAATGGTTCGTCTTCATATAGTATTTTTATATCTGTACTCATCCGGTCCTTTATCGTGCATTTTTCCCCACCTTCCGCAAGCCATTTGATGAAATCTTCAATGCTGATAAGGCCTACCAACATATCTTCTTTTATTACAGGTGCACCTGAGATCCGGTTAGAGCGCAATATTTCTCTTAGCTCGCTCATCGATGTCCCGGGGTCGGCAGTGATCAAGTCCTTGGTCATGGCATCCCGAACCTTTAATTTGTATACTAATTCCTGAACTTTAGTAAATTCAGGATTCGATTTTTTCGGAATCATCATCGCTGGCTAACCCTTTTTCATGTAAGCGACCGCAACACTCATACATGAGCAATTTAGTTACAATAAGGGGGATTTTCTTCTCGTCTGCCAAGTTTATCGTGTCCGGTTGGGGGGTTTTGCCGTTAACAAAACACACGGCACTGATTTCTGCCATTTCTGCGGTGCGTATAACCTGCGAATTTGTGAGTCCAGTTAAAAGAAATGAGCCGGACTTAACAAATGCTAGAACATCACTCATCAAGTCAGAGGCATATGCCATTTTTATTTCTTTATCTAAATAATCGTGGCCACATAAAACCTCCGCCTCTAAGACATTTTTTATATGAGCCAAGTTCATTTTATTGTTTAATTTTTTTGTCATCATTCTAACCTCATAGCTTCAAATTTACAGGCTTCCATAAAAACCCAAACTGCTTAAAGCAGGATGGGATCGCGCGTTTTATATCATATCTTTGGCGCGGTATGCAACCTTCACTCCTTGCTCCAATAATTAGAGATGAACTCAAAGTGTACCATATAAATAAAAGTGAATAATAAAAGATAATTCACTATTCAAGCGTTCACACCGATTTAATTCCCAGAAAAAAGAACTTGACAGCTCTTGCTTTCCCGGCATTAATAGACTGAGCGGTCGGTTTAAACCGGCCAGTCGGTTTAATATGAATTCGGATTTGACTGCAAGGTACGTCAAATAATCTTATTTGTGTGTAAATAGATATAGCGATTTTTCGCCCAATCGTAAGGAGGACCGGATGGAAAGAGGCGCGAAAACAAGGATCCTGCTTGGAAAATTGGGCCTCGATGCCCACGATAACGGTATTATCATTGTTGCCAAATGGCTTTCGGATGCCGGATTTGAGGTGGTCTACGCTGGCATTTACCATACCCCTGAGAGCTTCCTTCAAAGTGCGTTACAGGAAGGGGTGGATGCCATGGGTTGCAGTTTTTTGGGGGGAGAGCATCTATTCTATGTGCGCAAACTAACGGAATTGATGAAGGCCCGGCAGATTAACAGGATTAAATTAATCGTGGGCGGTGTGATTCCCCCTGATGATGTGGGGGAACTCAAACGACTGGGAGTCGGGTGTGTTTTTACCCCCGGAACCATGCGGGAAACGATCATTGAAGCCCTGACGGACTTCTTGAAAAAATCCGAATGATCGAGATTCGGCATTCCATATAAAACGGCGGTGCGCATACAAGGAGAGTAAAAACATGAAGCCAAAAGAAACCAAAACGACCCAAGGCGCCTATCTGGAAGGAGAGCGCTTGCCCCACTTCAAAAGCCTCTCCGGCAGAGAATATAAAGAGGTTTACAGCCCCCGGGATGCCGACGGGGACCCTGAACTGCCGGGTGCTTATCCCTTTACCCGCGGCATCCACAAAACCATGTATCGAGGCCGACTGTGGACCCGTCGGCAGCAAAGTGGATACCGCTCCGGTAAGGAGAGTAACGAACGCATCAAATATTTGCTCTCCGTCGGCCAAACCGGAATCAACATGGATCCGGACCTGCCGACCCATCTGGCCCTTGACCCCGA